>JBAPYB010000349.1:0-34288 GCA_049284515.1 Thermoanaerobaculia bacterium
GCGCTCCGGGATCGCCACCCCGCCGCCGCAGCCGCCCCAGCCACCGCCGCCGGTCGCCCGCACGCCGTCGCCGGAGCGCACCCTGGACCAGGTGATCCTCGAGTACCTGACCAGCGAGGCCGACCAAGAGCAGCTCGTCCTCATGCTGGAGGAGGAGCGCAACCTCGCTCTCGGTCACGCCGCCACCCTCGTCCTGCGCACCAGCTCCAGCAAGAACGGCCAGCCCATCGCCGGCACCCAGGTGTCGGTCCGCATGATCTCTACCGTCGTCGAGCCGCGCGTGCTGGCCAACGGCCGCACCGACGATCGCGGCTTCCTCACCCTGGGGTTCGACATCCCCCAGGTCGGCCGCGGCACCTCGGCGCTCATCATCAACGCCGTCAGCAACATCGGCCGCGCCGAGCTGAAGCACCTCCTGTAAAAGGATGGTATAAGGAGCTCATGCCGGAGGTCGGAGCCATCCTCGACCTGATCGTCAACGGCGAGCCTCACCGGGTGCCGGAGGGGGCGACCGTGGCGGATCTGGTGAGCGGCTTGGGGAGCGATCCCCGCACGGTCGCCGTGGAGCGCAACGGCGATCTCGTGCCGCGGGCGCGGTTCGCGGAAACGGTGCTCGCCGCGGGAGATCGCGTCGAAATGGTCCGTTTCGTGCAGGGAGGCTGATGCTGGTAGGAAGAGGTTGCAAACCGGGGGCGTTGTCACCGTGGCTATCTTTGAGTATGATCCGGCTTGCACGGGCCGCTAGCTCAACTGGCAGAGCAGCAGACTCTTAATCTGCGGGTTTCAGGTTCGATTCCTGAGCGGCTCACCACTTCTTCCCCCTAACCCCTCACTCCTCCGCGACCAGGAGGCTCTCTTCAGCGAAAGTGGCGGAACTGGTATACGCGCTAGACTTAGGATCTAGTCCCGAGAGATCGGGTTGGGGGTTCGAGTCCCCCCTTTCGCACCATCGCCAGTAGAATGAGGAAGACAATCCGATGAGCGTGGTTCTTTCCCAGCAGGACGTGGGGCCTTGCCGCAAGCAGCTCAAGGTGGAGGTGCCCGCCCCCGCCGTCGAGGCGGAGACGCAGCGCGTCATCCAGGAGCTTGGAGCAAAGATCCGCATCCCCGGCTTCCGCAAAGGCAAGGTGCCCGCCGAGCTGGTGCGCCGGCGGTATGCCAAGGACATCGAGCACGAGGTCAAGGACCGGTTGCTGCCCCGCTACTGGAAGCAGGCGCAGGCCGAGACCTCCCTCGAGCCGCTGCTGCCGCCCGAGGTGGACGAGATCACCGACCTGCTGCCCGGCGAGCCCCTGACCTTCGTCGCCACGGTGGAGACGCGGCCGCAGATCGAGCTGCGCAACATCCAGGACTTCGACCTTCCCGACCCGGAGACCGAGCCGGGGACCCTGGAGATCGAGGAGCGGATCGAGGAGATCCGCAAGCAGACCTCCGGCTGGATCCCGTCGGACCGGCCGGCCGCCCTGGGCGACCGGGTGGACCTGGAGATCACCAGCCTCCCCTCGCCCGAGCATCTGGAGGAGCGCACCGACAAGGCCCAGATCGAGGTCGGCGACCCCAAGGTCTGGCCGGAGCTTTCGAGCACCGTGCGCGGCATGTCGGCCGGCCAGGAGGAGACCTTCACCCGCCGCCACGAGCATCCGGCGGCGGCGGAGGGGGGCGAGCCGGAGGTGCACGAGCAGACCTTCCGCGTCAAGGTCAACGGCGTCGAGGAGCGCGACCTGCCGCCGCTCGACGACGCTTTCGCCGCCAAGATCAATCCCGAGCTCCCGAGCTTCGAGGCGTTGCGCGAGGCGGTGGTGCAGCAGTCCCGCCACGAGAAGGCGGACCAGCGCCGCGAGGCGCGCCAGCGCGCCCTCCTCGACCAGCTCCGCGAGCGCCATCCCATCGACCTGCCGCAGGGCGTGGTGCGCAACGAGGTGGAAGGCATGGTGCAGGACCAGGCCGAGAACCTGGCCCGCCGCGGCGTCGACGTCGAGCACGCCGGCATCGATTGGAACCGCATGCGCGAGGATCTGGTGCCGATGGCCGAAAAACGGGTCCACGCCCGGTTGTTGCTCGACGCGATTGCGGACGACCGGAAGATCGTAGTCACGGAAGAGGAATTTGAACGCACTCTGGCTGTGTTGGCTCATGCCCAGGGAGTCTCGACCCCGGTACTGCGACGCAAGCTGGACGAGGACGGCCGTTTAGGCACCCTGCGGTCCCAGTTGCGGCGCGAGAAGACGATCCGCACTCTGCTCGGAGAGCCCGAGCTCGGGGCGGCCGCCGCCGGCTCCGAGGCTCCAGTTGAGACTTAGAAGGCGGAAGGAGAGAACCGAAGCATGCTGATTCCGATGGTGGTCGAGCAATCGAACCGGGGCGAGCGCGCCTACGACATCTACTCGCGGCTGCTCAAGGACAACATCATCTTCCTGGGCCGGGCGGTCGACGACGACGTCGCCAGCCTGATCATCGCGCAGATGCTGTTCCTGGAAGCCGAGAACCCCGAGAAGGACATTTCCCTCTACATCAACTCGCCCGGCGGCTCGGTCTCGTCCGGGATGGCCATCTACGACACCATGCAGTACATCAAGCCGGACGTCTCCACCTACTGCGTGGGGCAGGCGGCGTCGATGGCGGCGGTGTTGTTCGCGGCCGGCGCCCGGGGGAAGCGGACGCTGCTGCCCAACAGCCGCATCCTCATCCACCAGCCGTGGCTCTCGGGGCTCCAGGGACAGCAGTCGGACATCGAGATCCACGCCAAGGACATGCTGATGATGCGCGACCGGCTGGACGAGATCCTGGCTTTTCATACGGGAAAATCGAAAGAGGAGATCCATCGCGACACGGAACGCGATAGGATCTTGGGAGCGAAAGAGGCAGTGGAGTACGGTCTGGCGGACCGGGTGATGCTGCGCCGGCGGCCGGATGGCCCCGGACCGACCCCGATCCGGTAACGTTTCGAGGCGTCCGCTGCACCTCTGGAGGTGCAGACGGGCGTTGAAGTGGGAGCCGGCAGCGCGGCGGAAATAGCGTCCGCCGCAGCGCCTGTTCTACCTGGCAAGACGTTGACAGGGGTGAAGTCTCCAGTCACCGCCGCCACAACGGAGGAGACATGCCGAAGAAAGACAGCGGCGATGAAGTCCTGAGGTGCTCGTTCTGCAACAAGAGCCAGCGCGAGGTGAAGAAGCTGATCGCCGGCCCCACGGTGTTCATCTGCGACGAGTGCGTCGACATCTGCCTCGACATCATCGCCGAGGACCGGATGCTCGAACAGCAGCAGGACACGACGCTGCCGAAGCCCAAGGAGATCAAGGCGCTCCTCGACGAGTACGTCATCGGCCAGGAGCAGGCGAAGAAGAAGCTGGCCGTGGCGGTGTACAACCACTACAAGCGCATCGACTTCGCTGAGAAGGCGCACGGCGACGTCGAGCTGCAGAAGTCCAACATCCTGCTCATCGGCCCCACCGGCACCGGCAAGACGCTGCTCGCCCAGACCCTCGCCCGCCTCCTCTCCGTCCCCTTCACCATCGCCGACGCCACCACCCTCACCGAGGCCGGCTACGTCGGCGAGGACGTCGAGAACATCATCCTCAAGCTCTACCAGGCGTCGGGCAACGACAAGGAGAAGACGCAGCGCGGCATCGTCTACATCGATGAAGTGGACAAGATCTGCCGCAAGAGCGACAATCCGTCGATCACCCGCGACGTTTCCGGCGAGGGAGTGCAGCAGGCCCTGCTCAAGATCCTCGAGGGCACCCAGTGCAACGTGCCGCCGCAGGGCGGGCGCAAGCACCCCCACCAGGAGTTCCTCCAGATCGACACCACCAACATCCTGTTCATCTGCGGCGGCGCCTTCGTCGGCCTCGAGGACGTCATCGAGCGCCGCATGAACCAGAAGTCCCTCGGCTTCGGGGCCGACATCAAGGGCAAGCGCGACAAGCGGACCGGCCAGTTCCTGGAGCACGTGCTGCCCGAGGACCTCATCAAGTACGGCCTGATCCCCGAGTTCGTGGGCCGGTTGCCGGTGGTCGCGACGCTCGAAGAGCTGGACGAGGAGGCGCTGGTGCGCATCCTCCACGAGCCCAAGAACAGCCTCATCCGGCAGTACCAGACCATCCTCGAGTTCGAAGGGGTGGAGCTGAAGTTCTCCGACGAGTCGCTCAAGGCGGTCGCCAGCGAAGCGCTGAAGCGCAACGTCGGCGCCCGCGGCCTGCGCATCATCCTCGAAGAGCTGATGCTCGACCTCATGTACACCATACCCTCGCAACGCGACGTCAAGCAGATCCTCATCAACGAGGAGGTCGTGGCGAGCCGCATCCAGCCGATCATGCTTTACAAGAAGGCCGGCTGAGGAAAGGGTCAGGCGCAGTCATGCCCGCGTCCTACGTGACGAAGAAACGAGAAGTCCTGCCGCTCGTCCCCCTCCGGGACATGGTGGTGTTCCCCCATATGATGGCCCCGTTCATCGTCGGCCGCGAAAGCTCGGTGCGGGCCCTGGAGCAGGCGCTCTCCGGCACCACCAAGCGCATCTTCCTCGCCGCCCAGAGGGACCCGCGGATCGACGATCCGCTGCGCGACGACATCTGCGACATCGGCGTCATCGCTTCCGTCATCCAGAACCTCAAGCTGCCCAACGGCAACGTGCGGGTGATGGTCGAGGGGGTGCAGCGCGGCAAGATCGTCACCGTCGTCGACACCGACGGCGCGCTCAACGTCGAGGTGGAGACCTACGAGGTCAACTACCCGCTCTCCGAAGAGCTGCGCAACTACATGAGCAAGGTCCTCGGGGCCTTCGAGCAGTACGCCAAGATGTCGCACCACCTGGCTTTCGAAGGGCTGATGTCGACCCTCAAGCTCGACGACGCCGACCGCGTGGCCGACATCCTCTCGGCCCACCTGATGGTGGCGACCGCCGAGAAGCAGTCGCTGCTCGAGCTGACCAACCCCTACGAGCGCCTGCAACGCCTGCACGACCTGCTCGACGTCGAGATCGAGAAGATCAACATCGACAAGCGGATCAACGTCAAGGTCAAGAAGCAGATGGAGAAGGCCCAGAAGGAGTACTACCTCAACGAGAAGATCAAGGCCATCCATCAGGAGCTGGGGCGCAAGGACGACCGCGGCGACGAGCTGACCGAGCTGCGGGAGAAGATCGAGAAGGCCGGCCTGCCCAAGGAAGTGAAGGAGAAGGCCGAGCAGGAGCTCAAGCGCCTGGAGGCCATGCCGCCGGTCTCGGCCGAGGCCACGGTGTCGCGCAACTACATCGACTGGCTGGTCTCCGTGCCCTGGCGCCGGCGCAGCAAGGAGAGGAAGGACCTCGAGAACGCCGAGAAGGTGCTCAACGAGGACCATTACGGCCTGGAGAAGATCAAGGACCGCATCCTCGAGTTCCTGGCCGTGCGCCAGCTCGTGGGGCAGACCAAGAGCTCGATCATCTGCTTCGTGGGTCCGCCGGGCGTCGGCAAGTCGTCGCTCGCCAAGTCGATCGCCCGCGCCACCGGCCGCAAGTTCGTGCGCCTGTCGCTGGGCGGGGTGCGCGACGAGGCCGAGATCCGCGGCCATCGCCGCACCTACATCGGCGCCTTTCCGGGCCAGATCGTGCAGATGATGCGCAAGGCGGGGACCATCAATCCCATCTTCCTGCTCGACGAGATCGACAAGATGTCCACGGACTTCCGGGGCGATCCGTCGGCTGCGTTGCTCGAGGTGCTGGACCCGGAGCAGAACGACTCGTTCCTCGACCACTACCTCGACGTCGAGTACGACCTGTCGAAGGTCATGTTCATCGCCACGGCGAACGTCACCCACTCGATTCCGCCGCCGCTCAAGGACCGCATGGAGGTCATCAGCCTCTCGGGCTACACGCTCAACGAGAAGCTGGCCATCGCCCAGCAGTTCCTGGTCCCCCGGCAGCTCAAGGACCATGGGCTCCTGGCGGACAAGCTCTCCTTCGACGCCGAGGCGATCCGGGTGATCATCGAGAGCTACACCCGCGAGGCGGGAGTGCGCAGCCTGGAGCGCGAGATCGCCTCCATCTGCCGCAAGATCGCCCGTCGCGTGGTGCGCGAGGGGCCGTCGCTCACCCTCGCCGTCAAGCCGGAGATGGTCTTCGAGCTGCTGGGCAAGCCCAAGTTCCGCGCCCGCCGCAAGAACCAGGAGTCCGAGATCGGCGTCGCCACCGGCCTCGCCTGGACCGAGGTGGGCGGCGAGCTGTTGGAGACCGAGGTCGGGCTGATGCCGGGCAAGGGGAAGCTGACGCTGACCGGCAAGCTCGGCGAGGTGATGCAGGAATCAGCCCGCGCTGCGGTGTCGTATCTGCGCAGCCGCGCCGACATCTTCGGCGTCGAGCCGGATTTCAACGAGAGCCTGGACGTCCACCTCCACGTCCCCGAGGGCGCGATCCCCAAGGACGGGCCGTCGGCGGGCATCACCATGGCCACGGCGCTGATTTCAGCGCTGACCAAGATCGCCGTCCGCAAGGACGTGGCGATGACGGGAGAGATCACGCTGCGCGGCAAGGTGCTGCCGGTGGGCGGGATCAAGGACAAGGTTCTGGCGGCCTTCCGCGGCGGTATCAACGAGGTGATCCTTCCCAAGGAGAACGAGAAGGACATCGAGGAGATCCCCAACGAGGTGCGCGAAGCGATGGAGTTCCACCTGGTCGAGTCGATGGACGAGGTGTTGCGTCTTGCCCTGGACGGCACCATCATCCCGCTGCCCAAGAAGGACGGCAAGTTCACGGAGACCTCTCCGGAGGCTCCGCTCGGGTCGGATTCCCTGGCCCATTGACCTCGCATCCAGTTTGAAAAATCCGCAGCGCCGTGCGGCAGCCGTCCGATCTGGCATGCCCGGCGCTCCCCAGGCGGCATGATGGAGCCACCCCGCGAACGCAGGCGAATCGCTTGAAGCTCGAAACCGCGGAATTCATCCGGTCTGCCCACGGGAACGGGGACTACCTGCGCGACGGCCGGCCGGAGGTCGCCTTCGTCGGGCGCTCCAACGTCGGCAAGTCGAGCCTGCTGAACCGGCTGCTGGGGCGCAGGAGCCTGGCCCGCATCAGCTCCACTCCCGGCCGGACCCAGGCGGTCAACTACTTCCTGGTGAACCGGCGCTTCTACTTCGTGGACCTGCCGGGTTACGGCTACGCCAAGGCCGGGCGGGACGACAGGCGGGAGTGGGCGGCGCGGGTGGAGGGCTACTTCCGGCAGGCGTTGCCGGGAGCGTTGGTGGTGATCCTGGTGGACGGCAAGGTGGGGGCAACCCCGCTCGATGTCCAGGCGTATCAGTACCTGTCGAGCCTGGGAGCGGAGATCGTCATTGCCGCGACCAAGGTCGACAAGATGCCGCGAGGCCGTTGGGCGGCCATCGTCCGGGACGTCCGGACGATGTTGAAGCTTGAGGAATCAATCTCCGTCATCCCTGTTTCCGCTCGCTCGGGGGAAGGGATCAAAGAGCTCTGGGGCGCCATCGCCCCCCATCTCGAAGCGAGTCCAAGATGATCGACAAGATGATCGAAGCGAAGAGGAACGACATGCCAAAGCCACAGCAGAACCAAGTAGAGAAGGGCGGGACCTCGGTGGAGTCCCTCGACATCCGGGCGCTCAAGGAGATGAGCATCTCCCAGCTCACCCAGATCGGTAAGGACCTCGGCGTCGAGGGCGTCACCGGCATGCGCAAGCAGGAGCTGATCTTCAAGGTCCTCCAGGCGCAGACGGAAAAGAGCGGGCTGATCTTCGCCGAGGGGGTGCTCGAATGCCTGCCCGACGGCTTCGGCTTCCTGCGCGCTCCCGAGTACAACTACCTGCCCGGGCCGGACGACATCTACGTCTCCCCGAGCCAGATCCGGCGCTTCGACCTGCGCACCGGCGACACCATCTCCGGCCAGGTCCGCCAGCCCAAGGAGGGCGAGCGCTACTTCGCCCTCATCAAGGTCGAGGCGGTCAACTTCGAGCACCCCGAGGTTGCCCGCAACAAGATCTTCTTCGACAACCTGACGCCGCTCTATCCGCAGGAGCGGATCAAGCTCGAGGTCGCCGGCGACATGTCGTCGCGGGTGATGGACCTCTCGACGCCCATGGGCAAGGGGCAGCGCGCGTTGATCGTGGCGCCGCCGCGCACCGGCAAGACCATGCTGCTGCAGTCGATCGCCCACTCGGTGGAGAAGAACCACCCCGAGGCCATCCTCATCGTGCTGCTCATCGATGAGCGGCCGGAGGAGGTCACCGACATGCAGCGCTCCGTGGCCGGCGAGGTCGTCTCCTCGACCTTCGACGAGCCTGCCACCCGCCACGTGCAGGTGGCCGAGATGGTGATCGAGAAGGCCAAGCGCCTGGTCGAGCACAAGAAGGACGTGGTCATCCTGCTCGACTCCATCACCCGCCTGGCGCGGGCCTACAACACGGTGCAGCCGCCTTCGGGCAAGGTGCTCTCCGGCGGTATCGACGCCAACGCCCTGCACCGGCCGAAGCGCTTCTTCGGCGCCGCCCGCAACATCGAGGAGGGCGGGTCGCTCACCATCATCGCCACCGCCCTGGTCGACACCGGCAGCCGCATGGACGACGTCATCTTCGAGGAGTTCAAGGGCACCGGCAACTGCGAGATCCACCTCGACCGCAAGCTGGTGGACAAGCGCGTCTTCCCGGCCATCGACATCAACAAGTCGGGCACCCGCAAGGAAGAGCTGCTGATGCCGGAGAGCGAGCTGCACCGCGTCTGGGTGCTGCGCAAGGTGCTCAATCCCCTGTCGACCGTGGAGAGCATGGAGCTGCTGCTCGACAAGCTGTCGAAAGCGAAGACGAACGGGGACTTCCTGGGCGCCATGTCCAAGTAGGGGAGACCTTGCCCAAGCTGCGCGTCGGCATCGTCAACTTCCTGAACAGCAAGCCGCTGGCGTGGGGTTTCCTGAAAGGGCACCACGCGGACCTGTTCGCACCCACCTATCATCCGCCGGCCCTGGTGGCGCGTCTGCTGGCGCAGGGAAATCTCGACATCGGGCTCATTCCCTCCATCGAGGTGCAGCGCATTCCCAATCTCCGGGTCCTCCCCGACATGTGCGTGGGAGCGCAGGAGGAGGTGCGCAGCGTCGTCCTCGTCTCGCGGGGCCCGATCGAGGAAGTCCGCCGCGTGGCGCTCGACCTGAACAGCCGGACCTCCGCGACCCTCGTCCGCATCCTGCTGCGCGAGCGCTGGGGGCTCGACCCGGAGTACCTGCACGAGCGTCCCGATCCCGAGCGCATGCTGGCGGAGGCGGACGCGGCCCTGATCATCGGCGATCCGGCCCTGCGTCTCGACCGCGAGCGGTATCAGGTCATCGATCTCGCCGCCGAGTGGAAGGCGCTGACGGGGCTCCCCTTCGTTTTCGCCGTCTGGGCGGTGCGCCCCGAGGTGGAGATTCCCGACCTCCCCTTCTACTTCAAGAGCAGCCTGCGCTACGGTCTCTCCTCGCTCGACATCCTGGTGCGCGAGGCGGCCGCCGAGCTCGGGCTCGACAGCTCCGAGGTCCGCGCCTACCTCACGGAGAACCTCCACTTCTTCCTGCGTGCCGAAGAGCTCGAAGGTCTGGAGGAGTTCTACCGCCGGGCCTACTCGCACGGCATGATCCTCGAGCCGCGGCCGATCGAGTTCTGGAGCTGAGGGAGTGGATGAGCCACTGGCGAAGCCCCGGGTGTACGTCGAAACGACGATCATCAGCTATCTGACGGCTCGCTTGAGCCGCAATCTGGTCACTGCCGCCCACCAGCAGCTCACGCAGCAGTGGTGGAGCGACCGACGAAAGGACTTCGACCTTTTTGCTTCCGAGGCGGTGGTCAAGGAAGCGGGAGGGGGAGATGAAACCATGGCGGATCTTCGGCTGAAAGTCTTGGAGGAGCTCCCCCTGCTCGACATCACAGAGGAGGTCTCCAACTTCGCGGAGGAGCTGATTCGTGTCGGCCCCATGCCTCCGAAGGCCGCAGTTGATGCTGTACACGTCGCTGCCTCGGTCGTTCATCGCGTTGATTACCTGCTGACCTGGAACTGCACCCATCTCGCGAACGCGGCCATTCGGACCAAGATTGACCAGATGTGCAGGTCGCGGGACTATTCGCCAGTGGTAATATGCACTCCGGAGGAGCTCATGGAGGCGTGATATGGACAAGTGGGAAGACGAGATCGTGGCGGAGGTTCGAGCGGTGCGTGACGCCTACGCGCAAAGTTTCGCCTACGATGTGCGGGCCATCTGTCGAGATCTGAAGCGAAGCCAGGACGAGGGAAACCGTGAAGTCGTACGGCTGCCGGCCAAGCAGGCCGAGCCGAAGAGCAAGCATGCAGGCTGAAGAAAGCTCAGACTTCTTTCTGAGCGCTACTCCCTCCCGTTCCTTCGAGTTCTGAAGCTAAAGCCCGGGAGACGGAGCGATCCGTGGGACAATGAGGGAAATCCCTCATACCCATGAACCCTCTCCTCGTTCTCCTGCCGCTCGCCCTCCCTGCGCCCGCCCCTGCACCGCCCTCCCAGATTTTCGTTCCCCCCGCCTGGGTGGCGACGCATCCGGTGCTTCCCGTGGACGTGCGGTCCCAGGCGGCTTTTGCGGCGGGGCACCTGCCCGGGGCGGTGCGGTTGGCGGTGGCACCGGAGTGCGTGGCGGCCGGGGTGGAGTGCGTGCAACGGCAGCTCGGGGAGGCCGGGATTGCGGGGGACGAAACGGTGGTGGTGGTCGGGGACGACGGCGCCCCGGTCGGGGAGGCCTTCTGGCTGCTGGAATGGGCCGGGCTGAAAGACGTGAAGGTGCTCGACGGCGACATGGCGGCGGTGGGAACGATGGAGGAGGGGCCCGGCACGCGCGAGGCCCGGGCCTTCTCGGCGCGCGCGTCGGAGCCGGCCGTTGCGGACGCGGCGTGGGTGCGGACGCAGCTCGGGGAGAAAGGGGTGGAGTTTCTGGATCTCCGGGACGAGGGGATCTGGATGGAGAACGGCTACGAGGCCCCGGCGCGGTTCGCGGCGGGGCACATTCCCCACGCCCTGCCTTTCGACTTCCGGCGCTGGCTTCCCGAGGACCGCCGGTGGCCCGCGCCCGGCGCCGTGGGGAAGATGCTCCTGGCGCTGGGGCCGCGCGAGGCGACCAAGGTCGATCCCAAGGCGGAGTTCGTGCTCTATGGGGATGGACCGGCGGATCTCCAGCCGGGGCTCGGGTATCTGCTCCTGCGCGCCGCGGGAATCCCCGTGCGCGTTTTCTCCGGAGGCTTCGCGGAGTGGTCCAGGAACCCGGCAGACCCGGTGGTGCGCATCGTGGGCGCGCCCGAGGTCGACGGCTTGCTGGAGGCGGAGAACCCCGTGCTGGCGGACAAGCTGGCTCCATCGGTCGTGGTGCTCGACCTGCGGGAGGCGTACGACTTCCGGCTCGCCCACATTCCGGGGGCCTACAACTTTCCCGCCTATCTGGAAAACGCCTCGATCGAGAGGACCGTGGAAAAGATCTGGCCGCAAGCCAAGGCGGCGCGGGCGCCGGTGGTCCTCTACTGCTACGGCCGGCCGTGCATCCGCAGCCGGGACGCGGCGGCCAAGCTGGCGCGGGCAGGGTTCACGAACCTGCTCTGGCTGCGGGAAGGGCTGCCGGCGTGGCGGGCGGCTGGGCTGCCGGTGGCCGGGCGGGCCGCCGCCAATCCTTGACGCCTCCCGATTCCGTGAGGTTCCCGCCTACTGCTTCATCGTCTGCTTCACCTCTTCGGGCAGGCTGTCGTACTTCTTGTCGTAGGCCTCGATGTAGGCGCGCAGGAAGGCGATGAAGGTGGGGTTGAAGATGTCGTTGTGGTCGGACATCACGCCCTTGTCGGTCTGCACCACGAGATAGGGAGAGTTGACGTCCCAGCCTCGCCGGAGGCGCTCCTTGGTGAGGCCGAACTCCAGGCCGCCGCCGATCTTTTGAGCTCCCGAGGCGGAGTCGAGCTGCACGCTGATCGGCGGCATGGCGGCCAGCCCCTCGGCGACCTTCCGGCAGCCGCAATCCGCCGAGACGGTCCCCGGCTCATCCTTGTACCTCGCGGGCGCGGTCAGGCGGTGCGTCGCCTGCGGCGCGTAGCGCCCCATGCCCGTCCAGTAGGCCTTCCCCAACTGCCCCCAATGCAGCGTGAAGAATGCCTGGAGGATCCGGGCCGGCGGAAAGGCGAGGCCGACCGCGGTGTCGGGGTCGGTCGCGAAAGTGAGCAGGACGGGCATCTGCCATTTTTGATAGGGCTGCAATTTGTCGTACGGCAGGCCCTGGCGCAGCAGCTCGCCGTGGCAATCGGAGCCGCTGCAATGCACCCGGTCGTCGCGGAGGTCGGCGTCGAACGGCCGGTACTCGCTGGCCTCCAACGCCGGATTGACGAGCACGACGAGGTCCCCGAATCCTGCCCGTATGGCTTTTTGCTTGCGTTCCAGGGCTTCGACCCGGCTATCCTCGGTCCGCACCACCCGGAAATCGCGGACCTTGCCGAGCTCGATGTCGGAGATGTCGCCCGTGAGCTTGCTCTTGATGGCCGAATAGACGAGCGCGCCGCCGAGGCTGTGGCCGATGGTGATCATCGACAGATCCCATTGTTTCCCCCAGACCCGCCGCTCGAGCTCGAGCAGGATCTCCTTGCCGGCGGTGCGGCCGGCGTGCTCGGCAACGCGCTTGCGACCCCAGAGGGTCGCGATGTTCCAGCCTTCATAGGGGAGCGACTCGCCGCGCCATCCGAGATACAGCCCGACCACGTTCTTCCCCGCTCCCGCCATGCCGGACTTCTTCATCTCGCTCAGCAGGGTGCGGAAGCAGCACAGGTTGTTGTCGCAGGTGCGGGCCCCGTGATGCCAGCCATGCGCGAAGACGACGAGGATTCCTCCCGGCTTCGTCTCGCGCTCGATCCAGTCCATGACCATCTCTTTCTGCGCCGGGTTGACCGTGCCCTCGTCGCTGATCTCGATCACCCCGAGAGAGAAGTCGTCATATTTTTCAATGGATTCATGTTCCATCGAAATCTGCCGCGCCCGGTGGATGTCGTCGGAGCCGACCAGGTCGCGGACGGGCATGGGTTTCAGAGTGCTCTCGGTCCCGCGGACCTGGTAGACGGTCGTGCAACTGGCGACGGCGAGACTGGCGAGAAGCAGCAAGGGGAGAGGGCGCATGAATCTTCTCCTGGCGAGTTACTTGAAAAGCTTTATAAAGACAGGGGACGTTGATCGGGATTGTATACGAGCCCGTCCCGGCCAGCACTGCCAACCTTTCGTTCCTTTCGTTCCCCCGCCCGAAAACCCTCACCCCTGTCCCCTCTCCCACCGCACTCCCCCCGACCGGGAGAGGGGAACCCGGTTGGAGCTGTCTTGCCTTTCTCCCTCTTCTCCCGGCGGATGGGGGGGAGGCTGGGAGAAGAGGGCAGGGGTGATGAGGGTCCTGGGCGGGGGCACGTAGCCGCTCTGCTACCCTAGAAACATGTCGGCTCAAGCCTCTCCGCCGCCCGGCCGCGATTACTCGCAGCTCCTCGGCTCCATGAACGAGCTCCTGGCCGTGCTGGCGAGCGACGGCGGCGAGGAGGCGGCCTTGCGCGCTTCCTTCGAGGCGGCGGCGCGGGGGTTCGGCGCCCAGAAGGCGTTGCTGCTGGTCATCGAGCAGCCGGAGCCGCTGCGCCTGCGGGCCGTCCACACCTTGGGGCCTCTCACCAAAGAGCAGATCGCGGCCTGCGAGCGGGGCGATTCCGTGCGCGGCGTCAGCCCGTCGCTCATCCAGCGGGTCGTGGCGAGCGGCCGGCCCGAGCTGATCGAAGACCCGCGGCTCCAGGAGGACGCCTCCCGCACGCCGTCGCTCGCCGGAGGCTCCTACAGCGTGCTCTGCGCGCCGATCTTCGACCCCGTCCGCAACGCCGTCCTCGCCGTCGTCTACCTTCAGAACAGCGGCTTGATGGAGGCCTACGGCGAGGGCGACCGCGCCTGGCTGGAGGGCTATGCCACGGCAGTGGGGAGATTGTTCGGCTTCTCCTTCCGCCAGGCTGCCCAGGAGCGCGAGCTGCGGGAGCTGCTCGCCGAGCGGGAAGCGGCCGAGGACGCGCCGGAGATCCTCGGCGACTCCTCCAGCACCCAGGCGCTGCGTCGGACATTGCACGAGACCTTCATCCCCGCGATCGAGGCCGAGAATCCGGAGCCGGTGCTCGTCCTCGGCGAGCGGGGCACGGGCAAGGATTTGATCGCCCGCTACCTCCACGCCTACAGCGGACGCCACAAGCGGCCCCTGGTGGTGGTCAACTGCGCCGAGATCACCGACGAGCTGGCCGCCTCCCGCTTCTTCGGCCACAAGCGGGGCTCCTTCACCGGCGCCTTGACCGACGAGCCCGGCTTCTTCCGCGCCGCCGACGGCGGAGTGCTGTTCCTTGACGAGATCGGCGATCTGTCGCCGCGGGCCCAGGCCCACCTGCTGCGCGTCCTGGAAAATCACACCGTGACGCCGGTGGGGCAGACCCGCGAGATCAAGGTGAACGTGGCCGTGGTGCTGGCCACCAATCGCGACCTCGACCAGGCGGTGCGCGATGGGACGCTGCGCGCGGATTTTTATGATCGCTTCCGCACCCTGGCCCTCCGCCTGCTCCCCTTACGCGAGCGCCCCTGGGACATCCCGCCCCTGCTCGACCACTACCGCCGGCACCACGAGAGGAAGCTCCGCAAGCGCACCCTCGGCTTCACCCGCGACGCCTTCGAGGCCCTGGTCGCCCACGACTGGCCGGGCAACGTTCGCGACCTGGCCCGCGCCTGCTCGCTCTTTCTCATCCACGCCCAGCCCGGAGCCTGGATCGACCGCGCCCTGATCGACCGCTGCCTCCCCGAAGTGCTGCGCAGCACGCCCAATCCCAAGGCGGCGCCCTTGCTGGCCGACGGCGCCTCGCTACGCGACGCCGTGGAAGCCTTCGAGCGCGAGCTGATCCTGTCGCGCCTGGAGCGCTACGGCGGCAACGTGAAGGCCGCCCGGGAGAGCCTGGGGCTCACCAAGACGACTTTTCACCGGTATATGAAGGGGCTGGGGATTGCGGGTGGAGGCTCGCAGGAGGATTGAGCGCGTCCCAGTTTTCAACGGAATCCGCCAGGGCCAGTGATCCTTCGGTAATCTGCTGGGGGTGCGATGAGCTCTCGTCTTTGAGGCGGTAATCCTCCGCTCGCGTTCTCCGGTAACAAGGAGGCCAAGGTTCGCCGGCCGGCAGCGGCCCTCGCCGGGCACCAGAGGAGTGGACGGACGCGGGCAGGAGGCGCGAGTATGGCCAGCAGGAGGCGATCCTCTCTGATACCGAGCTGGACTTGGGGTGGCGGTGATTCCTGCTCCTCAACGATCGAGATCTCGCCGAGGTTGGTGACGCCGCCGGCCTCCGGCGTGAAGAAGCTCGAGCTGCCAGTGGCGAGGTGACCGTGCAGCCGAGCCGATGCAGCAGCGTACAGATCGCCATCGACCGTCGGGATGCCGAGCACCAGGAAGCTTCCGTCGGTGCCGGTGGTACCTGGGAAGACGTCCCAGTCGGTGAAGACATGAACCCTCGCGCCAGCGACGGGAAGCCCTGCGGAGTCGATCACGTGGCCAGTGGCGGCCGTCAACGGGTCCGGCACGTCCTCAATGGGGTAGATGGTGATTGGGCCCGCGTCCGTGACGCCACCAGGCTGCGGCCCCACGAAATTGAGGCCCCTCAGCTTCACACCCCCGACCTCAGCCGTGGCCAGAACGTGAAGCGTTTCCTCACCGGGAATGTTGGTGATCATGAAGCCGCCGCTGGCATCGGTCGTCGTGGTGAGGACTATGGAATTGTTGAAGACCTTGATCGCGGCTCCAGGCACCGGCTGTCCAAGCTCATCCACGACAGTGCCTACCACGGTGGTTGGAGGATTGACGTCCTGGAGCACGAGGTCTCCTACGTCGGTCGTGCCGCCGGCTACAGTAGGTGTTGGAGCGGAAGACGCCGAGTGCAGCCTGCCCTCACCGCGAGGCCAAGGCCATGAGGCGGTCACCAACACCTCGCCGAAGCTCGCGGGCACGCGGGAGATGACGAACCGACCGTCGGCTTGGCTGATCGACTCGAACACGTCCAGCACCGAAACCAGGCCGGCTTCCACGGGCGAGCCGGAGGCGTCGAGCAGCCGGCCCACGACCGTCGTTTGACCTTGCGGCGGCGGCAAAGGCCGGAACGCCAGATCCTCGGTGGCGTAAGGCGGGAAGCCTATCTCGCCGGCAAGGCCACTCACCGGATCGATCTCCAGCGGGGTGTCGCTCTGTAGACCCAGGACCAGACCGTCCGTAGGCCGCACGGCGAGACCGCTGAAGGCGCCGGAGAATGGGCTGGCGATTTCGACCTCGGAGAGCGTGAAGCCGTGCTCCGGATCGACGGTGCGAAGGGAATTGGTTCCTGTCGCTTCGTTCCATCTCGTCGTGTACAGCTCTCCGTTGGGTGAAAAAGCGAGGCCTCCCGTGCCATCGGTCCCGGTGTCTCCCAGCAAGCTGGCAACTCCGGTGGCCGGATTTACTGTGTAGAGCGCACCGGCTTGGCCATGGCCGTCCTCTCCTGTACGCAAAGCGAAGAGCGCTCCGGTTTCAGGTTGCGCCGCGAGATCGCCGACGCTCAAGGTGCTCCCGTCCGCTCCGTCTGTGACGGGCCCGATCTCGGCCCGCATCGCCCCGGAGTCCGGATTGAGCTCGACCAGCCGGCTGGTGCGTCCTCCGGAAGGTCCTTCGAGAGTGGTAGCGAAGAGACGATTGGACGAGTCGAAGACAAGGCCTGAGAATCCACTTGAAATCCCGGTATCCATAAGTCGAGAGCCGGTGAGGGTGTCGGGATTGAGCAGTGCCAAGGCACCCGACGGGTCGAACGAATGGGGACCAGCGCTCGCATAGAGCAGGAAGGGCGTCGGCCGCAGATCGCCCATGTTCGTGGTGCCGCCCGCGACGGGTGTGCGAGGCCACGACAGCGCGCTTCGCAACTCGCCCGCTGGGGTCATGAAGCTCGCCGTGCACTGCACTCTCCCGTCAAGGGTCCGCACGCCAGGAATGTTGAAGGTCCCCGTTCCGTCCGTCGTGCCGTTGTGGTAACCAGTGAAGCTGTAACCGTGGCAAACCACCTCGGCCCCTACAACGGGAATCGCTTCGTCGTCCAGGACCCGGCCCACGGCCCTGGTCCCTGGTTCGTCGGCCGTCAGCACGATGTCTCCGACGTCGGTCGTGCCCCCGGCCACGGTAGGCGTGGGGGCTGACTCTGCACCGCTGTTGGAGAATTCGCTCGGCGGGATGATCACCACGACATTGCCGAAGCTCGCCGGCACACCCGAGAGGGCAAACCGGCCGTCGCTCCCAGTGACCGATTCGAACAGGTTTCGCACCGTGACCCGCATCCCCTCGACCGGGGCGCCAAAGGCGTCGATCACTCGGCCGACGACGGTCGTCTGGGCCTCTGGCGGTGGCAAAGGCAGCAACGCCAGGTCTTCGAGAACGCCGAAGTTGGTGATACCGATCTCGGCGACCAGGCCGCTCGCCGGGTCGATGGCCACAACACTTTGGGGCTGCCCTACAACAAATTGTTGCAGAGTGCCCAAAAGAAGCCCGTCGGTCGGCCGTGCTGTCAGACCTCTAAAGAGGCCGGGTGGGCTCGCGATCTCCACCTCGGAAAGCGTGGAGCCGTTCGCCGGGTCGAGCGATCGCAGGAAGGCAACTCCCTTATCCCCATCCCATCTCGTCGTGTAGAGCAACCCATTGGGGGTGAAGGCCAGGCCTCCGGTGCCGTCGGTCCCGGTGCCTCCTACCAGGCTGGCCACTCCGTTTGCCGGATTGACAATGTAGAGGCTGCCGTCCTTGCCGTGGCCGTCTTCTCCCGTGCGCAGGACGAAGAGCGCGCCGGAGCCCGGTTGCACCGCGAGGTCGCCGACGCTCAGGCCGCTTCCGTCCGTTGAGTCGGTGATCGGCCCGATCTCGGCCAGCACGGCGCCGGAGCCAGGATCTAACTCGAGCAGGCGACTGGTGCTACTCCCCGGCGGCCCTTCGAGGGTGGTGGCGAAGAGGCGGCCTGAGGAGTTGACGGCAAGGCCGGAAAGCCCGCCCGAAGACCCGGAATCATCGAGGAATGAGCCCGCGAGAGTGTCGGCATCGAGGAGTGCAACGGCACCCAATGAGCTGAAGCTGGCATAAAGCAGGAAGGGAGACGGCTGGAGATTCCCCATGTCGGTGGTGCCCCCGGCAACAGGAGCCCGAGGCCCCGAGATGGCGTGCCATGTCTTACCCAGCGAGGTGGTGAAATCTGCCGTGCAATACAACGCTCCATCGCGTACCGGGAGGCCCGAGATGCTGAACGTCCCGCTCGTGTCGGTCAGGCCGAAGAAGCCGTGGCACCTCACATCGGCCCCTGCCACGGGAACCGCCTTGTCGTCCAGGACGCGGCCCACGGCGGTCGTCAGCGGGTCCGGGACAACGTTCAGGACACTTTCGGCCGTAGACCGCTGCCCCAGGCTGTCCTCCGCCGTGGCGGTCAGCCGCAGCTCCGAGATCCCCGTCGGCACCTGCAGCGAAAATTCGTAGGGAGATACGGAGTCGGAACCGAGTGGTACTCCGTTCGCCGAGAGCTCGACGAAGCGAACGCCCTGGTCGTCAGCCGCGCCCACCGTTACCACCACGCGGGAGCCCTCGATGACCTGTGCTCCAGCAGCCGGCGCGACTACGGCGACGATCGGTGGCAAATCGTCCTCCACCGGCACGACCTCGGTGATCGATGTGCTCTGCCCTTCGCTGTCGGTTGCCACCACCTGCACCGTCACCTGGGACGCGCCCAACGGGACGAGGAAGGGCACGCGATAGGGCGGTTGATTGAATGTCCCTCGCAGGACGCCGTCGATGAAAATCTGGACTGAGTCCGCGCGGATATCGTCCGTGGCCACGGCGACGACTTCCGCCTGGGTGCCCTCGCGAAGGCGAGAGTCGGCAGCCGGCGCCAGCAAGGAGACCACCGGCTTGTCGTTGGGGATCACGGTCACCGTGACCTCCTTGGCGACCCCCTCGTTTCCGGCCATGTCGGTTGCCACGGCACCGATCCTGAGCGATGAGACACCTACCGGCACCCGGATTGTCGCCTCGAAGGGCCGCTTGAAATCGCGGAAGACCTCAACGCCGTCGACCAGAAACGCGACCGACTCGACGTGCACGTCGTCCGAGGCCTGCGCCCGCAGGGTCAGCGAAGTTCGCTCGTGCGCCGACGTTCCTTCCGGAGGAGAGGTCAGCGTGACCTCGGGGGCCACGCCCAAGTCGTCACTTCCGACCCGATAGCGTCCGATGTGGAGACCACCTGAACCCCATACACCATTGTCCAGAATGCTCCAGGAGGTCGCTGCCAGGAACACGGCACCGTCAGGACGCACGGCTACGCCATTGCCGTTGTCGTCCCGGAAACTCGGCGCTCCCGAGAAATCGAGCACGGCGTTGAGAGCCGGCGTCGCATCGCTATCGAAAATCGGCACCCCGTTCACGAAGTAGTAGTCGGCCGCCAAGACACGTCCACCGTCGAGGGCCACCGAGACCAGGCCGTAAGCGTTGGAGGTCCGGCCAACGACCACGGGTGTGGAAGGCTCTGTGAAGTCCACCACGACCAGCCCGCCAAGGGTGCTGTCGGCCCCATCGGCCACCCAGGCGAGACGACCGCGAACCGCCACGTCCGCAGCTCGCGACCAGGTAACCCGGGTATGAGTCGAGCCCAGGATTTTCGGCGCTGCCGGATCGGCAACGCTCACCACATGGACGCCGCCGCCGCTGTCGGCCACCACGACGAGGTTGTCCACCACGTCGATGCCGCGGGCCAGACCCGGGGTATCGAGGCTGCCAAGTAGAGTCGGCAGCGAACGGTTGGCAATGTCGATGACCTGAACTCCGGCCAAGCCGTCCGCCACATAGACGCGGTCGCCTTGCACGACCAGGTCGGTCGCGTCGCCCGGTGTGTCCAGAGTACCGACGATTCGCGGCCGGGTGGGGTCACTGACGTCGATCACCTGGAGCCCGCTCGCGCCGTCGGCCACATAGGCAAAAGTCCCCTGCACTCGCACGTCGTTTGCGTTGCCCGGCGTGTCGACCGTCCCTACAAGGACTGGCGCAGAGAGATCAGAAACATCGACCACGTGCAGGCCAGCCCATCCAGAGGCCACGTAGGCGTAATCCCCGCTCACGGCCACTCCATTGGGATAGCCGGGGAGAGGGAGGAACGACAAAGCCGTCGGCGAGAAGCTTTCGACCTGGACCACGCTGGTGGCCGAGAAGGAGCCGATCTGCACCGTGATGGTGGCGGTGCCATCCTGTCCGGCAAAGACGACGCCATCCTCGACGCCGAAGTTGGCTACGGCAAGATCGCTCGACTGATAGCTGGTGCCGTAGCGCCGCGAGCGGGCTTCGATCTCGGTGCCGTCTATAAGCCGAGCGATCACGTCGAGACGTCGAGAGGCTTCACCAATAGCCGTATTGAACACCAGGGTGAACGAGGCCGGCTTCACCGTCAGCGATTCAAGGGCTGCCGCGAGGTTGAAGCTGTTGGGATCGAGCGGGTTGCTGCCTGTCTGCACTTCTAGACCATCGCCGAAGCCGTCGCCATCCGTATCGGCGAGCAGCGGATTCGTATGGAGTTCGTTGACCTCACGGCCGTCGAGGAGGCCGTCGCCGTCGGTGTCCGGATTTCTCGGGTCGGTGCCTTGCGCGTACTCGTCGCGGTTTGTGAGGCCGTCCTGATCGGGATCGGCCAGAGCATCGAGAGGATTGTTAGGATCCAGACCGTGCGCGACCTCCCAATCATCGGGAAGACCATCGCCGTCGCTGTCCCCCGAAAGGACGACCTGGAACTGCCGCACCGCAAGAGCTCCCTCATTGAGGGCACTGATAAGGAATATGCCACTGCTATGCGCTGTCACCATGCCATTGGCGTCCACGCTCGCAACGGCTGCATTGGTTGAACGGTAACTCGTACCGGTCTCTGCCAAAGATAGATCTTTCGTCGAGCCGTCAGAATAGGACCCGGTCGCCGTCAATTGGAGGGTTTCTCCCCCGCGGGAGAGAACTACAGCCGGTGTCGTCAGAACAAGTTTCTGAGGTATATCAATGGGCGCATCGAAGTTGATCTTGGCTATCTTGATGGTGCCGTTGGGTGGAATGTTGACCAGGTCCGACTGTCCCGATCTTGTGACTCCGTTCTCGAGGCATGTCGCGCGAACCCTGACCGGCCCTGAGTTCGCCGGAATATTAGGTAGCACCCAACTGCCGTCCGCTTGGACGCGTGCGGAGCGGTTGAACGCACTGACGACACAGTTCTGATCGAGGTCCGCGGCGAACGTGAGACAGGTTGTGCAGAGCAGAGACGCCAATATGACCAGGACTCTCTTCATGAGCCATCCTCCTCACTCACCAATGCGTACGGCCAGTACTCGAATGAACCCACGAAGATCCTTGCCGTTTTCGAGCCGGAAGGCCGGACCGGCGATATAAAGAACACCTTCATTCATGATCGCAGTCATCGAAGCCGGGCTTAACTGCCCTTCCTGAAAGGTTTTCTGCTCCAATACAGCCCCATGCCGGTTCACGATCCGGACTCTCGGTGCACCTCTCTCATAGTCAACGAGGACAGCTTTCTCTGTTCCAAGCGGGAAAGAAAACTCGCGGATAAGGATGTTCCGGCTCAGAGGTAAGACATCGGCCTGAGAGACGCCCTTGGATAGAGTCTGGAGCCAGACTAGTTGTGGCGATTCTTTAGTTGTCGGGTGGACCGGCGCGATCTCTAGATCCTGCCAAGCCATTCCCGTCAACACTTTGTCATCGTCGAACAACAACTCCCGCGCAATTTTACCCTGAGGATCGATCTCCGCAATCAGTGGCTGTTCTTTGCGGTCCTTGAGTGATCCTGAGAGAGCGCTGCCCACAACCATGAAGCCTCCGTTCTTAAGCAGACGTCCATCCAAGAGAACGCCGGAAACATCCTTTCCGACGAGTTGCTTCCATAGCATGGAGCCATGTTCGTCAAATAGCGCGGCAAAAGGCTTTCCACCTAATTGACCAAGCAGGAGTAGCCTTCCGCCGAAGGTCTTCACCACGCGATGAACAACGACTGCTTCGTCGAATTTCGGCGGAGTACCCAGTATCGAAAACCGGCCCGCGGCGTCGATCTGAAAAATTCCCAAGCCGCCGCTCGCCAAAGAGCCGGCTAGGATTGACGCATCTCCTTTCGTGCCGACAGCGCTCAGGCTCTCTGACATCGGGGCCCCCGCGTCTGGCGAGATCTCTTGTACTCTTGCCTTTGGTAACTCGCGGTCGGTGGCGATCCGCCACAACTTTGCCGACAAATGAGGGTGATCTCCTCGAATAAGCAGCATCCCTACGACCAGCAGAGTATGATCAGGGACACTGTTGGCCATAGATACCATAGTGAACATGCTGGGTTCGGCGCCGAGCTCGACTGACGTCGGCTGCAACTCAGCGGAATTGCCTACAGCCATTGGCACGAGGAGCAAAAAGACGAGCCACCTGGTTGCGAACATTCTCATAGGGGTGTCTCCTGGTGTGGCTATTGACAGCACTGGCAATATTTCTGTTGATCTTGCTTGAATGCGATGAATCCGGCTGCGGTCAAAAACCCCTGATATTCCAGTGCCCATGCGTAGCAGTTCTCGCGCACCGAGGGTGACGCTTGAGACCGATCGCAGACACCGATCATATCGGCGAACATCTGTTGGTTGCACTTGAAGTAAGCAGGAACAAAGAATTCTGTAGTGCAGGTTTGGTAGCATATGTCATGGTCGTTGCAGGGAAGCGTGTCGCCGGCGTTTCCGCTGCCAAACGCCGTGTCCGGTCCCCCGGCGGGATTGTTTGGGTCACCGCTGTAGTTGAGGAAGGGGTAATGCGCGAGAATGTCGGCGATGTCGCTAGCTTTTTCGAGCGAACACCCGTCGATATCATGGGGGGTATTCGCCTGAACCCGGTCCGGACAGACCGATGGATCGTAGAGTGGCGGGAACTTGGGAAACACCCCTTTCGGCTCGCAGCACTCGCTGCTCGGATCGTACGGAATGGCCTGGGGTAGAATCTGATCTTTTTCCGCGAACTGGCAGCAAGCTTTGCCCGGAGGAGCATCAAACGGGTTTGGAAACTGAAAGGGCTCTCCACAAAGCTCGTCTTGGCAGTTTCCTTCGACTTGGTCGGGTACTTCCTTGACGTTTGGGTCGTCGGTTATGTATCCACCTTTGCAGATCTGCTTCAGACAGTCGTGCTCTGATCTCTGCGGTGGAGTGGCGTTGTCGTTGATGCGAGTGGCTGGTCCACCTCCCGAACAGTAGTATTCGGTGCAAGGATTCGTGGGGTCTTGCGGAGGTACCTGACTGTCATCTGAGAAGCAATAGTCGCCGATGCACTCGTTGCAGATCGGACAGTCGTGGGGAGTACCTGTGAGCCCCGGGTTCCCGTAGCAATGCCAGCCGGCCTTAAGAACACCGACGCCAGGGTTCGAGACGATGACAGAGCCGTCTTCGCTCACCGTGGCGGGGCCGATGCTGACGAAGTGGCCCAGGTCGTGGTCGAAGGAGTAGAGCTCGCTCACTTCGCCGGGCGCCAGGCCCTCGACGTTGGGCAGGCTCATGCGCGCGGGTGGATCGAATCTCGTGCCTGGAGGCTGAATCGTAACAATGAACCGAGGTTGTTGCCCGAAATTGGGGACCATCGGCACCTTGTCGCTGTGGACGATCGTGACACTGACCACGCCACTCTTCGAGCCACTGGGGAACGTCGCCGACCCAGGTTGGATCTGAAGCGAAAAGCCAGGGAGGTCCGAGAGAATCAGAGTGCCGCCATGCGTTTCATCCACCAGGAGGCCGTGGGCGAGATCTAGAGGCAGGAGATAGATGGGCATACCGAGGTCGTTATCCCGGCCTGCGATGGTGGTCAGCTCGAATTCGAGGTCTGGCCATGCGCCGGGTCGCTGTGCCGTGCTTCCGTCGACAATCAGCTTGATCCGGCCGACCGGGGCGGGGCTGATGCGGAAAAGACCTTTACTGTCGCTTTGGGTCAGGATCGAGGTATCTCGCAGCCGGAGTGTGACACCTGGGACCGGCTGATTCGAGTTATCCAGAACCACACCATGGATGGTCGTGGCCGCCGGGTCTCCGGCCGGCCAGGCCGTCGCAGTGAAGCCCGCCAGCGGGCCGTCCGGCAGCGCAGCGATCCGGGCCTCGACGACGTTGTTGCCGGTCCCTTCCTCGGGGCCGGTGATGGACGTCACGATCGCCCTCCCGTCACTATCGGTGGTTATCGTGGCTTCGCGGGAGCCGTTTTCGAATCGACCTTCTCCTTTGACCACTTTGAACGTCACTGGAACACCGCCCAAACGATTGAATCCCCGATCGGTCACAGCGGCGACCAGAGGCCGCGGCAGCAGTTGACCCGTCACGCCCAACTGCTGATCGCCCGAATCTACGACGATCAGCGTCGGAGTCCCGTGGAGAGCACTCTCTGTGAAGGTTACCGAACTGGTAAGCCCAACGACCTCTGCATCCACGAGCTGCGTTGCGGCTCCTGCGCGAGTGCCCAGAGTAAAGGGAGTCGCGGAATGGCCATCCGCTCCGGTCGTCACGGTAATCTGTCTCTTGCCACCGCCGAGCGTGCCATTCCCCGAGCGTATCCGGAAAATGACGGCCTGACCGGCCCAAGGTTGTCCGGATGCGTCCATCAGGGCGACTACTAGCGGTTGTGACAACAGGGCGCCGATCGTGCCCGACTGGTTGTTGCCTGACACCAGAGACAATCGCGGGCCGGGCGCATTCGTGAGATGGACCGTAATGCTGGTTTCGGCCTGATTGCCACTCGCGTCGACGGCTTGTGCCGTGATGACGTTGTCTCCTGCCGTCAAGGGCACGCCTTCGATCAGGAACGAGCGGTTGGCCACTGTGGTGGGGCGCCCGTTGACCGTCACCGTCGCCTCGGTGGCGTTGACCGTTCCCGCGACAATGTCATTGATCAAACCGGCCACCGTCACGGAGGGTGTAGCAACAACCGCTCCCTCTTGTGGCGTATAAATAGTGATGTGCGGGGCCTCCAGGTCCCGGACTATGTTGATGGAGTGAGTCGCGATGTGACCTCGCGCGTCGGTTGCGGTCGCCGTAAGGGTATTGCCCCCTTCGACCAAAGGTACGTCAGAGACGGAGAAACCCCCTCCGGATACGTTGGCGGGCTTACCGTTGACGGTTACCGTGGCGGTGGGATCGCTCAGAGTGCCACTCACGGAAATCGTGGTGGAGCTGATGTAGCTGAGATCGTCTGGCGAGGTAATCTGAACCGAGGGAAGTGAAAAGCGCGTAATGTCGATGTCCTGCTGTACCTGATTACCTACGCCGTCCGTCGCGATCACCGTCAGGCTATTGTGTCCCTCCTGGAGAAGAGTGCTCTGCTTGAATCTGCTTGCTTCGAGGGTGACGGGCTGACCGTTGACCTGAACGGTGACGCCGTTCTCGTCCAGGGCCGTTCCTTCGACTGTGATTTCAGCCTGATTCGTCAACTGCCCTGTATGAGGGCTGTTGATGCTCAGTCGGGGAGCGGTCGTATCGCGTCGGACGCTGATCGTGCTCGTTGATCGTTTCCCAGTTGCATCCGTCGCCGTTACGACAAGGCGGTTCGGGCCCTCAGTAAGGCTGGCGGAGCCGGAGAAGCTCCCATTAGAGAAGGGCAGGGGAGAGCTGCCGAGAACGACGCTGGCCACCGTGCCATCATCGGTCACCGTACCCGTCACCGAGACCGTCGTTTCGCGAGTGACGCTGTCTGGAGCAGGGCTGGTGATAGTTATCACGGGAGGTTGAAGATCAAGCACCAGACGGAATGTCATGTCGGCAACGGCCGGATTTCCGGCCTGGTCCGCGAGATTGATGCGGAGGTGATGGAGTCCCTCCACTAGAGGAGCCGGTTCGCAGGCCAACGAAGAGGTAGTCACGATACAGTTGGGCTTTATATCCACATCGTCGATGAGCACTGCCGCTGAGCTGGTATCGATGCCCGCCGTGGCATCGGACAGCGCCGCCAAGATTTGAGGCCTCGGATTTCCGGTAACAATCTCAGTCGCTGGAGCTGTGATGGTGATGACCGGTGATGTGCTGTCATGGATAAAGCTGATCGTAGCTCGTCCTTCGTTACCTGCGCGGTCGTGGACGCTTATCGTCAGAGTATGAGGGCCATCGGACGGAGGGCTAGGTAGGACGACTACGATTCCAGAGTCAGTCGCGGCCAATGTGCCGCCGGCATCGTTACCATCGATCGAAACATGTGCCGAGGCAATATCCAATCCCGAGCCGGCCTCGGAAAACGAGGCCGCAATCAAGGGTTTAACCTGGGATAGATAACCTCCCTGTGCAGGAGCAGTAATGGCGACCGCAGGTGCGATAGCGTCGATGTTAAAGCTCAACGTCGCCTGCGCAACATTGCCGGCGCCATCTCGAACGGTGACAATGGCGGCATGGTGGCCCTCGGCCAGGGATGAAAGCGATGTAAAGGTCAACCCCGAAACCGTCACCTGCGCTTCTGCCGTGCGGTCTACGCCGTCGAGCTCCAGCCGCACGCTTGCCGTATTGATGCCCGAGCCGGTGTCCGAATACGAGGCAGAGATCGTAGGGGTGGCGCTCGTCACGAAGCTCCCGTCAACCGGAGCCGTGATGGTGATAGTGGGTGGCGTGGTATCCGTCACCGTCGCCGTCGTGAACACCACCACCAGCCGCGGCCCCTCGCCCGGCGTCCCTTGCCGGGAGTCATAATCCACCCGCCCGCTCTTGGTCTCGTCAGTCTTCTTCAGCAGCCAGCCGAAATTCGATGTGCCCGCGGGGAGCGCGGCCACGTCGGCGGTGACGTCGAAGCTCACCCAGCCGGCGAGATCTTTGGTGTGGAGGACGCTGGCGGTCGAGGTTGAGGCGAAGCTGCCGCCGGCCCATTGCGTGGCGCAGTCCGGCGTGCCGTTCGTCGGATTGGAATCGCTCGGGCAGTTCCAGGTGGCTCCGGTCTCGGTCCACGCCGAGGTCAGCCGGTGGGCGTCAACCGTTCGTCCCTGCTTGCCCCAGTTGCGGCCATTCTTTTCGATGTGCAGCTCGAGCGACGCCGAGACCAGGGTCGCTCCGGTGAGGCTGGTGGCGAGGCTCTGGGTGTCGAACTGGACCAGGGTTCGGTTCGAGCCGCTCTCGCGGACCCGGACGATCGGTTCGGTGCCGAAGTTCTTGTTGGCATCTCCCTTCCGGAGATAGGTATCCCCGATCGCCTGGAGGATCACCAGGTGGGGACCCGGGCCGAGCAGGAGTTGGAAGGCGAAGCTCGCCTGGGCGGCGTTGCCGGTCCGGTCGTGCAGAGAGGCCTGGATCGTGTGATTCCCCGCCGCCAGGCTGGACGTCGGACAACTTGCCGACTGCGCGCCGGCCGTGCATCGCGCCGTGATGTCCTGACCGTCGATCTGCACCTGCAAGGTGGCCAGGTCCACCCCTGAGCCGCCATCGGAGTACTCCAGCGTCACCGTCGGTGAGGGCTCGTTGACCAGGATCGGCTGGTTGGGCGAGGTGATGGCCAGCACGGGCGGAACCTGATCGTTGGCCGCGGTCTCGATGAGCAGCACCAGACGCGGGCGTTCCGCTGCAGTTCCCTCGCGGGATGTGTATTCCACTTTACCGCCCTGGTCGTCGTCGGATTTTTCGATCAGCCAGCCCTGGTTGGAGGTGCCGGCCAGGAATGCGGCGACGTCCGCAGTGACGTCGAATTGCAGCCAGTGTCCCGTATCTTTGGTCTGGAGAACGGTGTCGGCCGCCTCGTCATCGAAGGTGCCGCCCGTCCAGCCGGTGGAGCAGTCCTGTTTGCTGTTCACCGGATTGGTATCGATCGCGCAATTCCAGGTGGCTCCTGCTTCGGTCCAATCCGCGGTCAGCCGGTGGGCTTCCACAGGGTGGCCGTCCGCGCCCCAGTTGTTGTTGGCCGAGTGGACGAACAGCTCGAGGGACGCAGAGACCAGGCGACCGCTCCCCACGGTGGAGGCCAGGGCATTCTGATCGAACCGCACCAGGACGTGGCCGTCGTGAGCCAGTTGCAGAGTGGTATCACTGCCTCGGTTCTGGTTCGCGCTGCCGCTCTTGAGATAGGTGTCCGCCACCGCCGGCAGGGTGAACGTCTGGGCTCCGCCATGAGCCGCGAAAACGAGCCACAGGAGCAGAGAAGACAGAGAGCTCTTGTTCACGCATCCCTCCACGAAAGCGAGAAACCTGGTAGGTCCCAGGTTTCGCAAGTTCGGGGCCGGGTGCGAGAAGCCTTGTAAGGTGCCTTAAACAAAGAGAAATCGTGTTCGAGCTCGGAGAACGCGTTTCATTTCTGGACCCTTCCGAGATCGTGGCCGTTCCGAAAACGGAACGAGCCCGGCGCTATCGCACGATCTGCAAGTCAACCCGTTACAAGTCTGTGCCGCCGCCTGGGAAGAGCGTGCCTCGTCCTTCGATGGGCGCTCACTTTGCTTCGAAGAGCGTGCCACTCCTTCCGATGCGCACACACTTTGCGGCAATGAGCATGCCCGTCGGGACGATGAGCGTTCACGTCGGGCCGATGGACGTGCACGTTGCGGCAATGAGCACGCACGTCCGGACGATGAGCGTCCACGTCGAGACGATGAGCGTGCACGTCGGGACGATGGGCGTGCACGTTGCGGCGATGAGCCTGTCCATCGTGAAAAAGGGCGTGCTCTTCGCCGTGATTAGAGCGCCATTCACCGCAAGGAGCGTGCATATCGGCGCGACAGGCATGTTCATCGCTGGAAAGAGAGCTCTACTCGCCGGAAAGTGAGCTCTATTTGCCGCAAATTGTGCGTATTTTGTTGCAAATAGAGTGCATGTCGCTGCGAAACGTGTACATATCACGGCAAGTGGAGTGTATATCGCAGTGAATGATGTGCATGTCGCTGCGAAAGGAGCACGTATCGCAGCGACAAGAGTGCATATCGTAGCGAATAGCGTGCACATCGCCGCGACGAGTAGGCTAATCGCCGCGAAGAGAGGACGTGGCGTCACGAAGAACGTGCCTGGCGAGCCGATGCGCGGGTTATTCGCCGCGAGGTGAAGGCTATTCGCCGCGAGTTGGGCGCTGTTCGCCGCGAGTTTGGCGCTGACGCTCGCCGTGGGAGAGGAGATTGAAGGCTAAGGTCTCTGCCTCGAAGCCCTAATGCTAAAGGGTTTTCTCACGCGGGAGTCTTCCCGTGGTTCCGGCTCCGGAACACTTTCTGAGCGGGCTGTTCCAGATTTGGAACACCGGGTGGCCTGGCCGCTACCGCCAATCGCCGAACAGCTCGAACGCCGCCCAGTGGAAGGGATGGGACGAGCCGGACTTCTCCCGGATCATGTCGACCTGGGCCGCTCGCAGGGCTTCGTCCTTGGACTTGCCGTCGTGGAGGTGGCTGTAGAAGCGCTCCATGAAGCGGGAAGTGGAGACGTCGGCGACTCCCCAAAGCGAGGCTACGACCGAGTGGGCGCCGGCGAATTGGAAGGCGCGGACCAGGCCGACGAGGCCCTCGCCTCCCATCTCTTTGCCGAGCCCGGAATCGCAGGCCGAGAGGGTGACCAAATCCGCGTCGAGCCGGAGCTCGTCGAAGATCTCCCAGGCCTGGAGCAGGCCGTTGTCGTGGCCTTCTTGAGGTTGTTCGGGTATCGAGAGCGCCAGCGCGGAGTTGAGCGGGAACCGCTCGTCGAGCAGGCCGTGGCAGGCGAAGTGGAGACGCCGGGCCTGGGGTGCCAGGGACTTGGTGGCCTCCTCGGTCGCGTCGTTGCCGAGAAGCGTGCGTCCACCGGGGAAGAGCTTGGAGATCGCCTCGACCTCGCCGCGCGTTGCCGGCAGAGGCTTCAGTTGCAGACCCCGGCGAAGGGCGTCCTGCAATTGTGGGTCTCCAGCCGTCTCAGCATGGTCCTTGATCCTTGCCGGGTAGAGTGGGTCGCCCACGGCGAGGAGATCCATCGTCACCGAAGGTTTTTCCGGGCGTGTCGCCTTGATCTCTTTGTACACCGCCGCGGAAGCCACGATGTGGATCGGCTTGGATTCCGCCAGGTAGTGGTTCCCGGAGACGAGCGCCGCGAAGGGAAGGGAGTGCAGCGGCCCGTCCGGCGAGACTAGCCATCGCTGAGCCTTGGCGAGCCGCGGCCTGGCCGGGCGGACTAAAAGGTCATAGAGATGGCGGCCTCGCTGTTTCAAGGTCGCGAGACGGGTCTCCGGCCGTTCCAACAGGCTGCGAAAGGCTACGATCTCCTTTTCGAGGTCTTTTCTGCCAACCGGCAGCGAGTAGAAGAAGAAGCCCGGGCCGGCTGCTCCGTCCGCTTCGATGACGAAGAGATAGCTTCGCGATTCGCCGACGGCGTAGGTGAGGAGCACGGTTCCGGGATCGAGAGCCGAGCGAGCCGCGGCGAGGTCGAGAGGCTTGGAGGGTTCGAGAGATGCGGTGCGCGGCGAGGAACGCCGGATCTTCTCCTGGACCTGGGCCTGCTCGAGACGCAGGTCCCGCAGGCGACCCTGGAGCGCCTCCATCTTTTCCGCGCCCTGTTCGGGTGCCCAGTTGGCAAGGGCCTTCTGGGTCTGGTCATACTCGTCGTCCAGTCGGCGGCGCTCGGCGTAGAGCGGCGCCGGAAGCTCCCCGGCGAAGCGCAAGTCCCGCTGCGCCAGCATCTCCTGAAAGCCCCGGGCGCGCCCTCTCTCGACGAGCCTCCAGGCTTCCTGGGTCCTTCTGAGCGCGATCTGGTGCTCCGCGGCTTCGAAGTAGAGGTCACCCAGTGAGGAGCCGTAGAGCCATTGAGATTCCTGCGCGCCTCCGAGACGTGTCCGTTGGGCCTCCAGGGCATCGATCGCCGCCACGTAGCTCGCCGTGGCTTCCTCGTGTCGGCCTCTCCGCGCCTGCAGCCGGGCCAGGACCTGGTGCTCTTCGGGCGCCACGGCGTGATTCTTCTCGCGGATGCGGATCGCGGCGCGAAGATGAGGCTCGGAAGTCTCAACGTCACCCCGGCTGAGAAGGAGGAGCCCGAGCTCCCCATGGACGATGGCTGCGTCGAGGCCCTCCGGGTTGATCTCCTGATCAAGGGCCAGGGCTCGTCGAAAAAGCCCGTCCGCGTCTGCGTGGCGGCCTTGCAGCATCGCCGCCTCCGCCAGGCCGGCCAGGCACATTGCGCTCTTATTTCCCCGGGCATTGAGATTTTCGCTGATCGCGAGGGCGCGTTGCCATGTCTCCTCGGCCTTGGCTCCCTGACCTCGCCGCAGCTCCACCTTACCGAGTCCGATCAGGCTGTCTCGCACCTCGATACCGCTGGGATCGACCTTTTTGAAGAGAGCAAGCGCCTGCCGGAAAAGGTTTTCGGCCGCGTCGTCATCACCGCGTTGGCGAGCGACTTCGCCCAAATTGTTAAGCGTCTTCGCCAACTCCACGCTGTCGGGCTTGAATTTTTCAAGGAGGCCTCGGAGCCGGAGAAAAGCGGTTTCGGCACCAGCCAGGTCGCCGCGGGAATAGAGCACGTCGCCATAGATCATGAGGGGCGGAACGGCCGCATCGCTCCCGGGAGTGAGCTTCTCCCGGATCTCCAGAGCACGGTTGGCATACCGCTGAGCCTGCTCGAGGTCGCCGCGGGTGTAGGCGCTGACCGCGAGGTTGTTCGCTCCGGCGGCTTCGGCGCCGCTGCCGGGAGCGAGGCGTAGGGCCAATTCGTAGGCCCGGGAATACAGACGTTCCGCTTCCTTCTGGCTGTCCCGCAGGTTCTTGATCACGTTCCCGAGCCGGGTCAGCAACGACATCACTCCCAGGCCATCCGGATGGTTTTTCTCTTCCAATGCCAGCGCGCTTTCGAGCTGCTGCCTGGCCCCTGCGGCATCACCGCGTTGAAAGAAGGCATCGGACCAGCTCATCCGGAGGTGCTCTTCCACGCGGGCGAGCCCCAACGCGTGAGCTTTCACCACGGCAGCCTGGTATTCCGAATCCGCTTCGGACCACCGCCGGGCCTTGGCATGACGCTGAGCCGCCTGGACTCGGAGCCACAGCGCCGCGCCGGCACAGCGGTTCCCTTCGGCCAGCTCCGCGGCCTGCGCGCCTTGGAGGAGCAGCGCCACGGTGATGCCCTGGATCGCCGGCAACAGGTTCCAGCGGCGGTTCTCCGTCCCTCGATTGCCTTCGACGACAACCCCACCGCGCTGCACGTCGACCATCTGGACGTCCAGCCAGTCGAACGGCGTGCGGAGGTTTCTTCGCGCGACGCAGCCTCCCTCGGCGCCGGCAGACCTGCACCAGGAAAGAAGGCGATCGCCCGCCTTCAACCCGGCGCGAGAGGCTGCAGACGCGGGAGCGACGGTCTCGACGACCAATCCGGGCGCGGTGAGTGGGCATTGCGCATCGTCCCGATGCTCCTCCGAAAGACCCAGGGCCTGGTCTACTCCCTCCAGCAGCTTGAGGTCGTCCGCCGTCCCGGAAGCTTGGACCCAGTGCTGCAAGTCTTCGCGGGCCCGCGCCTGATCAGCATCCAGGGTCACCAGGGTCGCTTCTCCCCGGGCGATCGGGCCGGGCCGGTCCAGGGTCTCGACCGTCCAAAGATACGTCCCCCCTGGCGCGAGGAGATCGGGCGGCACGCTGACCTCGGTGGCTTGGGTGTCGGTGCTGAAGAGGGCCTTGCCCTCCGGATCGGCGATCTGCACGCGGTACCTCGGGGCAGCCGGCACCGGATCGAAACGCAACCGGACCGCCGAGGCCAGGCAGGTCGCCCTGCGATCCGGATGGAGCCCTTCGATCCCCTCGCCACGAATGGTCACCGCCCCCGCCGTTGCTCCGGGGTGGTCCTGCTTCGCGATCGGAGCCAGCCGGGGGAGAGGCGGGACCGAGGGGAGAGGCCGCACGCCGCCGGAGCGGGCCGAGAGATCGTCTTTCCCGAGAGTCGCGCGGGCCGGCCCGGAGATCTCGTAGCGCTTGCCGTTCACGAACGCAAGGGCGAGGCGGGAGCCGGGTGCAAGATCCACGGTGGTGCCCGCCGGCAGGCGATCGCCGAGGTGCACCGGCTTCGGGGAGTGGCCTGGCATGGTGCGGAGGGGCTCGCCGACCACAATATAGAGGATGGCCACGGGCTCGTGTGTGCCCGCCGCGGCCGGGCGCACGGGGAGGATGGCGAGGAGAAGGAGTCCGCAGGCAAGGGCTCGAATCGTCGCAGTCATGAAGTCGGTCTCCACGAGGGAATCGGCGAGAGGGCGCGCCGGAGGATCACCGCCAGTGCGAGCGCGCCGAGGGCCGGCAGCAGGGGGGCCGTCACCGGCAGCAGCAGGCCCGTCCGTTGAAAAACCGGGATCGATAGATAGAGGTAGAGAAGGAGGCTGCCAAGGAGGACGGCGAGCGCCGGGAGCAGCTTCCGAACCAACAGCACGGCCGCCGTTGCGAGGCCGATCCACAAGGCTGCGCCCGCCAGAAAGGGAGCCGCGGTCGCCTCGCGCACCGGCAGGCCGGCGGCGATCGTGTCCACCATCAGGGCCTGAAGCACGAGGCCGGGGACCCTCTCGGCTTCGCCCGAGCGCTGGGAGATGCGGTGAACGTCGTCGACGAAGTCGCCGCCCACCAGGACGAGGCGGTCGCGGAAGACCCAGGGCCTCGTCGCCAGCGCGACGGGGACGTCCTGCCAGGAGATGCGGGCGAAGCCCGAGCGGTCGATCCGGGGATCGATCCAGAAGCTCTTGATGCCATAGGTCGCAGGGATGGAGGAGATCGCCCGGGCTGCCCGGACCGCCCAGGAGGGACGTATCCCTCCCTCGCTGTCGCGAAAGCCGAGGCGCCCGTGGCGCACCACGCCGTCGGAATCCTCGTCCAGGTTGACGAATCCGAAAAGGGCGCTGGAGCGCTGCGGTCCCAGGGCGACCGTGGTCAGGCCGGCTATGCTGCCGGTGCCAAGGATATTCCCTTCGGGCTTCGAGAAGGCGGCGAGGGTGAGGGCCTCGGAATGGCGGAGGACGAGCTCTGAGAAACCCTGCGAGGCGCTCCACGAATCGGGCAGGACGAAATCAATGGCCACCCCCCGCGCTCCCGCCGCGAAGACCCGGTCCAGTGTGTGGCCGAGCTCGTCCGCCCAACCCGCCAGCGGCTTGGCGCCGGCGGCAAGGCTGGCGTCGTCGATCGTGACCAGCAGGATCCGCGGATCGGGCGGGCGTGCCGGCGCGGCGCGGAACCGCAGGTCGTCGGCCCAGCGCTCGACGGTGGGCAGGCCATGGGGAAGGAGCAGTCCGGCGACCGGAACGAGGGCCGCGAGGACGGCGGCCAGGAAGGCCCGGCGCGGCAGCTCAGCCCGTCGCCAACG
>JBAPYB010000350.1:0-7236 GCA_049284515.1 Thermoanaerobaculia bacterium
GAGCGCCGGCCGAGCGAGCCGGGGAAGAGCCGCTTTCGCCTCCACCTGCCCGCGGCCCGGCTGCCGGTCGTGGCCCTGGTCCTCGACGTGCCCGGCGTTCTGAGAGGGCCTCTGCTGCGCTCGGCGAGCGTGACGGAAGGCCATCTCCAATCCGGCGGGAGCTCCGAGATCGCCCCCGTGCGCCTCGGGGAAGCGACCCTGCGGCGTGCCGTGTACGGCGGCCTCTTGGCCAGCGACCTGCGCATCCCCCTGGCCGCTCTCCCGGACGGACCGGACCTGGAGCTGACCGTGGACGACGGCAGCAACCCGCCGCTGGAGCTCGCCGGGGTGGCCGCGGAGCTGGCGCCGCTCCCCTGGATCTACTTCGAGGCCAGCGGCACTGCTCCCCTGACCGCCCGCTTCGGCGACCGCGCGGCACCGCCTCCCCGCTACGACCTCGAAGCGTTGCGCGATCAGGCGGCGCGAGCCCGCACCGCCGCGGCGCGCTGGAGAGAGGCCCGGGACGCGGCGCCGCAGGAGAAGGACGAGGCCCAGAGTCCCCTCCCGGCCGTGGGAGCGCCGGTCGACCCCAGCGCCTTTCGCTACCGGCGGAAGATTCCGGCCGGCGCGGCGGGATTGAACGCGCTCCTCCTCGACGCCGCGGTCCTCTCCCACAGCCCAGGTTTTGCCGATCTGCGCATTGCCGACTCCCAGGGCCGCCAGGTTCCCTATCTCCTGGAGCGCCTCGACGAGCCGATGTCCCTCACCCTCCCTCGCCTGGTGAGGCAGATCAGGAAGGGGGATCCGCCGTCCCTCTCCCGCTACGCGGTCGAGCTGCCCTATCCTTCGCTCCCCGCGGCGCGGCTGGTGCTGGCGACGGCGGCGCGGGTCTTCGAGCGCGAGCTCCGGCTGGTCGAGATCCCTGAAGAGCACCGTGGAGAGGTGGAGCCCGAAGAGCGGACGCTGGCGCAAGCCGCCTGGAGCCACACCGATCCGGAGACGCCGGCGCCGCCCCTGATCCTGGAGCTGCCGCCGAGGCCCGCGACCCGCTTCGACCTCCTGATCGAGGAAGGGGACAACGCTCCCCTGCCGCTCGATCCGCCCCGCCTGCTGCTGCCGGCCCACCGCCTGCGTTTCTTCTCGGCGGCGGGCGATCCGTTGACGCTCCTCTACGGCCGGCCGGGGCTGCAACCGCCGCGCTACGACCTGGCGCTCCTCGCTCCCCGCCTGCTGGGCGAGGCCGCGCACGAGATCGCCCTCGGCCCCGAGCCTCGCCAGGGTCCGGAGCTGGACCCCGAAGCCGCAGGAAGGCGGATTTTCTGGGCTGCCCTGATCGCAGCGGTGCTGGTGCTGCTGTTCATCCTGGGACGGATGCTGCGCGGAGGCACGGTGGGTGGAGCGTGAGGGACCCGGATTGGATAAGCTTCGTCCTGCCGGTGTTTGAGAGGATCTATGGCTAGCGCACCCGCCGGAGCTCTCGCATGGATCTTAAAGATTATCTGGATGATCCTTTTCGTGTACATCGGCCTTCCCGTTGGCAGAGCGATCATGTGGATCGTGAGCTTGGGACATTACCCGACAAAACATCCAACCCGCGCGCAAGATCTGATCATGTTTCTGATCGGTGTAATTGCTGTGTTTGCCGCTCTTGTCGCCATCCGAAATCTGATCTGGCCGTAAGGAGGGGCAGCGCGGTGAACGCTTGCTGGCGGCGCCCCAATCCCTACCCCACGGCTCGCCGCTGCGGCAGAACGTTGCTGAGCCGCTCCGCCGTGTGGGGCTTGGTCTCGAACGTGCGCAGGCCCTTCCGGATCAGCTCGGCGTCCACCCCCAGCCCGAAGGCGATGGCGGCGGCGAACATCGCATTCTGGATGTTGTGCGTGACTTTTCCTCCCTCGGTCGCGGGGATCTGCCGCGCCCAGAGCAGGGAGACCTGCTTTTCCCCTTCGTAGAGAACCAGCAGGCGGCCGTTGAGGCGCGGCTCCAGCGCCACGGCCCGGCCGCCCCCGCGAATGTGGCGCCGCACGAGCTCGTTGCGGGGGTCCTGCGTCACCCAGAGGGGCTCGCCGGGACTGTGCTCGGCCATGGCCGCCACCCGCGGATCGTCGGCGTTGAGCACGCAGTAGTCCTTCGCCACCTCGACCACCACCCTCGTGACCTGCGCAAGCGGGTCGAGACTCTGGGTTTCCACCTGCCGCCAGGGGTCGGAAGCCACCACGTTGAGCACGGCGCCGACGTTGCACTGCCGCCAGCCGAGCCCGGAGCGGGCGATTCCGCCGTGAGCCGTCTCCAGCACGGCGGCGTCCACTGAAGGGTTGCGCAGCACGAGCTCGCTCGCCTCCGGGCCCGTCATGTCGCCGCCGACGATGAGGCTGCCGTCGACGTAGACGCCCTCGGACGTGGCCATTCCCACCGTGTGGCCGGCGAGGCCGAGGATGTGCCCGACCATCCGGGTCGTCGTGGTTTTTCCCCGAGCGCCGGCGACGGCCGCCAGGGGACAACAGGGCGAAGCATCCGGCGGGAACAGCCCGTCGATCACCGGGCCGGCGACGTCCCGGGGCGCAGCGTCGACGCCCACGATGGCTCCGCCCACGTCGCGATAGCTCAGAGAAATGTCGGGCGAGACGAAGCCGATCCCGGCCACGGCGAGGCCGAGGGCGGCGGCGGCCCGCTCGGCCATGATCCGGTTGTCCTCGTGCAGGACGTCCATCCGATCGACCGCCTGATCGGCCGCGTCCCCGTCCGTCGCCGCGACCACCTTGCCCCCCACTACCAGGAGGCGGTAGTCGCGGCCCGGCTCGAAGGATTCCGTGACGCCATCCGCCCCCTCGACCTGCCGCGGCACGGGGAGGCCGATCCGGCCCAGGATGCGTTGCGTCAGCGGCTTGTCCGAGGCGATCTCGACGGCGAGGTGGCTCGTTTCGCTGGTGAGACCGCCCTGGATCCGTCGCTGGAACCTGCCGTGGCCGAGCGCCACCAGCGACTTGTCGTCGAGGCGAATCCAGGGGATGCCCCGTTCCTCGGCGGCCTTCACCAGCGCCGCGGTCGCAGGGTCCAGGGCGCGGTCCTGCGCCAGCCGCTTCAGCGACTCGAGCTCCGCCTGCAAGTCGAGCGGCGCAGGATCATGAGCCTCCAACCGCGCCGGCAGCAGATGGTGGATAAGGCGCAAGGCGAGGTGCCCGGCGGCGAGGCCCACGTGCTCGTCCCCGTAGGTGTAGACGACGTGGTACTGCCCGGGCGGCAGGCCGCTGCCCCGTGTTTTGCCGAAGGTGACCGGCGTGCCCGCCAGGCATTGCAGCTCGATGGCCACATGCTCCATCACGTGCCCCAGCCAAGTGCCGTCGCCCTCGTTCAGCCGGCGCACGAAGCCGCCGGGCACGCCATAGGAGCAGGTGTGCTCGGCCAGGGTGGGGATCAACTCTACAAGCTGGTCTGAAAAGCCGGGGAGTTTCGTCGTCGGGAACCACTCCAATTCACCCAGGTCCAGGCGGAGACGAATGACGGGCCAGAGAGCGTAAAGATTGGGTCCGCGATAGATGCAGGTCTCGAGGACTTTCATGGTGTGAACGGGCCTCCCGTGGGGCGTTTACGTTTGAAGATGGGCTCATTCCACGAGAGTCCTTGCGGAGCAATCGGTGTGCCAGCGGCGTGCGATTCGAGACTGGCCTACTCCCCGTCGTCCTCCGCGCCGGCCGGCGCTTCGGCGCTCTGCATAGGCAGTCGCCTGGGAGCACGGCGCTCCACCGGATCGGCGAGATGGATCATGTGCGCCGGCGGCGCGATGCCCGTCCGGCGGTTCAGGTCGTAACGGCAGCCGGTGGTGAGGAAGTCGAGCTTCATGCCCATCATGGCGACGGGCTGGCCGCGATGGACGGCGTGGCTGTCGGTGAAGCGCATCTGCGAGGCGTCGACGACCATGACCGCCCCGGCCCCGAGGACGGACAGCTCGCCGGCGCCGCTGAGGATGGCCGCCGTGTCCTCGTCGATGCCCACGCCCAGAGGCTCGGGATTGTAAGAAAGCGCCGTCAGCAGGCGGCCGAGCCGGTCGCGGCGGCGAAAGTGCTGGTCGATGATCAAGTTGGGCGCCAGGCCCAGCCCCTTGGCCAAGTGCACGAGGCGGCGGCGCGGCGTGGAGCCGCTCTCGCCCAGGGCGATCATGTGCTCGGAGAGCAGGGCCGCGCCGGCGCTGGTGCCGGCCACCACCATGCCGGCCGCGTGGCGGCGGCGGATGGTCTCCGCGATCTCCGTGCCCCCCAACGCCGAGGAGAGCTTGAGCTGGCTGCCGCCGGTGATGAAGAGGCCGGTGGCGAATTCCAGCAGGTCGTGGGCCTCGGAGCCCGCATCGACGGCCTCAGCACGGGTCTCGATTTTCAGCACCTCGACGTTTTCGGCGCGCAAGGCCAGGAACAGATCGGCATAGCGGTCACCGATCTCCGGCGACTCCGAGGCCGTGGCCAGCACCACGAGATTGGCGTCGGCACCGCCGGCCGCCTCCAGGAAATAGTTGAGGATGACGCGCTCGCGCGTCCTGTCCTCGGCGCCGCCGATGGCGATCAACAGGCCGGGCTGGCCAGTGTGGGGGGCAGGAAGGATATCCATAGCCAGACATCCTCCGCAAGAAGGATACCAGCCGGGGCGGCCGGGGCGGTGATCGAAGGGTCTCTGGTTTCCGCCGGATCAGGCGAGGCCCATCTCTTCGAGCGAGTGGGCGGTCAGGACCCGCTTGGCGAGTTGAGTGAGGCGCTGGAGCGAGCTGATTTCCTCGACCTTGCGACGCGCGCCTTCCGGAAGCGGTCCAAACCTCTCGGCGAGTTGCAACAGGAGGATCTCACGAGCTCCTTCTCCGCGGCCTTTGGCCTCACCCTCGGCTTTGCCTCTGGCTTCACCTTGTGCTGCGATCTTCTCAGACCATGTCATCGCCACGGTTCGCACCTCCTGGTTCTCTCTTCGGGAGCCAAGCGCCTTAAACTCCGCAACCTCCCGCGCATTCAATTGTAGGTAATTTTCGACGCAGTCGACAAGTAGGAACGGATCGGTCCTGCCTTTCAGCCCGGTGATCCGGCGTAGACAGGCCATCTTCAGCTCGGCGCGGCTCAGAGAGCCGGGGTCCATCACCGCCGCGAGGGCCCAGGCCAGAGGCTCGGGACGGGCCAGGTACTCCGCGGCCCGGCAGCCGGCAAGACCGAAGGAGACGTACCGCAGCTCCGGGAAACTGGGCCCGAGGTCGCTCTCCCGCGTCTCCAGGCGGACGCCGGGACGGCCACGCTTCAGATAGACGACGATAGTGAGCACCGGTATGTCGTAACGGGCCTGGATCTGATTGCCGTAGCGCCAGAGGCGCTCCACCATGCCCGGGCTCGCCCGCGCCTCGATCTCGACGTGGATCAAGAGCGGCCGTCCGTTGACGGTGCGGATCCGGACGAGCAAGTCGGGCTCCTGCCTTCGGCCTTGCGGACCTCCGGCGAAGAGCTCCTTGTCGAGAAACTCGGGGGACGACAGGTCCAGCCGGTCGAACACCTCCGGCACGACGAGGCGCAGGAAGTCGTCGAGATAGGTGTGCAGCAGTTGCTTGAAGATCTTGTCGTGTTGGTTGGCCATGGCGATCCTGGGTCCGAGATCGCCGACCATCGGCGCTCTCCCTCCACCTATATAGACGGAAAAAAGAGGTTCAATCTTGCAAGTCCCCGCCGGGTATGGTTTTGCGAGGGGGGTTTTGGGCTATTCAAGAGGTGACTGAAACTATCTCGCCGCGGCCTGGGAAGATGGATGCGAGGCTCGTGCGCGTCCTGCGTGTCCACTTGGAGGGACAGTCGACGGAGCTACTCGATTTTCAGCACCTCGACGTTTTCGGCGCGCAAGGCCAGGAACAGATCGGCATAGCGGTCACCGATTTCCGGCGACTCCGAGGCCGTGGCCAGCACCACGAGATTGGCGTCGGCACCGCCGGCCGCCTCCAGGAAATAGTCGAGGATGACGCGCTCGCGCGTCCTGTCCTCGGCGCCGCCGATGGCGATCAACAGGCCGGGCTGGCCAGTGTGGGGGGCAGGAAGAATTTCCATGCGAAACCTCCTCCGCAAGAAGAATACCAGTAGGGCCTAGAGCGCCCTGGGGGAGACGTGTCCGACACGACCCGGCCGTGTCAGCTTCCGCGTCACGAGCGGGTTGCGCGTCCCCTCGGAAGGACGGGCGGTGAGGACCTCCACCGCCACAAGCCCTGCAAGCCCCAGGAAATGAGGGGATTGGCACCCCCGGCACGTTTCCTGCTTAGGGCAAACTTACAAGGGCCGTTACGACATCGTTCCGGCTCATGTCGTGGGAGGGAATTACCATGCCGGATGCTATTGCACAGCCCGTCTCCCGGGAGCAGGTCTTGAAGCTCGCCGAAGGGCGCCTCGATCTTGACGAACGCCGCGAGATCGTTCGCCGCCTCGTGTCCCAGGCCGCGCGGAAACAAGTCACCGTCGAGCTCGATCCCTATGCCGGTGGACCGGTCCCCGAAACCGCCTACGACCTGGCGATGGAGCGGGCCTTCGAAAGGGCATGCCGGCTTTACGAACAGCTCCACGGCGAAGGCCGCGGCGAGGAATTCGAGCTCCCGGCGCCGGTCCTCGCCGGCTACTCCCCGTCCGCCCCAGCGTCCCCATAGGGCGTAACCACCGCTGCGGGCCCAACCACGGGCCTGGTTGCCTCCGCCGCCAGGCCCTGCCCCTCTGCTGTATACTTCTTGAAACAATGACGAAGGCGACACGAATCCGAGCCTTTTTCGTGGCCGCCGGCCTACTGGGTCAGGCGGCAGCAGCGAGGGCGACCGTCCTTGGACCCGAGACAGCCACGATCCTCGGTTGGAGCCCGAAGGACCAGAAGATCTACTATGCGATCTATCCCGGCGCAGAGTCCGATGATTTGCCGCCTCGGCTCTATCACTTCGACCTCAACTCGTCACAGCCGGAAAGACCGGTTCAGGTTTACTTCAGGCATCCCCCAAAGGCGGCCAACAGCAGTTACTACGGATACGTCAACTCGAAGATCGAGGTTTTCCGGAAAAGCCTCGTGCAACTACCCACTCCGGTGCGATCCAAGCTTGGTGTGTCCTCTAGGCTACAGTCCGCACAGAAAATGTGGAAGAACAAGTCAGCGACCTCCGGCAGAGCCGGAGGCTTGGAAATTTGGGAGCCGCTCAAAGCGGCCCTTGAGCCAACTTCGACGCTCGACTCCAGGTACGCGTATCGCTGGAGATCGTGGCCTTGCGCCCCCTCC
>JBAPYB010000351.1:0-6626 GCA_049284515.1 Thermoanaerobaculia bacterium
GCGTAGGGCCGGCGGGCGCAGGCGAGCCGCCGGGCGCCTTTCGCGATCAGCAGGTGGGCTCCGAACCTCTGGGCCTGCGTATAGGCGCGCGCCGTCAGCTCCTGCCCGGAGATGCCGGTGGGGAAGCCGAGGTAGTTCTCGATCCGCGAGCTCGATCCGGCTTGCCCCCCGGGCACGCTCGACTCCAGCACCAGCACGTCGAGCCCCTCCGAGGCGCCGTACACGGCGGCGGCGAGCCCCGAGGGGCCGGCGCCGATGATGACGAGGTCGCGGACCTGGCTCGGGTCGATCGATTCGTTGAAGCCGAGGCACTCTGCGATCTGCTGGTTGGTCGGATTCCGCAATACCACCTCGCCGCGGCAGATGAGGAGCGGCACGTCGGCGGCAGTGACCTGAAACCGGTCGAGCAGGGTCTGGACGCTGTCGTCCTGATCGAGATCGATGTAGGCGTAGGGGTAGCCGTTGCGCGTCAGGAATTCCTTGACGCGCAGGGTTCCCGGGGAGTGGCTGGAGCCGACGAGCACGACGTCTCCGAGCCCCTGCGCGATCAGCTCGACGCGGCGCAGGATGAAGGCGCGCAGGATGATCTCGCTCAGCTCGGAGTCGGTCTGCACGAGCCCCAGCAGGCGCTCGTGATCCAGCTCGATGACCTCGCCCGCCTCGGCCACGCGCGCCTGGAACAGGGCGCGGCGGTTGGCGATCATGTTGGCCTCGCCGGTGAACTGGCCCGGCCCATGGGTGGTGATGAGCGTCTCGCCGGTGCCGGACGGCCGGACGATCGCGACCTGGCCTGACTTCACCACGAAGAACGGCACGACCTGCTCTCCGGCCTGGATGAGCACCTCTCCCTGGCGGACCTCGCGGACGCGGCCCTGCGCGGCGACGCGCCTGGCCTGCGCCGGAGTGAGGACCGGGAACATCTGCTCGGCCTGCGAAGGGAGGCTCAGCGGGATGGGGGAGGGGGGTGAGGTCATGATAGGGTCCGTTCAAGTCGAACGTTTGAGGATCTCACAGATCGCGACTTGCAAGTATTCGGATGTTCAGGAACTTCGGCTAGACTTGGGCGATTCGTCCGGAGGGTGCATGACACGCGTGACAGAGACTCGAACCTCGAACCGTCGCCGGCCCTGGCTAGTCTTCCAGCGGGGCCTCCTCGTATTGGCCGCTGTTTTCGCTCTCGCCGCCGCACCGGGATGGGCGGGCGCCCCCCCGGCGCCGCCGGCCCAGGAGGTCGAAACGGCTTCGTGGGCCATCCTCGACGCCGTGACGACGATCGGGCTCGACACCGGGACGCTGTCGCACCTCGGTCTCGGGGTGACGGCCATCGCGCCGAGCGGCAGGCCGCACGAGCTGCATCCGCTCTCCGTGATGCCGCCGGGGGCGCCGTCGTTCGAGGCCGAGGGCCCGATCGTCCTGCGCGCCGCCGTGGCCACGGACGGCTTCCACGGCTTCGAAGGGGGTCCGCTCGACTTCAGCGGCGGCTTCCGCCTGACGGGGGCCGGCCGCACGTTCGACCTGTCGGGCCTCGTGCTGCGGCCGGGCGAGAAGACGACCACCCTCGAGCTGGTCGACGCCTCGGGGGTTGCGCTGATCACCACCGCGGACGCGCAATGGGAATTCGACGTCAGGACCGGCCTGCTCCGCTACCTGAACGCGGACCTGCGGATCCTGCCCGCCCTCGCCCGCCGGCTGGGCGATGAGCGCTATGCCGGCGTGAACGTCGGCGTTCTCGACCTCGACGCGACGCTCCAGACCGGCTCGCTGCCGCCGGCGCCGGTGCCCATCGGCGCGGTGCCGCCGGCCTGCGGCGACTGGTCCGGCGTCATCGACGTCTCTTTGACGAACATGTCCAGCATCGCCCAGGGCGGCGTCGCCACGATCAACGGCCGGTCGGTGGTGGTGGTCCTGCCGTCGGCGGATCTGAAGAACGTCGGCACCGCCAACGTGCCCTGGTACTCCAAGTTCACCAACCTCAACACCCCTCCCTGGAACGACCAGCACCCGTTCCTCGTCTGGCAGATGGCGCGCTCCAACGCCGGCGTCCTCGAGCCGATCGGCCGCAGCGATCTCAAGCATGCCTTCCTGACCCTCAACAACGGCTGCGACGTGGGCGCCTGCACGGACCCGCACATCCTCGGCATCGGCTGCACGGACGTCTACGGGACGAGCACCAACAACAGCGTCGGCTCCCTGGCCCCGCGCTCCGAGGTCACCGCCTCGACCGGGATCTGGGCCCATTGCGGCGGCATTCCCACCCACTTCGACACCAATGGCGACTGCACCCAGGATTTCTTCGGCGGCGGGGAGAACGCCTTCACCCACGGGCTGAAGGCGGCCGAGACCGACCTGCAGGTCGCCGGGGCCTCGTACTACGTCGAGGCGTTCTACATCATCCGCGACGACCGCAACATCTTCAACAGCATGGGCTACCGACAGGTGGCGCCGGCGAAGACGGTCGGCGTGTGGAGCTTCCCCACGGTCGGCGCGTACTCCCAGGGTCCCGCGATCAACGCCTGGGTCAATCCGGTGACGCCGGGAGCGAACGCCGACAACCGGCTCCTCGACACCGGCGAAGGGCACGTGCAGCTCGCCGTCCGCGTCACCGACGTGGCGGGAAACCCCGGCCGGAAGCGCTACGCCTACGCCCTGCAGAACCACGATTTCGACCGCCGGATCAAGAGCTTCCACGTGCCGTTCAACACCGCGGTGGGAGTGATCGAGAACGTCGCCTATGCGGACGGCGACGGCTTTGCCGCCAACGACTGGACGTCGACGATCGATGCGACCGGCATCACCTGGACCGCTCCCGCCGGCACGACGCCTCCGGCCGAGGTCGACTACGCGTCGCTGGTCTCCTTCCGTTTCGACAGCGACCAGCTCCCGGCGGCGGCGCAGTCGACCCTCGGCGTTTTCGAGGCCGGGCCGGCCGGCTCGCCCACGACGCTGCAGTTGCAGACCCTGGCCCCCCCCTCCGGCGTTGCCGTTCACGGCTTCTTCACCGTCGTGCCCTGCCGGCTCCTCGACACGCGCAACCAGCAGGCCGGCCCCATTGCCTCGGGAGTGGTGCGCGAGGTCGCCGTCAGCGGCTGCGGCGTGCCGGCGTCCGCCACGGCGGTGGCGATCAACGTCACCGCCGTCGGCCCCTCCAGCAGCGGCGACCTCGCCGTCTATGCCGTGGAGCCGCCGACGCCCTCCAACAGCGTCATCAGCTTCGGCCTGGGCGCCATCCGCGCCAACAACGCCATCGCTCCCATCTCGGCGACCGGCACGCTGAAGATCAAGCCAAATCTCAGCGGCTCGGCTGCCATGCACGTGCTGGTGGACGTGGTGGGCTATTTCCAGTAAGCACAGGCTGGGCCGGACGCAAACCTGGCACACTTATTCTGTGACAAGCCCTAGGGTTTCTTGTCCGCGGCCGGAGCCTTCCTGGCGGCTGAGCGCTTGACGGTCTGGGCGGCCGGCTTGCCGAGCCGGATCTCCAACAGCGCGATGCCGTCGCCTTTAGGGACGATCTCCGCCGACGTCGTCTTGAGCTTGTCGTCGCTCGAGCGGACGGCGAGCCTCAGCTTGGGCGCGCGGGTGAAGACGTCCTTCATCTCGGCGCCGGGGAAGCGGACCTCGAACTTGCCGTCCTTGCCGCTCGTGGCCTCGCCGAAGCGCTTCGCGAGGTCGGGGTCGCCGGTCAGGGTGACCTTCGCCCCGGCGACCGGTTGGTTCTCGGTGTCGAGGACGACGCCGGCCACCACCCAGTCGCCGATGACCTCAACCTCCGACGCGGTGACGCTTCTCGCGGTTTCACGGGTGACTTCCACAAACCGCTTCGCGCTGGCGAGCCGGCGGTCGAGGGCGGCGATTTGTGGATGCTGGTCTCCGAGCTCGCGCGCCAGGTCGGGCCGCAGATCTTGCAGGATCGCGGCGTCCTCGTCCTGCTCATCCGCGAGCTGGGTGAGCGACTGCTGGCGAAGCGCGTCGGCAGCGGTGAAGAATTTTTCGAGTTGCCCCTCGAGATCATTTGGATCGAACGTTTTGGCCATGGTCTTATCCTCAGGATTCGTCGGATTTGGGTCCCTTCAAGAAGGAGGAAGGACTGAATGCACAGCGTCCTCGGACCGGGTTCTGAGGGCCGAGCAGGTTGGCGTTGTCCCGGCTGATCAGCCACGCAAATTCATTGTCGAGGGCATAGGCGTTGATGCAGTGCGTTCCCTGGTTCGAAGTGGCTGTGCACATCAGCAGCCCGATGGCGAAGAGAGAGAGCGCACATCCGAACACGCTCTCGGTGAAACCGTTACCGGTGGCTCGCAGTGTCATGGCGACCGCCAAGGTGTCGAAGAGGAGGATGTCGGCGAAGAGCGTGCACTCGGTCTGGTTGTTTTGCAGGGCCAGATCGTCGCCCGTGAGGATGCCCACCGCCGCGATGGCGAATTCGATCTCGCCACGGACGAGATCGAGGTGAACCTGGTTGTTCGAGAAATCCACCTTGCCGCCGACGATGAAAGACTCGGTTTTGTTGCCGATCGCGGCCTGGATGTTATTGGAAGCTGGGGTGCCGCTTGAAGGCGGCGCCGGCGGCTTTTCTTTTTCTTTTGCGAACAGGTTCCCCCAGGGAAGGAGCTGGCGGGAGACGTAGGCCGGCCAGCCGGTGTTCATGATCACCACGGTCCCGAAGTAACGCAAGAACTTGAACAGGCCCTTGATCCGCAACGATTCGGGCTTCGTCTCGCGGGGCAGCTCCCCCAGCACGTCCCGCGAGGTCAGGCGGTTGCCCGTCACCTGCATGGGACCGATTCCCAGCAGGAGGAGGGCGAGCCCGCGAGGCGCCACGACCAGGTTGTTCTGGATGGAAGCGGCGGGCCAGCCGTCCGGCTGGAGGGGAGCAAGTTGTTTCCCATCTTTTTCAGGCATGACATCGAACCGCTCGATTTCGACGGACAGTTGGAGCCCGAGAATACCGCCCTGCAAGCCGGGAATAGGCTGCTCTTCGTCCGGTGCGGGGCCGTTGTCGACCACCACGTTGTCGTGGATGATCAGCCCCCGGCACTGGCGGACGTAGATCCCGGCTACAGGGACGCCGGACTTCACGGTTCCGTTCTCTTGAATTCGATTGTCGGTGATCTGGAGGTGTGCAACCCGCACCAGAACGATACCGCCATAGGGAAGCTCCAGATCCCTTTCCTCGGCCTTTAATGAGCTTACGCAGCCGGCGATCGTATTGTGCTCGAAGCGGAGACCGTCGGCGCTGCCAGGCGACTTGAGCGGGCGGACAGGCCGAGAGATAGGAGATGCGCCGGCCGTTTTCCGGATTTCATCCTGTTGCTGAGAGGAGAGCTGTTCCCGGAAACTCTCGCGAGCTCTGGCCAGGAGACGGGCCCTCTGCTCCTCGCGTTTGGTGCCGCTCTGGACGCTGGCGATCCCGCAACCCGCCATGCCGCGGATCTCGTTGCCGGCGATGGCGATGTCTTGGTGGAAGCCGATGGCGATGGCAATGCCGTGACCGTCGCCGTCCGCGATCTCGTTGCCGGCGATGCGCGCGCCCCGCGTTCCCACTTCCAGAAGGATCAGCCCTGATTCCGTCGGGCTCTGGGAGCGTCGGGCGGTATCGTTCCGGAACACATTGCCGGTGATCTCGAGGTCGGTGGCGCCGTCGGAGACCACCGCTGGCATGCCGGCGGCTGCCGTCACCGAGAGGTTTTCCAGGCGAACGCTCCGCCCCGAAATCTTGAACGCCGGTTTCCCTTCCGGCCCGATCACTTCCGTCAAAGGACCGCAGCCCCGGATGGTGACGTGATCCTCGTCGACGACAACGGTGCCGCGGAGGGAGTGAGCACCGGGCAGGAGACAGATCGCGACGGGGTCCTGGAAGGCCTGCCTCTCCTTGAGGCTCGCCAGGGCCTCTTCCAAGCCGGGAAAGTCGCCACCCTCGCCGACCTCGACGGTACAACAACAGCATCCGCCCTCGGATGGCCAGAGGGGACGGCAGTCGTGGACGTCCCCGGAGGCGTCGATGGCGGCGAGCTGGCAGTAGCGGTGGCGGATGCCCCGCGGCTCGGCCTGGTCGAGCGCCTCCACCGAGCCGTCCACGGCGCGCGCGGCGAAGACCCAGTAGTCGCCGGTCTGGAGGTCGTCGGTGCCGTTCTGGAAGAGCTGCGCTTGGACGCCGTCTTCGAGCGAGATCCACGAGCCTGCCGTCTGGGCCATCAGGCCGTTGGCGTCCAGAGTGTTCTGCGGGCTTCGCTGATTCCACAGCCGTACCCGCGTGTGGCGAGACTTATCGGTGGCGTCGAAGTCCGCTGATACGTCGCGGTCGAGCGTGAGCGTGCGCGTGGTCTCGTCCGGAGGAGTGGCGATGCGCGCCATCACACCGGGCTTGCCGGAGAGCTCCAGGTAGTCGTCGAGGATCTCCACCCAGTTATCGGCCGCGAAGCGCAGCACCGGGTCGCGCCCGATGCGGCCGACCTTGATCTTGACGCCCGCGATCTCCTCGACCGGGGAGACGACCGAGGCATTGTCGCGCGACCACTTGAAACGCGCCGCGGCGAGTGTGCCGCCGGTGTGCACCTCCAGGCGGTAGAGGCGGTTCTCCAGGCCGCGGTAGCCGCCGCTGGGGGCGAGATCGCAGGGATCGTCGC
>JBAPYB010000352.1:0-3197 GCA_049284515.1 Thermoanaerobaculia bacterium
GTCGGTCGGCAGGTCGAGGGCCTCGGGCGCCCCGGCGAGCTGCCGGCGCCAGTAGGCGAGCTGCGCCGCCAGATAGGGGCCCTCCAGGGCGCGCCGCTGCCAGACCGCGAAGTCGGCGTACTGGAGCGGCAGCTCCGGCAGGGGCGACGGCAGGCCGGCCGCGAACGCCTGGTAGAGGGCGGAGATCTCGCGCAGGAGCAGGTGGAGCGACCAGCCGTCGCCGGCGATGTGGTGCATCGTCAGCAACAGGCGATGCTCGTGGGCCTCCACGACCACCAGCGTCGCGCGGAAGAGCGGGCCGGTCGCGAGATCGAAGGCGCGCCACGCATCCTCGTCGGTCAGCCTCTCGGCTTCCTCCGCCCTGGCCGCGGGGGGAAGGGCGGTGAGGTCGACGCGGGGGAGAGAGAAGCCGGGCGGCGCGACGACCGGCCGCGGATCGCCGCTCCCCGCCGCCACCGCGAAGCTGGTGCGCAGCACCTCCTGCCGGCGCACCACCTCGGCCAGGACGCGCTCCAGGGCGAGCGGGTCCAGGGGGCCGCGGAGGAGGCACGGGTGCGGCAGGTTGTAGACCGGCGAGCCCGGCGCCAGGCGGTCGAGGAGCCAGAGCCGCTGCTGGGCGAAGGAGAGCGGGAGGTCCGAGCGATCCGCAACGCGCTCGATCGGCGCCGTCGGGGCGGTGACGGCCGTCGTATCCTCGGCCTCGGCGCCATCCCGCCGCGCCATGATCTCGGCGATCGCCGCCGCCAGGCTCGCCACCGTCGGCGACGCGAAGAGCGCCCGCACCGGCAGCTCGATGCCGAGCGCCGACCGCACCCGCGAGACCACGCGGGTGGCGAGGAGCGAGTGGCCGCCCAACTGGAAGAAGTTGTCGTTGGGACCCGGCAGCGTGGCGCGCTCCAGCACCTCGGCCCAGATGCCGGCGACGAGCTCGACGAGGGGATCGGTCGAGTCGGCGGCGGCGGACGCTGCGCGGGATGCCGCCGTCCCGCTCTCGGGAGCCGGCAGGGCTTTGCGGTCCACCTTGCCGTTCGGCGTCAGCGGCAGCGCTTCGAGCCGGGTGAAGGTGGAAGGCACCATGAACTCGGCGAGCCGGCCGCGCAGGTGGTCGCGCATCTCGGCGCCGGTGGGGGCCGGACCGGCGGCCACGAAGTAGGCCGCGAGAGACCGGTCACCGCCCGGCTCGCCCCGCGCCACCACCACCGCCTCGCGCACTCGGGGGTGAGCCTCCAGGGCCGCCTCGATCTCCCCCAGCTCGATGCGGAAGCCGCGCACCTTCACCTGATGGTCGAGCCGTCCCAGGTACTCGATGCGGCCGTCGGGCAGGTAGCGCCCGAGGTCGCCGGTGCGGTAGAGGCGCCCTCCCGGCTGGCTCTCCCCGACGTCCTGCGGGGCGGGCACGAAGCGCTCCGCCGTCAGCTCGGGACGGCCGAGATAGCCGCGCGCCAGGCCGGCGCCGCCCAGGTAGATCTCCCCCGGCACTCCGACGGGCACCAGGCTCAGGTCGCGGTCGAGCAGGCGGGCCCAGGAGCCGGCGATGGGCCGGCCGATCGTCGGCTCGCGCCGGCTCCCCCGCTCCACCACCTCGAAGGTCGAATAGGTCGTGTCCTCGGACGGGCCATAGAGGTTCCGCACCCGCTCGATGCCGCTCGCATAGAGGGCCTGGGCGAGCGAGCCCTTGAGCGGCTCGCCCGCCAGGTTGACCGTCCGCACCCCGGCGGGCAGCGACTGCACCAGCTCGGCCATGGCCGCGAGCGCCGAAGGCACCGAGTTGACCATGGTGACCTCGCCGGCCGCGGGCAGCTCCGGCAGCTCCAGGACGTTGCCGGCGAGGACGATGCGGCCGCCCGAGGCGAGGGTCACGAACAGCTCGAAGACCGAGAGATCGAAGGAGATCGAGGTCGAGGCCAGGACCGCCGCCAGCTCCGCCGGGTCGAACACCCCCTGGGCCCAGCGCACGAAGGCCACGACGCTGCGGTGCTCGATGGCCACCGCCTTGGGCCGGCCGGTCGAGCCCGAGGTGTAGATCAGGTAGGCGAGGTTGCCGGCCAGGGCGCGCAGAGGCTCGGCCTCCTCCTCATCTTCCTCATCGAGCTCATCGAGCACGATCATGCGGCCCCGGAAGGCCGGCAGGCGCGAGACGAGGGCCTTCTCGGTGACGAGCACCGTGACGCTGGCGTCCTCCAGCATGAACCCCAGCCGGTCCTGCGGGTAGTTGGGATCGAGAGGCACGTAGGCGCCCCCGGCCCTGAGCACGCCCAGCAGCGTCGTCACCAGGGGCGCCGAGCGGGAGAGGCACACCCCGACCCGCCCCTCGGGTCCCACGCCGAGGGCGGCCAGACGCCGGGCCAACTGCCCGCTGCGCCAGCCGACCTCCCGGTAGGTGAGCCGCTCGTGCCCCGCGACCAGCGCCACGGCATTCGGGGTGCGCTCGATCTGGGCGGTCACCAGGTCGTGCAGGCACGCCTCTTCCGGCGCCCACCAGGCCGGCTCGTTCCACTCGCCGAGGATCTGCCACAGCTCACCCGCCCCCAGCAGCGGCAGGTCGGGCAGCCGCAACCCCGGCCCGTCCTCGACCAGGCCGGACAGCAGGGTGAGGAACGAGCGGCCGAGCCGCGCCACGGTGGCGGCGTCGAAGAGATCGGTGGCGTACTCCAGCGTCGCCGACAGGCCGCCGAGCCCCTCCGCCAGGAAGAGCGAGAGGTCGAACTTGGAGGTCCCGGTGTCGACCCGCAACAGCTCGCAGCTCAAACCCGGCGCCAGCTCGCCGTCCTCCACCGGATCGAGCGAGAACATCACCTGGAACAGCGGGTTGCGCGACGGATCGCGGTCCGGCTGCAGCTCCTCGACCAGCCGCTCGATGGGGAGGTCCTGGTGCGCGTAGGCGGAGAGCGCCGACTCGCGCACCCGGCCCAACAGGGTGTGGAAGGAGGGCTGGCCCGCGAGGTCGGCGCGCAGCACCAGGGTGTTGACGAAGAAACCGACCAGCCCTTCGATTCCCGGCTCCGTGCGATTGGCCACCGGCGAGCCCACCACCAGGTCCCGCTGGCCGGTGAACCGGGCGAGGAGCGCCGAGAAGGCCGCCAGGGCGGTCATGAACAGGGAGGAGCCCTCGCTCCGCGCCAGGCGGCGCAGGCCGGCCGCGAGCCCGGCGGGAAAGGCGAGCGCGAGCGTGGCGCCACGGAAGCTCTGCGCCGGCG
>JBAPYB010000353.1:0-12805 GCA_049284515.1 Thermoanaerobaculia bacterium
GGCCGAGCTCGCGGGCATCGCCGCGCACGCGGCCACCGCACCGCTTCGCGCCTCCGCCAGCCTCGCGGCAGGTTGGGTGGCCGGCGCCGAAGGCCAACCCGATGTCGCGCGGCGCCATTTCGAGGACGCGGTCGACCTGTTCGACAGCAGCGGCGCCCCTTACGAGACCGCGCGAGCGCGCATCGAGCTGGCGCGCGTGTTGGGCCAGCTCGGCCAGCCGGCCGCCGCCCGCGACGAGCTGCAGAGCGCCACGAGCGTGCTGGCCGGCATGAACGCCGTCCACGACCTCTCCCGGGCCAGGCGGTTGGAGAGCCGGGTCTCCCTGCGCCCGCAGCAGCACGCCGGCCGGGTGAGAGTCGGCGGCCTTTCGCGCCGCGAGCTCGAGGTGATCCGGCTGATCGCCGAGGGGCTGAGCAACCAGGCCATCGCCGGCCGGCTCGGCATCAGCGAGCACACCGTCCACCGGCACGTCGCCAACATCCTCACCCGGCTCGACGCGCCTTCGCGCTCGGCAGCGGTCGCTCGGGCGGCGCAACTGGGCCTGCTCGCCGCCGATTGACCCGTCCGGTCGTCATGGCCCGTTCGGGCCATTCTTCGCCGGCCCGGAGAATGACCCGATCCGGCGAAGCGCCTGCCGGGCCCTTACGCTACGATACGGGACGTCGGCCGGATCATCCGGCCCAACCACCCGAAATCGTGAAGGAGAGCACTCCTAATGAAAACATCCAGACTCTGGATCGGCGTCGTTCTGGCAGGCACCCTCAGCACCATGGCCTTGGCCCAGGGTCACGTCATGGAGACGCCCGGTCAAGCCAAGTGGGGGCCGGCTCCTCCACTGGTGCCGCCAGGCGCCAAAATCGCAGTCCTTGCCGGCGATCCGACGAAAGCCGCGCCCTACACCGTGCGGCTGAAGTTCCCGGCCCACTACGCCATCCCAGCGCACTCGCATCCGACCGATGAGAACGTGGTGGTCGTCTCCGGTGCGCTCTACATGGGGATGGGCGACAAGCTGGACAAGAAGGCCGGACACGCGCTCGGCGTCGGTGGATACGCGCTCATGCCGGCCAACGCGAACCACTTCGCCTACACGAAGGGGGTGACGACCATCGTGCTCTATGGCCAGGGCCCGGTCGAATTCAAATACGTCAACCCGGCCGACGATCCGCGCAACGCCAAGAAGTAGGGATTGAGCGCCCCGTGATACCGTGCGTCACGGGATGAAAGTCGTCATCTTCGGGGCCACGGGCATGGTCGGCGAGGGCGTCCTGCGGGAGTGCCTGGAGGATCCTCGGGTGGAGTCGGTGCTCGTGGTGGGCCGCAACCGCGTCCGCCTGACCGATCCGAAAATCCAGGAGATCCTCCACGCCGACTTCCTCGACTTCAAGCCCATTCAATCGCAGCTCGCCGGCTACGACGCCTGCTTCTTCTGCCTCGGCGTCTCGGCGGCGGGCATGAAAGAGGCCGACTATCGCCGCCTGACCTACGACGTGACCCTGGCCGCCGCCGCGGCTCTGGTCGAGGTAAGCCTGAATCTCACTTTCTGCTACGTCTCCGGCGAGGGAACGGACAGCACGGAGCAAGGCCGCGCCATGTGGGCGCGAGTGAAGGGAAAGACCGAGAACGCCCTCCTCCGCCTCCCCTTCAAAGTGGCCTACATGTTCCGGCCGGGATACATTCAGCCGCTCAAGGGAGTCCGCTCGAAAACGTGGTGGTACCAGGCGTTCTACACCGTCCTCGCTCCCGCCTACCCCCTCCTCCGCCGCCTCGCGCCGAAATACGTCACCACCACGGTGAACGTCGGCCGCGCGATGATCCGCGTGGCGGCGGAGGGTTATCCGCAGCGGATTTTGGGGTCGAAGGACATCAACCTGGCGGCGGCTTGAGGGATTCAGGAACCTGGGGATCGGGCGCTTGACCGCCTCCTTGCCACTACTTAGAATCTCCTGTATGGACTACCACGATCGGATCGTCATCGACCCCGAAATCCGCTTTGGGAAGCCCACTGTGCGCGGGACGCGCATTACGGTCGGCGATGTCCTCTCCTACCTGGCCTCGGGCATGAGCGAGGCCGAGATCCTTGCGGACTTCCCGTCGCTCACGCGCGACGACATGCGAGCCTGTCTCGCCTATGCCGCCGAGCGGGAGCGAATTCTCTGGAGCCCCGCTGCCTGAGCCCGGTCCCAAGCTTCTTTTCGACGAGAATCTTGAGGCGACTCGGCGTGCCGACGGCTGTCCGCTCGCCTCGCGAGAACAGCCAGTGAGCTTGGTCCCGGGGGATTGACATCGGCAGAAGAAGGTCCCTACACTGCCGCCACAGAGATCGGAGTTGGACAAATTTAGCAGTAACGGCAGCAGGAATTCGGGATTCCGGCGCCAATGACGGCGTCTGACCCATGAGCCCCGAGAGGCTCAAAAAAGGAGGGAGAAGGATCATGGCTAAGAAGAACACGGATTCGACCAAGAAGAAGAAGAAGGCCAAGCAGAAGTCGCGGCGGCATGGAGAACAGTTCCAGGAGTGGAGGACGGTCGCCAACGGTACGGCCGCCAACGCCGCGGATCTGCCGGGAACGGAGGTCCAGCGAGTGGCCCTGACGGGCGTGATCGACGAGGTGGACAAGCTCCTCGCCGAGCAGGCCGTCCTTCAGGCGAGCAAGCAAGTGGTCTCGCAGCGCCTGAAGATCTTGATCAACCAGGGCGGAAAGCTCTCCACAGTGCTGAGGGCGATCGTCAAGCAGCGCTACGGCCACGGCAACGACAAGCTGGTGGAGTTCGGAATCAAGCCGCTCCGGAGCCGCCCCAGGCCCACGGTGGTGCCGCCCACGGAGCCGCTTCCCGAGGCCGGCACGCTGGACCTCCCCGCCACCACCACCCCGCTCAGCAGCGAGTAGCATTTTCCTGGGGGCGTGCCGAGCGCACGCCCCCTTGCCTCCACGTCCCCTTACCTTCCCCCCTCGCAGCATGCCAACGCGGCCACCCGGCGTCACGTTGGACGTATCCAATGCGTCGTTGGGAGCTCCCATCGCAACGTCGGGACCTCCCATCGGGCCGATGGGACCTCCCATTCTGCCGATGGGACCTCCCATTCTGCCGTTGGGACCTCCCATCGCGACAGTGGGACCTCCCATCGTGACGATGTGACCTCCCGCTGCGAGGCTGGGACCTCCCATCGAGACGATGGGACCTCCCATCACGACGCTGGGACCTCCCGCTGCGACGTTGGGAGCTCCCATCGCGACGGCGGGACCTCCCATTCCGCCGATGGGACCTCCCATTTCCCCGATGGGACCTCCCGCTACGGGGTTGGGACTTCCCATCGAGACGATGGGACCTCCCATTTTGGCAGCGGGACCTCCCATTGGGGCTTTGGGAGTGCCCCGTGAGCCGTTGAAAGGGTCCAATGAGCCGATGAGTGTGTCCCGCGAGGCGTTGGGTGGGGACATCGGTCCGTTGTGTGTGTCCCATGAGACGTTGAACGTGCCCAGTTGGCCGCCGGGTTGATCAACGCGCAGGTGTAAGGATCACGCTTTACTTGCAGCGCGCTTGCGCTCGCGGATGGCCTCACGGAGCAGAGCGGTGACGGCGCCACTCTGGGCAGCGGCGACGTCGCGGAGCTTGACGTGTCGAAGCTCCTTGCCGGTCCCTTCGAGAAGACCCTCCGGATCCGCCAGCGACGCGCCGTGATAGAAACCCAGGTTCACGTGTGAGCCTTGCACGCCGATGTAGGCATAGTGTTCGGTCATCTTTTTCGGCCCGACGCCGTAGCTCGCGATCCTGTGTTTTGGCCACACGACCTCGACAAAGTCCTCATGCAGCGAAGCGATCAGGTGACGCAGCGACTCGCATACCCGCCGAATCTCCGGCTGGGCGTTGCCGAGAATGTCTTCGAAGGTGCCGTGGGTCTCGTTGGTGGTCATCGTTTGCTCTCCATGGGCCGCCGCACTGGCTAGACCTCATCAAGGAGTTTGCCACGGCGTTCCCGATATTCCGACTCATCTATCGCGCCACTCTCAAGGAGAGCTTTGAGCCGACCGAGGCGCTGCTCGATTGATTGGCCAGCTATTGTCGGGACGGCGATTGCGCTACTCGGAATCTGGCCAGCGCCAGCACAGGCAGCGGCTATGTCATTTGCGAGGGCTACTTCATCGTAAACCGTCACACCCCTGTTACTACGAGTGAGATTGGAATAGTACCGTCCTAGGTGAAGAGTTTTCTCGCGGCACTCAGGGTCATTTGGGCTTTGCTTAAGGAGCTCCAGAGAGCTTCTGTAGATGTTGAAGGCATCACGGATCTGTCTGTTGATGCGGGCGAGATTCCAGAAGTACAGGCCGAAACAGGTGCCGATAATGCCGATAGGTATTGCAATCAACACGAAGCACGTCAGGCCGGCCATACTGCGTCCCTCCTAGAGAGTTGCCCGAGCATCGCCTTGGATTGTGGAACCTCAGCGCGCACGCCACCGCGGCTCCAAAATTCCTCCAAGCAACTCGGAATTGCCTCATTATACCCTGAAGGGCCGCTGGCCGTTCGACGATGGCGCTACCCCGGTCGTACCTGAGGGCCTACTTGAAGGAGCCTGCGGCATCCGGCCCGGGTGGCATAGGGTAGGGCCACCCGCCTGGTAGGACAGAGAACCGTGGTACCCTGTAGACATCATGGCGAAACCCGACGCGGTCACCCCGATTACTGACCTGGCAAGCAACCCTGCTTCGGTCCTTCACCAAGTGAAGGAGTCCAGGAGGTCGACGGTGATTACCCAGGAAGGGCGGCCCGAAGCCGTGCTCCTGAGTATCGACGCCTACCAGCAGAGCCAAGCTGAATGCGAGACCCTGACCCGGCTTGCCCAGGGCGAACGGGAAATCGCTCAAGGCGAAGGCTATGGACATGACGTCCTTAACCAAGCCGATTCTCTGCTATTCTGCCCCCGAGAGTGAGAGTCACAAACAAGCATTAAGCCAAGGCAAAGAAAATGGCTCCCGATAGAATTCCCGCAAACATGCTGCCCCACTTAGGCCGCCAGTTTGAACGTGCCGCCCCGATTCTCTTCACAGGCGCCGGCTTCTCTCTTTCAGTCAAGAACATCGATGGCCAGGCCATTCCCGACTATCGCCGGCTCAAAGAGATACTCTGGTCGCTGTGCTTTCCAGGCGATCCTTTTGATGACACCGTCTCTCTCCAAGACATTTATGAGCAGGCCCGGCTTCGGCATCGCATTAAGCTCACGACCTTGTTAACTCGGTCTTTTTCAGTCCAACCAGAGACAATACCGCCATTCTACAGTCGATTATTCTCGATGCCGTGGGGGCGCTGCTACACTCTAAACATTGACGATCTTGCAGACGCCGCAAATCGTCACTTCGATCTTCCACGATCTATCTCGTCGATATCCGCCACATCCTCGCCAACCGTTCAGCTATCAGCCGTTAACACTTCGCGAAAACTGCAAGTAGTCCATCTCAACGGAACCTTGGCAGATGTTCCCGACCATGTTACTTTCTCAGCAACACAATATGGTGAGAGGTTGGCCAGACCGGAGACTTGGTACGTTCTACTAGCCTCCGAAATGCTGAGTCGACCTGTAGTTTTTATAGGGACCCGCCTCGATGAACCACCACTCTGGCAGCACCTTAGATTCCGTGGCTCGCGGGGCGGGGCTGGCCTTGCTGAGCTTCGTCCGCGTTCTTACCTCGTAACTCCACACCTCGACAAAGCTAAGAAGGCATTGCTTGCAGAGTTTAGCGTCACTTGGGTTCCACTTACTGCAGAGGAGTTCACTGAAGAGGTGCTCGCCCAATTCGACTCTCCTGCCCGTGCCGGCCTCCGGCTCTTGGAAAGCATGGAGGCAGGCACAATAAGTGCACCGATGGCAGAGGTCAGTTCACTAGCAACGAATCCTCTTATCAACACGGATTTTCTTCTCGGCGAAGAGCCGACTTGGTCGGATATTCAGTCTGGCCGCGCCATCCCTAGAGAGTGCGATCAAGAGATCTGGGAGGCAACTCGGTCTGCATACATGAGTTCCACAAACCGTGGACTAATTGTACTGACTGGAACTGCTGGATCAGGAAAGAGTACATCCCTCATGCGCGCCTGCCTACGGTTGAGTTCCGAAGGAATCAGGGTCGGGTGGATTGACAGATACAGTCAAATGGCTCCACGAGAGATCCGAAGAACCATGAAAGAGGATGGCTCTCCAAAGGTTCTGGCGATTGATGATGCTGATGTCTTTGGATCGGAACTCTCTTCCATGATAAGAGACATCGTGACGAGCGACAGAAACCCGCTGGTAATACTTGGTATTCGCTCAGGAAAGATTGACCGCGTCTTAAACCCGGCACGACTCGAAGATCTCTCAAGTACCGAGATTGCCATGCCAGACCTTCGCGATTCTGACATCGATGCTCTCCTAGGAGTCTTGGATCGGGAAAATAGACTTGGCATTCTCAAAGGTAAATCTCGTGATGTTCAAGAAAAGGCCTTCCGTGACAAGGCTGACAGACAGCTACTGGTCGCCATGTTTGAGGCAACCTCCGGCCAGCGTTTCGAAGAGAAGGTTGTCGCGGAACTCGCGGGATTAACGGATAGCGAGCAGATTATTTACGCTCTCGTTGCAGTTGCAACGGCTTTCAGATTTTCGCTAAGCAGGGATGAGATTCTCCTCGCGTCCGGCGATCAATCTAACATCACTCTCAACGCGATCGAGCAGCTAATTAAACGGCATGTAGTCAGCGCTACTCCAGATGGAACTTCAATCAGAGCACGCCACCGCTTCATTGCGGAGACCCTTCGCAATGAGCTACAGCAACAAGGCAAGCTTAGTAACGTTTTGCCAGGATTGGCTCTGATGGCGGCCGCAAAGGCGCATCCTGGTCTTCCCCGCAATTCTCGGCCATGGCGATTGCTGCGCGCCCTTCTCAATCACGACTTTCTCTTCAAGGCTGTAGGTCTTGAGCCAGCAAGGAATCTTTTCGGAAGCCTTGAGCAAGCACGAGAGTGGGACTATCATTATTGGCTCCAGAGAGGCAGTCTCGAGGTCGAATTTGGAGATCTGGCCCTCGCGCAAAACTTCCTAGGCCAAGCGCGGAGCCTCGGCTCGGACGATCCAATTGTTGAAACCGAGTGGGCCTATCTTTTGTTTAAACAAGCTATCGAAAAACCTAGAAGCTCGGACAGCGAGGCACGTGTAGCGGAAGCGGAAACCATCTTGGAAGACTATATTCGCCTCAGAGGAACCACCGATCAATATCCCTTTCACGTACTTGGCAGCCAAGGTCTCGCGTGGTCAAGGCGAGGTATTCGCGGAAAAGACGCACGGGCAAAGTATCTTCAGAATCTTCTGGGGCAACTCACTGAAGGCACCCGGAAACATCCCAAATCTCAGGACTTGAAGGTTCTTCGGCGCGACGTTCAAAAGGAACTTTTGAATCTCGCAATACCCACGGCTTGAGTGAAAACTGACGGAAAATCCAGGCCGCGTTTATTGGGCTCCGCCCACAAAGGGTTCGTAGCTTAGCCCGGAGGGCGGCAGACCCATAGCCAAGGGCGAGAGCCCTGGGATAGAGCCAACCACCGAATCGATTGGCGCGCCCTGCCAAGGGCGCTTTTTTCTACCTCGGCGGCCCGCCAAGCGGGAGAAAAAGCGCCCTTGGCAGGGCGGCGGGGAATGGTGTTGTGGGTTGCCGGTCCCAGGGCTCTCGCCCTGGGCTACGAGTCTGCCGCCCTCCGGGCTGGTCTCGACACCTTTGGGCCGCATACCCGGACTGGTACGGCCCCTGTCTTTGGACCGAGGAAGTCCGGGGACTTGGGTGTCTGTGACGAGCCCTAACCGAAGACGTCCGCAAGGCTCGCAGCCGTCACGAAGCGCTTGATCCATTTCACGAGGTGTTGGGGATCTGCTGCTGCGATGCGATCACGGGTGGCTTGGTCGACGGGACCGAAGCGCGTTTCAAGCAACAGGAGCAGATTCTCCACCTCCGCTTCCTGCCGGCCTTGTTGCAGGCCTTGCTGCCGACCTTCCTGCCGCACTTTCTCGTTCCAGGAGTCAATTCGTTCAGCGAGCATCTCGCTAAGCTCCTCTAGGGTCAGGTCTTGAGGGATCATACCTGGAATCCAAGACGGGAAAAAATCTCTCCCAAGAGAATTTTACCACAAAAGAGCGCCTACCAGATAACGTGCAGGCGGATTCCCAGGCCCAACGTGGAGAAAAAGCGCCCTTGGCAGGGCGGCGGGAAGGGTGTGGGTGTTTCCGGTCCCAGGGCTCTCGCCCTGGGCTACGAGTCTGCCGCCCTCCGGGCTGGTCTCGACGCCTTTGAGCCGCGCACCCGGGCTTGTGCGGCCCTGTCTTTGGACCGAGGAAGTCCGGGAACTTGGGTGTCTGTGACAAGCCCTAACCGAAGACGTCCGCAAGGCTCGCAGCCGTCACGAAGCGCTTGATCCATTTCACGAGGTGTTGGGTGTCTGCTGCTGCAATTCGGTCGCGGGTGGCTTGGTCGACCAGACCGAACCGCGTTTCAAGCAACAGGAGCAGATTCTCCGCCTCCGCTTCCTGCCGGCCTTCCTGCCGGCCTTCCTGCCGCACTTTCTCGTTCCAGGAGTCAATTCGTTCGGCGAGCATCGGTTCAAACTCCTTTAGCGTCAGGCCTTGAGGGATCTCGTCCGGAGTCAGCCCAAGGCGCGGGAAAATCAACTCTCGGAGCCAGCCCACGAACGCACGATAAAGCTCCGGTTCCTCGTCCAGCTTCACGTGCTCTTTAAGACGCTCGACTCCGACCAGCACGTCCTGCCAAGTCGCGCTCCGTTCCAGATGGAACAGGTCTGCCACGGGGCTCTCTTTCTTCGCAAGCTCCTCTTCGCCGTACGCCGCTTCGTGGACCAGCTTGTACCGCAAGTGCGGCACGTAAGCCTCCGCCGAGGAATCGAAGCGCTCGATCAGCTCGGCCAGATCCAGCGGCGTCCCCCACGCAGCAAGCCCATTGTAGAGCACGACGGGGATCACCTGCGGCAACCGGCCCGACGGCGCCAGCCGTCCCTCGGCGATCAGGTGCTCGTAGAACAGGCCCGTATAGGTCATCAGGCGCACCGGCATGTAGCGATCCGGCCGGGACTGGAACTCCAGGAGTACGTAGACGTAGACCGGATCGCCTGTATCCCGCCGCCGGAACTTCCAGATGACGTCGCTCTCCCGATTTCGTCTCGTCTCTGAGACGAAGGAGGCGTTGACCCGCTCGGCCGAGGCGAAGTCGATGAGCTCGACCCAGGTCTCGCCGATCATCTCGCGCAGGAGGTCGCACACCATGCGGGCATGGGAGAAGAAGAGGCGGTAGCTGAGGTCGTGTTGTCCCAAGAGAATTTATCCTCGGGAGGAAGCCTACCAGATAACGTGCGGGTGGATTCTTACTGCACAATCACCCGCACTTCCGGCGACCCGTCCTGCGTAAACGGCACCCGCACCTGAAAGGTGTGCTCGCCCGGCTGCAAACGCCAGCGGGTGGCGTAGGGGTAGTCGACGGTCTGGTAGGGACGGCCGTCGACGTACCAGACGACTTGGCGGACGGGGGGATCGACGACGACGGTGAGGGCTACGGTCGAAAGGTCGGCCGGCGTTTCGGGATCGCGCAGCAGGCGGACTTTGTGCTCCGGCGAGGTGATGTGCAGCCGGATGGGACGATTGACGGCGAGCATTGGACCGGTGGGACCGGCGGCCAGGCCCACGGGTGGGGCCTGGCCGGGATGGAGGAAGCTGACTTCGTCCGGCGGGTGCGGCAGGCTGGCGGCGATCTGCCAGGCGGCGTAGCGCGGCGGCAGCGCGACGAAGGTGCGGACCTCGATCTCGGAACGCGGCGTGTCCGCCGTGGCGAGCAGGCCGTTGCGGCGGTCGATGGCGCGGAGCTGGTGTACGGTGCAGTCGTCCGTGGGCTCCTCCCCTGGGCGGAACCACTCCAGGAAGACCTGCTCGCAGGCCTCGCCTGCCCGGGCGCCCGTCAAGGCGCAGACGCGCACCGGCCGGTAGCCGCGGGGCGGCGGGAAGGAAAGGTCGTCGAACCCCTCCTGCTGATCGCGATGGAGACCCGAGAGAATCTGCTGCACCAGCTCCGCGGCCGAGAGATATCCGCTCAGCCGGTTCATGGGCCGGAAGGCAGGATGCCCCACCCAGACGCCCACGAGATAGCGGTTGGACCAGGCCACGGCCCAGGCGTCGCGGAAGGAGGTCGAGGTGCCGGTCTTCACCGCCACGGGGAAGCGGTACTCCTCCGAGCCCATGCGCGGGAAGGTGGGTAGCCGCGCCTGGGGATCGGAGAGGAAGAGCGCGATCTGCCGCGCCGTCTCCTCGGAGACGACGCGCCGCTGCGCCGGCAGCTCCTCCCCGGGGTGCCAGCGGAAGCCGGAGGTGCGGCCGTCGCCCGCCAGCACCAGGTAGGCCCGCACCATCTCCTCCAGCGTCACCGGCAGGCCGCCGATCGCGAGGCCCAGCCCGTAGTGCTCGGATGGCAAGCTGCCGTCGGTGAGGCCGAGGTCGCGAAACAGGCCGTAGCCCTGCTCCATGCCGAGCCGCGCCAGGAGGTCCACCGCCGGCACGTTGCGCGAGTTGGCGAGGGCGACGCGCGGCAGGAGAGGCCCGAGGAACAGGTCGTCGGCGTTGGTGATGCCTCCCGGGCCGCGCTGGAGGTCGTCGAGGATGGTCGACGGGCGGATGACGCCGCGGTCGAGCGCCAGGGCGTAGAGAAAAGGTTTCAAAGCGCTGCCGGCCGAGCGGCGGATGCGGGTGTAGTCGATGGCGCCGGAGGTGCCCGGATCGAAGTAGCCGGCCGAGCCCACCCAGGCGCGCACCTCGCGGCTCGGCAGGTCGATCACGATCGCCGCCGCGTTGCCCGCGCCGCGGTCCGCCCAGTTGCGCACGGCGCGGTCCGTCAGGTAGGAGACCTGGCGCTGAAGGTCGAGGTCGAGCGTCGTCTGCACGAGCGGCTCGAGATGCTTCCGCTTCGACTCTTCGGTGAGCAGCGCATCGAGGCGCAGGACGGCGTGCAGCGACTCCTCTGCGCGCCGGCCCTTCCAAGGAATGGAAAGCGAAGTGAGCTGGCGCTGGCTGAGCTCAAGCTCCGCGGCGGAGAGCACGCCCTGGGCGGCGAGCGAGCGCAGTGCCCGCTGGCCGCGCTCGATGGCCCTTAGCCGGCCGGCCGGCGAATAAACGTTCATCTTCCCCGGCGCCTGCGGAATGCCGGCCAGGAAGGCGATCTCGGCCCAGCTCAGGTCGTCCACCGGCTTGTCGAAGTAGCGCCGGGCAGCGTAGGCGATGCCGTGGATGCGATTGCCGTAAGGGACGATCCGCAGGTAGTGGCGCAGGATCTCCTCTCGGCCATAGCGCTCGGTCAAAAGGACGGCGGTGAGCGCCTCCGTGGCCTTGCGCAGGTAGCCGCGGGAGCCCGGCGACTGCATGCGGGCGATCTGCATGGCGAGCGTCGAGGCCCCCGAAACCCGCTGGCGGCGCCGAAAGTTCTGGAGCACCGCGCGCCCGACCGCCCGCGGATCGACTCCCGGATGGGAATCGAAGTGCCGGTCCTCCAGCGCCAGGGTGGCTGCGATCACCCGCGGCGGCAGCGCCTCGACCGGCCAGTAGCCAAGCTCGCCGTCCGCCGGTGCACCCACCTCGCCGAGGAAGCGGGCCTGCCGGTCGCGCAGGAGAAACGTCGGCGGCGGCGCCTCTAGGCGGGCGTGGAACAGGGCGACGAGGAAGAGGACGGCGCAGACGAGTTGGACGGCTATGACCAGCCCGCCCATCGCGGCGAGGGCGTGGAGAGCGAGGCGACGGCGGTCGAGGCCGTGAAAGCGACGACGGAGCCGGCGGCGGTATAGGCGGTAGAGGGGTTTCATGTGACGCCGGCCCACTGGGTGGACGGAGCTCTGTCCGCCGCTTCGAGACCCTCACTCCCCCAGCCCCTCTCTCCCAGCCTCCCCCCCGCCTGACGGGAGAGAGGGGAGCGGTTAGTCCTGAAAAAGCAAAAAGAACCTTCTTCTTTGACTAACCACTCCCTCTTCTCCCGGCGGACGCGGGGGAGGCTGGGAGAAGAGGGCCGGGGTGATGAGGGCTCCGGCGCTGCCGCGACCACTCCGGCTCCGATCCTACGAATCAGCCTCACTTCTCCCCCCGCACCACCTCCACCCGCGCCCCCGCCGAGCCGCCGAAGACCGCGCCGTCGTACATCATCTCGGCCCGGGCGGCGGGCTGGATGAAGGTGCCTTCGGTGGTGGCCCGGGTGCGGAAGTAGAAGTCGAAGGTGCCCTTGGGCAGGGTGTTGTAGTACCAGGCGACCTGGTCGTCCAGGAAGGCCACGTAGGTGGCTTTGAGCGTCGGGCCGCTGCTCGGCTTCGCCTCGGGCGGCGCGGTGGCGAGGGCCGGGTTGAGCGGGTCGAAGCCCGCGGCCAGCGGCACCACGACGGCCACGAAGTTGCGGTCCTTGGGGTTGACCACCCGCAGATGCTCCTCGATGACGTCGCCGATCGCGAAGCGCACGGTCTTGCCCGGCTCGGCCAGCGGAATGCGCTCCGGCGGCGCACCGGACACCACCCTCACCATCTCGCGCGTGACCACGAAGCCGTCCGAGACCGGCGCCACCCGCGCGCCGTCGCCGGCCGGCAGGTAGCGGGTCTCGACGCGCACCAGCACGGGCTTGGTTGATCCCGATTGGCCGGATTGAGCGGTGACGGTGCCGGCGGCGCCCGCCTCGGCGCCGGCGCCGACGAGGTAGCCGACCGGGGCGTCCGGCCCGAGATTTACCGCCTGCGCCGGGCCGCCGCCGAGCTTGACCTGCAC
>JBAPYB010000354.1:0-5260 GCA_049284515.1 Thermoanaerobaculia bacterium
CGAACTCCACCAGCTTGTCGCTGCCGTTGCCGTAGTGCTGGCGGGCGAGCGTCTTCAGGACGTCGGTCAACTGGTTGCCCTGGTTGAGCGTGGTCTTCAGGCGTTGCGACGCCAGTTGCTTGCTCGCCCGGAAGGCGGCCTGTTCGGCGACGATCTGGTCCACCTCGGCGAGGATCTTGTTCAGGGCCGCCAGGGGGATCGCCGCCTGCGGCAGGTCGGCGAGGTTGGCGGCCATCGAGGCCGCGACCTTCCTCCAGGTCTGGAAGCGCTCCTTCTGGCGAGCGAACCGCTGCCGCTTCGGGGTTCCATCTGCATTCTTCTTCTTAGCCATGGTCCTTCTCCTCCTGAGCCTTTCGGGGCTCGTTCATCCGGCTCCGGAAGTGGAGCTGGAAATTCAATCTCCTCTCGAACCATCCGATACGTTGGGGCTCTTCTGCGCCAGCAATGAGTGCATGGTCTGCGGATTCAGGCGGAATGTCAAGGGGTTTGGCGGAGGTTTAGTCAAATTTGTCGGCTCGATGCTTGCAAGAAGCGGGCTCGCCGGAGTCGGAGCCAAGCGCGTCGACTATTGCATATTAGGCGGTCTCGTTTATGCACGGAGCGGCGGGATGGCCGTCCAACCCTCGAGGAGCCTTCGCGGTTTTGTGTGGGCGCCGTACGCCTTGTTCGACGATGCAGCAGGCGGGCGACGAATCGAGGTGCCAGGCGATTCTCCTGGTGAGTCGTCCGCAGAGCCTACGGCAGATCCGGGTGGCAGTCAGTCTTCATGTGCCACATCACGCCCCGCTGTGCTACATTCTGTCCGGAGGTACAGAGATGAAGACCCTCTCCATCCGTGAAATGCGTGGAGCTCTCGGGCGGTTGGACCAGCTCGTCGACCAGGAGGGTGAGCTGATCATCACCCGGCGGGGTCAGGCGATTGCCCGGGTGTCGCCGTTCAAGCCTCAGCGGGTGATGCCGTCGCACGCCGAGCATCGTAGCCGGTTGCCGCAGCTCTCGCCGAGCGCCGAGCTGGTCCGCGAGGATCGGGATGCCCGATGAGGCCGAGGTGATTCCAGCCTTTCCCGGGCGCTCGTACGTCGACACTTCGGCGCTCGCCAAATGGTACCTCAACGAGGAGCAGTCGGACCGTGTCGATGAATATCTGCGGTCGCTACCTTTCGCGGGAATCAGCTCGTTGACCCTGGTCGAGATGCGATGCCTCCTGGCCCGGCGGCGGCGGTACGCGGAGATCACGCGGGAACAGGAGCTCCGGTGTTACGCGCTCTTTCGACAGGACATTCAGGAGGGACATCTCCAGGTTGAGCCCCTGGCCGACGGGCACATCGCGAGCGCCCTGCTTTTGATGGACAGGCTTCCGGACCACTCCCTGCGGACCCTGGACGCCCTTCACCTGGCGGTCGTCGAAGCCGCCGGATTCGAGGTCGTCGCCACCGCGGACCGGATCATGGCGAATGCGGCCAAGGCTCTCGGGGTGAAGGTCCAGGGTTTCTTCACGATCGCTGAAGTCGGAGATAGGTGCGCTGAGAGGCGAGGAAGGGGGCCGCGGGTCAGCTCAGGCGGAGCAGGGAGAGGAGCAGCTCGACCACGATGAGGACCACGATGGCGGATTCGAGGAGGACGAGGCGGCGGTCGCGGGCGACGTCGAGCACCAACTCCAGGGCCTCCTGCACGCTGCGCAGCTTCGACTCCAGCGCCTCGTATCGGTCCCCGAGGTCGAACTCCTCCCGCAGATCCACATAGATGCGGTCCATGGCCGGGTCCTCCCAGCGTGGCAGCGAGACGGTGAGCCTGAGACTAGCCTCTTTGGTCATCTCTCCGCATCCCTGGACTCCAAGGTCCTGAAGATCCTCGGTATAACCGTAGATCGACCGCCCTCGGTGTAAACTTCCCCATCTTGAGAAAGCCCACCCCTTGAGTCCCACGGAATCCAGCCAGGCCGCCGGCGCCCGGGTGCCCCTGGCGGCTGTCGACCATGCGTGGCTGCGCATGGACGATCCGACCAACCTGATGATCATCAACGGCGTCCTGGTGCTCGGGGCGCCGGTGGACCGCGAGCGCATCGGCCGGCTCCTGAAGCAGCGTCTGCTGCCCATCTCCCGCTTCCGCCAGCGGGTGGTGCTGACGGGCGGCGATCCCCATTGGGAAGGCGTACCCGAGGTGGACCTCGACGCTCATCTCGTGGAGGTGACCCTCCCCGCGCCGGGCGGCGACGCCGAGCTGGCCGAGCTGGTCAGCGCGCAGATGAGCGAGCCCCTGGACCTCTCCCGGCCGCTGTGGCGCTTCCTCCTCGTCCAGGGCTACGGCGGCGGCTCGGTGATCTTCGGCCGCCTCCATCATTGCATCGGCGACGGCCTCGCCCTCCTCCTCGTGCTGCTCTCGCTGACCGATGTCGACGCCGGACCCCGGGAGGAGACCGGCAACCTGGAAGCGGACGCCCTGGACAACCCGTTCCTCGGCCTGCTCCTCGACTCGCCGCGCAGCGTCGAGGCGGAGCGGGAGATGATCGCCCGCATCATGCCCGACGGCCTGCGGCTGCTCGAAACCTCCGCCGAGGCTTTCAGGTCGATGGGCGCCCTGATCAAGGGCGTCGCTTCGACCGGAGCCCTCGCCCGCCTGGTGCTGCGCCCCCCCGATCCGAAGACCGTGTTCAAGGGGCCGCTCGGCGTGCCCAAGAAGGTCGCCTGGTCGGACCGCATCCCGGTCGAGGAGGTGCGGGAGATCGGCAAGGCCCTGGGGGGGACGCTCAACGACGTCCTCCTCTCGGCCATGACCGGCGGCCTGCGGCGCTACCTGGACCGCAAGGGCGAACGCGGGGAGGGGGTCAACTTCCGGGCCGCCATGCCGGTGAACCTGCGGCCGCTCGCCCGGTTGGCGGAGCTGGGCAACCAGTTCGGCCTCGTCTTCCTGTCGCTGCCGGTGGGGGCGAGGAACGCCCTGGAGCGGCTGCAGGAGCTGCGGCGCCGGTCGCTGGCGCTCAAGCGCTCGACCGAGCCGGTGGTGGTCTACGCCATCCTCCGCATGCTGGGCATCGTGCCGCTCGCCGTGCAGCGGCTGGTGGTGGCGATCTTCGCCACCAAGGCGACGGCGGTGATGACCAACGTCCCGGGCCCGCGCCAGACGCTCTACCTGGCGGGCAAGCCGATCGACGAGATCTTCTTCTGGGTGCCCCAGTCCGGCCGCGTGGGGATCGGCATCAGCATCTTCAGCTACGCCGGCCACGTGCGCGTCGGGGTAGGCACGGACGCCGGCCTCATCCCGGACCCGGAGGCCGTGGTCGCGGGGTTCCACGAGGAGTACGCCGAGCTGCGGCGCTTGGCGGGTCGGTGAAATAACCGGTCGGTGAAACAACCGGGCCGGTGATAGACTTGAGCTTCACGCCGCACCCCTAACCAAGAAGGCTACCGTTTGATCGGCAGCACCATCTCCCGCTACAAGATCCTGGAACGCCTCGGGGGGGGCGGTGCGGGCGTCGTGTACAAGGCCGAGGACATCCGGCTGGAGCGGCTGATCGCCCTCAAGTTCCTCTCCTCCTACCGCGCCGGCAACGAGTCGGACAAGCGCCGGTTCCTGCGCGAGGCCCGGACCTCCTCCGCTCTCGATCACCCCAACATCTGCACCGTCTACGAGGTCGACGAGACCGACGACGGGCGGTTGTTCATCGCCATGGCCCTGTGCGAGGGCGAGACGCTCAAGCGCCGCATCGACCGCGGGCCGCTGCCGCTGGCCGAGGCGGTCGACATCGCCGCCCAGATCGCCGGCGGCCTCGCCGCCGCCCACGCCAAGGGGATCGTCCATCGCGACGTCAAGCCGGCCAACGTCATCATCGCTCCCGACGGCCGGGTGAAGATCGTCGACTTCGGCATCGCCAAGCTTCCCGACCAGTCGCGCCTGACCCGCGACGGCACGGCCGTCGGCACGGCGGGATACATGGCGCCGGAGCAGATCCGCGGCGACGCCATCGACGCCCGCACCGACGTCTGGTCCCTGGGAGTCGTGCTCTACGAGATGGTCACCGGCGGGTCGCCGTTTCCGGCGGAGACGGACAACGACCGCATCCGCGGCATCTTGAGCCGCGATCCCGATCCTGCCTCGGCGCAGCGCAGGGACGTGCCGGCGAGCGTCGACCGGATCGTCGCCCGCGCTCTCGCCAAGCGGCCGGAGGACCGCTATCCGCGCATCGAGGAGCTGCGGGCCGACCTGCTGCGGGCCGCCGATTCCCTCGGTCTCCCCGGCTTCCAGGACGGCTTCGAGCCCACGATCCGGGACATCCCCTCGGGCTTTTCCCGCCCCCGCACGGCGACGGAGGAGACCAGCCACGGCCTCTCCGGGCAGATCGTGGCCCACTACCGCGTGGGGGAGCTGTTGGGCGGCGGCGGCATGGGCGTCGTCTACAAGGCCGAGGACCTGCGCCTCAACCGCACGGTGGCCCTCAAGTTCCTGCCTCCCGAGCTGACGCGCGACCCGGAGGCCAAGGCCCGTTTCCTCCAGGAGGCGCGCTCCGCCTCGGTGCTCGACCACCCCAACATCTGCACCATTCACGAGGTGGGGGAGACCGACGACGGCCGGCTCTACCTCGCCATGCCCTCCTACGACGGCCAGACGTTGCGCAAGCGGATCGAAGACGGGCCGCTCCCCATCGACGAGGCCACGGACATCGCGCAGCAGATCGCCCGCGGCCTCTCCAAGGCCCACCGTAACGGCATCATCCACCGCGACATCAAGCCGGCCAACCTCATCGTCACCGCCGACGGCGTGGTGAAGATCCTCGACTTCGGCCTCGCCAAGCTGGCGGGCTCGGCGGCGATCACCCGCACCGGCTCGTCGGTGGGCACGCCGGCCTACATGTCCCCCGAGCAGGCGCGAGGCGAGGAGGTGGACCACCGCGCCGACCTGTGGTCGCTCGGCATCGTGCTCTACGAGATGGTGGCCGGCCGCCGGCCGTTCCGCGGCGAGCACGAGCAGGCGGTGCTCTATTCGCTGCTCAACGAGCGCCCCCGGCCCCTGCACGAGCTGCGCAGCGAGGCGCCGCCCGAGCTCGAGCGGATCGTCGACGGCCTGCTGGCCAAGGACCCCGGGGACCGCTATCCCACCGTCGACGGCCCGCTGGGCGACCTGACGGCGCTGCGCAACGAGTCGATGACCACGACCGTGCGCACGAGCTCCGGCGACGACCGGTCGGCGCGGACACCCGTCTGGATGTGGCCCGCCGCCCTGGCGTTGGTGGCGGCGCTGATCGCCGGCGGGCTCTGGCTGTGGG
>JBAPYB010000355.1:0-4055 GCA_049284515.1 Thermoanaerobaculia bacterium
CCGTCGTGCAGGATGGCGGCGGCGGCGAGGGCGAGGGCGAGGAACATCAGGGCCGGCGGGTCCGACATCGGCAGCGTCCCCTGCACCAGCATCACCGGCGAAAGCTGGAAGAGAAGGGCGCCCGCCACCGCCACCCGCTCGGCGCCGGGCTCGCCGGCCCCGCCGGCAATCCGGCGAAAAGCCACCACCAGCGCCCAATAGCCCACCAGCGAGGAGACGACGGCCAGGGCCACGAGGCTCACGAAGTGGTTGTGGAAGACGAGGGCGAAGAGCTTGCCCAGCCCCACCGTCAGCGGATAGCCCGGCGGGTGCGGACGGTGCCTCAACGGGGCGAAGCGCCCGATGGCGCCCGAGAACAGGAACTCGTCCATCTCCCACAGGCTGCGGGGCAGCGTCAGGGCGCGGACGGCCGCCACCAGGACGAAGCCCGCCAGCGCGAGGGGCGAGAGCCGGTGAACGGCTGCGAGGAGCCGGGTTGACACCGGCACCCTGGGTAGATATGCAGTCTGCGTGGCTTCCATGAGTTACTTCCAGGCCCTCTCCCTGATCCACGACACCTATGCCGACGCGCCTGCCGCAACCCGGGCGCACGTCCTGGGTCGCTTTCTGACATGTCCCTTCCTGCGGGTCCTCGACTTCCTTCCGCCTGGGGCCAGGTTGTTGGATCTCGGAGCTGGGCACGCTATCTTCTCACATCTTGCCATCGCCGGGGGAGCCCGCAGCGCCGTCGCCCTGGAACCGGACCGGCGCAAGGTCTTCCTCACCTTCGCGGGTCCCCGGATGCAGGCCGTGGCCGGCACCGCCGAGGCCGTCCGCGGCCCGTTCGACGCGGTGGCGATTCTCGACGTCCTCTACCGGTTGCCGCGGACGGAATGGGATTCCCTGCTCAGCGCCGTGCGCGAGCGGCTGGCGCCCGGGGGCCTTCTGCTGCTCAAGGAGCAGGACCCCGGCCACCGGCTTAAGGCCTCCTGGAACCGCGCCCAGGAATGGCTGGTCGACCGTGTCGGGCTCACCCTCGGCGACGCCTTCAGCTACGAGACCCGGGAAGAGATCGGCCGCCGCCTGCTCGCCGCCGGCTTCGCGAGCTGCGAGGCGGTGGAGATCGGCGCGGGATATCCCCACGCCCACGTCCTGTACGTGGCTAGGGCCGCCGCCGCCTGATGAAGTCGTCGATCAGGGCGCGGGCGATCGACAGCGGCGAGGGGAGGACCGGCAGAGTGTCCACCGTGAACCAGCCGGCGTCCTCGATCTCGCCGGGCTGGAGCTTCAGCTCCCCGGACCGGTAGTCGGCGACGAAGCCGATCATCAGGGAGTTGGGGAACGGCCACGGCTGGCTGCGGAAGTAGCGCAGGTTGGCGACCGTCACCCCCACCTCCTCGTGCACCTCCCGCAGCACCGTCTCCTCCAGCGACTCGCCGGGTTCGACGAAGCCGGCGATCGTGCTGTACACCCCGGGCGCGAAGTGGGGGGAACGGGCGAGGAGGATCTCGTCGCCGCGCTCGATGCGCACGATGACGGCGGGAGAGATCCGGGGAAAATGTTGGAGGCCGCATTGGGGGCAGGTGCGGGAGAGCTCCTCCGTCTGCCGCTGCGTCGGCGTGGCGCAACGGCCGCAATAGCCATGGTTGCGGTTCCACTCCACGAGCTGTATGGCGCGGCCGGCGAGCCGCCAGGCGTCCTCGTCGAGCCGTCCCCAGAGACCGCGCAATCCCTGGAAGGAGAAGCCCGCGGGGGCGACCGCATCCGGCGGCAGGGCGAGCCCCCAGGCCGGCGCGCCGCGCAGCGAGCCCACTGCCACCGGCTCGTTACCGGCCAGCCCGAGCTCCGCCCACGCGGCCATGCCGGGCACACGCGTTGCGGAATCCTGCGTGGCGATCAGCAGCTCGCTGCCCCGGAAGGCGAACCACCAGCCGGTCTCGGGCTCGCCGTCGCTCAGGAGGGAAGCTCCCGTAGATTCTGTAGATACTCGGCGAAGACGGTGTTGAACAACGCGCCCGGCCGCTTCCTGCGCAGGTGGGACACCGCCTCCGGGCCGGCCATGCCGAGGTACATGAGGACCAGGCCCGCCACCAGGGCCGAGCGGTTGAAGCCCATGCCGCAGTGGGAGAGCACCTTGTGCCCCTGCTGCACGAGCGAAGCCGCCAGCCGGGCCACGCCATGGAGCTTGGCGAGGTCCGGCAGCTCCTCGTCGAAGATGGGGAAGTACAGGTAGAGGATGTGGTTCGGCATCGTCGGAATGCCGGGATCGATGTCGCCGTCGAGGTCGATGACCGTGGTGATCTCACGGTCCTCCACGTGGACCCAATCCTCGATGCGAGGCGAGAGGAAGAGGCAGCCGGCGTCGTCGAGGCAGACGATCTCCATCGTCGCAGGGCCCTTTTACAGGCGCCACCAGTCGAAAGTCTTCCGCTCCGGGTCCCAATAGATGTGGAACGCGTCGCAGCGGTCGTCGTGGAGATTGAGCCCCATCCCTGGCTTGGCCGGCTTGTTGGCGGCCTTGCGCTCGCCGGCCCGGGCCGCGGCGTCGAGGGGCTCCAGAGTCATCTTCGCCTGCTCGGAGCAGAGCGCGCCCTCGCCGCCCCCCTTCCAGGGGAATTCGAGGAACCACGTCCGGCTGCGGGCCGAGATGGGGCCTTCGACGATCCCCACCACGACGCGGTCCTTGCGCAGGCCGGTGGCGGCGAAATCGGGGCCGCCGTTCTGGTCCAGGTTCCCCTGCAGCAGGCTCTTGGCACTCCATTCCGTATTGGGCTGCCGGAGCCGGAGGACTTCGAGGGCCGTCCGCGGCTCGACGCGCCCGGTGCGCGGCGCGCTCGTCCGGTTGGTGCAGGCCCCGCCGAGGAAAGCGAGGCAGAGAATCGGAGCTAGAACGATCGTCGGGCTGGTCTTCATGGCGGTCCCTCCCAGGTGCTTCCCTCCCCTAGCAGGAATCATACCCTGCCTGATCCCGCCTGGGTGGCTCAGCGCGGCGGCGCCACGTCTTTTTTGCGCAGGTGCTGGTCGATCATCAGGGCGGCGAGGTTGCCCGTGCCCATGGCCACCGCCACCTGCTGGGAGATGGGGCGCAGGTCGCCCGCCACCCAGACGCCGGGCACGTTGGTGTCGCCGCGCTGGGATTTCGGCTCCGCATGCACGCCGGTCTGGGCGATCGTCACCCCGAGCTGCTCGGCGAGGTCGGTCCGCCCGCGGGCGGGGCTGGAAACGAAGAAGGCCTCGGCGTGGAGGGTGGTGCCGTCCTGGAGCTCGAGACCGGTGAGCGTGTGCCGGTCGCCGATCAGCCGCTTGATCTCGCCGGCCAGCACCGGGATGCTCCGGCCCTGGAGCCGCTCGGCCCACTGCGGAGAAGGAGTCCTTTCGTCGCCGGTCAGCAGCAACCGCAGCCGCTCCGTATAGCGGGAGAGGCCGAGGGCCGTGGACGCGGCCCAGTCCGCCGGACCGGTGCCGATGACGATCGTGTCCTTGCCGAACAGCTCCGGCCCCTCGCAGTCCGAGCAATAGAAGAGGTTGCCCTTGCCGGCGTAGGCGAAGCAGGGGGAGAAGTCGCCGCCCACCGTCGGGTGGTAGCGGGCGACGCCGGTGGCGAGGAGGAGGGTGCGCCCCCGCCACGACTCCCCCTTGCTGCCGGCGAGGAGGAAGTCCTCCTCCTTCCCGGTGGCCGTCACCACGTTGCCGATCCTGAGCTCGGCCCCCAGGGCCAGCGCCTGGGCCTTGAGCCTTTTCTGGATCTCCACTCCCGTCGCCTCGGGCATGCCGGGGACGTTCCAGAGCTTTTCCAGGGTGAAGAACAGCGGCCCCGTGACGCGGTCGATCACCAGCACCCTGCGCTGGTGCCACGCCAGATGCAGCGCCGCCGCAAGGCCCGCCGGCCCGCCGCCGACGATGAGCGTGTCGTAGAGGGTCTCCATGATCCTGGGCGGACGAGCTTATCAGGTGGGCGCTGGCGACCCCAGCCGTTGCTTCGAGTAGGGGCGGGTCTGGACGGGTGGGAGGTGGCGCGACCCGCCCTACAGCTTCGACGCCTCCTCAACAGGGCGGGTCGAGCCCCCAACCTGCCG
>JBAPYB010000356.1:0-23844 GCA_049284515.1 Thermoanaerobaculia bacterium
GCGGCGACAGGGCGGCCAGGCGCTCCAGCTCCTGCAGGGCCTCCCGCACCCGGCCGGCGTCGAGCTGGGCCTCGCCGGCCTGGTCGAACATCAGCAGCGTCGTCTTTTCCTGCAGCGCCTCGTGCACGCCCTTGCGCACCGCCTCGTACTCCGCGGCGGTGATGCGCCGCTTGCCGGTGTCCAGCCGGAAGCTGGCGGTGACGACGTTGTCGGGCCCGGCGGCGTACGACTCGGTCAAGGCGACCGTGCCGAAGTGCCGCGTCCGGGCGGCGGGCAGCGCCTGGGGAACGTAGCCGGCGGGCGGCACCAGGCGGTAGACCACCTCGAGCTGCATGGGCTCGCGGAAGACGTAGTCGGACTGCCGGGGTCCCGCCGCCGGCGGCTCGCCTTCCTTGGCGTTGCCGCCGCCCACCAGGTCCGCGGGCAACCGGTTGAGCAGCGCCGCGGGGTTGACTCCCACGGCGGCGTTGCGGGCGTCGGTGAAGCCGCGGCGGGCGTTCTTCAGCTCCAGCCGCATGTGCAGCGGCACCCTCAGGTCGTTGGGCTTGGAGTGCTCCAACGACGCCACGTCCTCGGCGAGGTAGTAGGAGCTGGCATAGTCCTTCAGCGCCTTGCGGATCGTATCGTCGGCCTGCTGGGCATAGAACGCCCGCAGCGCCCGCTCGGGGGCGCCGTAGAAATCGGTGGTCGCGACGATGCGCGCCGGCCCCAGGTCGGCGAGCCTGAACTCGCGGGTCTCCACCTCGCGGTTGTCGGCCGAGGTGGATTCGGGCGTCCGCGTCAAGCCGGTGGCCGTGGGGCTCGCGACCAGCGCCAGCCGCCCTTCGTCGGCCAGCGGCAGCTCGCCCGCGCGGGCATACGGATCGGTGGGATCGATCCACAGCGCGGGCGTGCCGGGCACCACGACGATGGCGTGGTTGAAGGTGCCGAAGCCGGGCAGCGACTCCTCGACGTCCGCCTCGTCCTCGCCGGCGTTGAGCAGCGCCACGTAGGCCGGAATGTCCGAGGCGCGCAGCATGGCGGTGAGCAGCACCGCCTTGTCCTTGCAGTCGCCGAAACGGCGGCGCAGGGTCTCGGCGGGCTTGCGGGGGACCATTCCCCCTTCGCCCAGCTCGATGCCCGTGTAGCGCACCTCCTCGCCCAGCCGCGCCAGGTAGAGGTTGATCAGGTCGAGCTGCGACGGCGCTCCGCCCTTCACCGCCGAGGACGCGGAGCGCATGAAGGCGGTGAGATCGGCGCCGCGGAGGGTCTGATCCACGAGCGCGGAGTAGCGGTGAGCGAGATCTCCCCAGGACCGGCCGGTGGAGAAGGCGACGTAGGCCGTGCGCGGCGTGTCGGACGGCAGGCCCGGCTCGGGGTCGTCCTCCGGCTCCAGGTCGCGCACCTCGACCTCCACCCGGCGCCGGCCGCCGGCCACGGTCTCCTTCTGCCGCACATCGGGAAGCTCGCGTACCACCCAGCGCAGGGGCGTTTCGGCCGGCGCCTCCAGCACCAGCCGGGAGTCGAGCACCGGGACGCCGAGGTCGAAGCCGTGGAAGCGCACGACGCCGCCGTCGAAGAAGGGGCTCCGGTCGCGCACGGTCACCTGCTGCTCCACCACGGCTCCCGGCCGGGTGGCCGGCAGCGGCGCGCGCAGCACCCGCCCGTCCTCGAACATGTCGGGAGCGTCCTGGGCGTTGGCGTTCTCGGAGATCGTCGCCGGGTCGAGGGTGTGCTCGGCGCCGTTCGGCGTGATCACCCGTGCCCTGATCTCCGGCCGCGCCTGGTGCCACGGCGCCCACCCCTCTTCCACGGTGGACCAGCTCTCGTGGGCCGTGGCGGTGAGGATCTTGTAGACCAGCCGCTGGCTGTAGGTCTCGCGGCCGGCCGCGTCGTAGCTGTAGCTCGCCTCGGCGAGCAGCACGACGACGTCGTCCCCCTCGTCGCTCTCGACCTTGGCCGCGGCGCGGACGATCGCCTGGGAGTTGGCGCTGAAGGGAGTGTCCCAGGGCTGCGGGGAAGAGGCCGCGGCCTGCCCCGGCTGGGTTGCTTGCGTTGCCTGCGTGGCCTGCGCGATTGGCGGCAGCCCCGTGGCCAGCACGATACCGGCGGCACCGGCGAGGAGGGCCAGGCGTAGCGGGCGGGGACTGGGGAAGGAGAGCCGGTTGCGGGACATCGATTCTTCGCGGGACCTTTCATGGCATCTTAGCATGAGGTGTCCAAGGCCGTCGGGCTGGGTTGGGCAGTCTGAGAGAGTAGAATTTCCCTTGCATCCGAGTGACGCAAGGCTCCGATCCGTTTCGCTGGAGGAACCCATGATCGCCGACCGCTCCCTGCCGACCTTCGCGCTCCTCTTGGCTCTCCTCGCCGCGCCGGCGGCGGCCACCAGCTTCGTGCCGATGACCGACGAAGCGCTCGTGGACCAGGCACCGGCCGCCGCCGTGGTGCGTATCGTCGCGGTGGACTCCGGCGCCGGCTGGGCCACCGAATACCGTGCGCAGGTCGAGCAGCGCCTCAAGGGGCGGCTCCCGGAGGCCTCTCTGCGGGTGCGGGTGATCGGCGGCGACGGACCGAACGGACTGTCACTTCATATCTACGGCGCTCCCCGCTTCGCCGTCGGCGAGCGCGCGCTGCTCCTGCTGGAGCCGGTCGCGGGCGGCGCCGTCCGTCCCGTGCAGCTTTTCCTCGGCGCCTTCCACGAGGTCTCCGGCGGCGGCGGCCGCTTCGCCGTTCGCGATCTGTCCCAGGCGAGCGAGGTGCGGGTCTCGGTGGACGGCACGGCGAAGGCGGTGCCGCCCCAGCCGGACCGCCTGCGCGACTTCGACGCCTTCGCCCGCTGGATCGCCAGGCGCGCCCAGGGGCTCGCCGGGCCTGCCGATTATCTGGTGAACGACCGGGTGAACGACAAGTTCACTTTTTTCAGCGACCCCAACGACCACCTCAACCTGCGCTGGTTCGTCTTCGATGACGGCGGCCACGTCGAATGGAAGGCCTTTTCCACCGGCCAGAAGGGTGTACCCGGCGGTGGTTACGCCCAATTCCAGGCCGCCCTAGCGGCGTGGACGGCCGAGCCCCAGACGCCCATCGACTACCGCTATGCTGGCACCACCAACAGCAGGTCCGCCCTCACCGAGCCGGACGGCGTCAACGCCATCGTCTTCAACGATCCCAATAGCCTGATCAATCCTTTCAGTTGCAGCGCCGGCGGCGTGCTCGCCATCGGCGGGCCGTTCTACACCACCGCGACCCTCCTCTTCCATGGCCAGGCGTTCCACCGGATCACCGAGGGGGACATCGTCGTCAGCGACGGGCTGGAGTGCTTCTTCGCCCAGAGCCCGAACGCGGCGAAGGCCGCCGAGGAGATCTTCGGCCACGAGCTCGGCCACACCCTCGGCCTCGGCCACTCCTGTGGCGACAGCCGCAGCCCGGCCTGCGCCGCCGATCCCGCCTTCGACGCCGCGCTGATGCGCGCCTTCGTGCACAACGACGGCCGCGGCGCCCGGCTCGGGACGGACGACCAGGCCGGGGTGCGCACGCTCTACGGCGCTGCCGCGGCGCCCCTGGCGGCGCCCAGCCAACTGGCCGCCGCCGTGGTCTCGCCCACCGAGGTGAGGCTCACCTGGACCGACGAGTCGACCGACGAGACCGAATTCCGCGTCGAGCTCAAACCGCCGGACGCCGACTTCGTGGAGGTGGGCGCCGTGGCCGCCGACTCCACCCAGGCGCTGGTCCAGGGGCTGCTGCCCGCGACCGCCTATTCCTTCCGCGTGCGGGCCTCGCGCTCCGGCACCTTCTCGGAGTACTCCAACGTGGCCAGCCTGGCGACCGACGCCCCGCCCGGTCCCTGTTTGGCGTCCGGCACGGCACTGTGCATTCATGGCCGCTTCCAGGTGGGCGTGGCCTGGAAGGCCTCAAGCTCCTCCTTCGGCGCCGGGCAGGTGATGCCCGTGGCTTCCGCCGACTCGGGGCTCTTCTGGTTCACCAGCCCGGACAACCTGGAGCTCCTCGTCAAGGTGCTCGACGGCTGCTCCCTCAATCACCACTATTGGGTCTACACCGGTCCCGCCACCGACGCCCAGCTCACCCTCACGGTGATCGACACGCAGACCGGCAAAGTCCGCGTCTACGTCAATCCCCTGGGAGTTGCTGCGGGAGCCACGACGGACACGGAGGCCTTCGCAACCTGCCCATAGAGCTTCAGCCGGAGCTAGCCGACCATCGGAAGGTTGCGGATATCGGACAGCGGAACGCGCGGCGGACGCACGTGCGCGAGCGGGAGGTCGGCGAGGGATGGCTCGCTCGGGAACATGTGCCGCCATTTCCTGCGAAAGATCCGCTGACTGCGCGCCATCGCTCGATCGATGGCTATGGTTGGGCTGCCGAACGTCGTCGTGTTCTCGGCGTGGTAAATCTCCACGGTCGGACAGTAGACGACGTCTCTCCTGCGGACACGGGCGCGAAAGCAGTAGTCGGTGTCCTCGAAACCGATCGGGCTGTAGGTCTCGTCGAGTGGGCCGAGATCGCGGGCGAGCGCGCTGGATATCACCATGCAGGCACTGATGCACCACGGCACGGCCCGCACGTGGTTGAACTCCGGATGGTCGCCGTCGCTCCCACGCCCGATCAAGTAGGAGTAGCCTTCGCGCGTGATACCACCTCCGGCGCACTGAATGCGGTATGGCGGTGAGGGGTAGAGGAATTTCGGCGTAACGATCCCGGCTTTGGGATGCCGTTCAAGGAAATCGGCCAGTTCCTCGAAGAGGCCGCGGCTACGCAACTGGGTGTCGTTGTCGAGGAACGCGATGTAACCGCCGCCGCAACGGCCGAGTGCGGCGTTGCGCGACATGATGGAGCCGACGTTGTGCGGGAACGAGAGCGTCGTGAATTCGATTCCAGCCTTCTCCGCCAGCGGCGCAAACGCCTTCAGGACTGCAGTCGTGTTGTCGCTCGATCCATTGTCGACGACGACCAACCGTAGCGGGCGATAGGTCGCTTCCAGAAGGCTGGCCAGACACCGGGCCGTCCAGGCTCGCTTGTTGAACGCCACGATGACGACGCTCAGCCTCTCTCTGCTCATTCGGCCTCCGCTCAGCTCTCGTAGCTCATGGCTTCCGCAACCGCGGTCTTGACTCCAGAATCGGCTTCGAGCTTCGCGAACTCGGTGCCGGCCCGCTCTCGATCGATTCCGAGGAGGGCGCGCGAGGCAGCCACGCGCACCGAGTAGGAGGCGTCGGAGCGGAGGCAGCCGAGGATGGCGTCGAACGCTTCGGCCGGCGGCTCCTTCGCCAAGGCCCAGATCGCCGCCTCGCGAACGGCGGTCGAGACGTCGTGGAGCGCTGCTTCTGTCAGCGTCGCCGTAGCCCGTGGATGCTGGCCACCCAAGGACCGGACCGTCTCGGCGCGCGTGCCCGCGTCGCGGATGGCCGGCATCACGCGGACCAGAGCCTCGACGACATCGGGCCGCTGACCGAGTCGGCGGAGCCCCTGCGGGACGGCGGCAAGGTGCCTTCCGGCCTCGCTCGTCAGCAGGTCGATCAGGAGCGGCCAGTGCGTCTGCGGCGTCCGCTGCAAGTAGTCGACCCACAGCATGACGATGAGCGGCACCTCCTCGGAGCGGATGGACTGTTGGACGGCACCGTGATCGACGGCTTCCGGATCGTCGATCGCATAGTACAGGAGGAGCCGTAGCGCCTTCATGCGCACGTCCGCATCCGAGAGCTGCAACACCCCAAGCAGCGCGGCGATTGGGCTGTTCCCGAAGTCGCGCCTGAGCTCCTGCCACACGGCGTAGGAGTTCCTGTCTTCGAGGTCGCGGACCGTGCCGTAGCCGACGGAACGGGTGAACACGCGGGCGTCGATCCGTGCCAGGTAGCGCAGGACGATGTCGGCGGGCGCCCCGGTGTCGCGCACGGTGGCCGGGCCGGCAAGCGTCAGTACGACCTCCCTGTCGGCGAGCGGTGGCAGCCGGATGACTTTGGTGGTGCAGACGAGGTCGCCGAGCGCACCGGCCAGGACGTGCGCACCGGAAGGCAGATCCAGCTTCTCGCCGACGCGGCGGCGTTCGCCGTCGACGTAGACGACACCTCCCGCCGGCTCGGTCTGCACGGTTAGCGAGGCCCGTCTCACGGCCGGAAAGGAGGCTTCGATCGCCCGTTTCAGGTCGCTCCCGTCGGCGTAGCGCCGCGCGGGGTCGGGGTTCGTGCAGCGGATGACGAGGTTCCGGAGCACGCCGGGGAGAGCCTGCAGCGCCTTCTGGTCGGTGATCGCTCCATCCCGGCCGCGTTTCGGCAAGCGGCGGAACAACAACTCGAACAGCAGGAAGCCGAAGCTGAAGATGTCGGCCGCCGCCTTGACCGGGACTTCGTCCGACACGTGAAGCTGCTCCGGCGCCATGTACTGGTTGGTGCCGACGGCGCTGTAGAGGTTGGTGATCGCGTCGCGGCCGTTGAGGTCCCTGATCAGGCCGAGGTCGGCGAGCCGGATTGTCCCGTCGCTCATGAGCAGCACGTTCTGCGGCTTGATGTCTCGATGGACGAGGTTGGCTTCGTGCAGCCCGGCCAACGCCGCCGCCAGCCGCTCGACGATGTCCAGGCGCGGCTCAAGGTCCCACTCGAACGGATCCTGCGTCTTGTCGATCGCAACGCACGAGTCCGAGTACCGGATGTAGGACCCCAGGTCGCCGCGCTCGGCGTACTCCATCACGTAGAAACGCAGCTCTTCTCCGTCCGCACCGATGGCCGAGCCCCAATCGATGATCCCGACGATTCCCGCGACCGCCGCCAGCCTGCCGAGGCTGGCGATTTCGCGCTCGAAGCGGCGGAGCATCGTGCCTTCGCCGGTGTGCAGCACCTTGACGGCATACTGGCGGCCATTGGGATCGGCGGCCAGATAGACCGTCCCCATCCCGCCGCTGGCAATGCGTTGCAGCAGCGTGTAAGGACGGCGCTTGCCGATGGTGCGGCCCAACCGTCTGTCCACTGCCGTCGCGTGGACCATCGCGAGCACGGGCGAGCCAATTATATGAACGCCCGGATGATCGCTCCTCAGCCATAGGGGGTCGGCATGGAGTTCCGGCTGGTCGCGGCGGATCTTCCTCCGTTGGCCGATGGAGACGTACTCGACCGCGTCGAGGTTCGCGCTGGAGGAGCCCTCGAAGACGAAGAGTTCTCCCAGATCCTCTCCCTCCGGATCGCTGGCCACCACCAGCGGCCAGAGATAGAGGATACCGTCCGCCGAGGGGTTCAGGAGAAAAGGCCGGCCCTCGAGGAGGACGTCCGCCGTCTCGAGCTTCACGTCCAGGTGGTCGCGCTCGGTTCCCATGTAGCGGCGGATGTAATAGGCCACCTCTCCGTCGTCCGACGCCTCGAAGAGCTCGTCCCGTTGAGCGATGCACAACGGATAGCGGGCGAGGAAACCCAGACACGCCAGCCACTGGGCGAGCAGCGGCTTGCCACGGCGCAGCAAGAGGTCGAGCTCGTCGTCCACCAGCTCGAAGGCGCCCGCCGGGTGCGCCCACTCATTCCGCACCTTGACCAGATGGTCGAGCAAATCGAGCGTGCTCGTGTCGCGCAGGGCGCGAGCCTCCGGCAGGAACGTGGGCCGCGACGCCGCAAGACCCACCACCTCCCGTAGCGCCTCGATCCACTTTCCGAACGTCAGCTTCTTCTCCGGCTTCAGCTCCTCCAGCCAGCGCGGGATGGCCGGCTTGCCGCCCTGCGACAGATGGTCGGCGGTGAGCACGAACGTCACATAGCGGACAGCCACCTCGGACATGGCGCTCAGGGCCGCGAGCTTGCGGACGACATCGCGGTCCGCGACGGAGGTATAGCGCTGGTACTCCAGCGCCAGGGGGAACGGGAAGGTGCGCAGCATCTCCCAGGGACTGATGGCGTTTGTCATGGCGGCACCCGCGGTGGACGGGGAGAGGTAACTAGTATATAGACCCTTTCCGGGGAGATGATCGTAGAGGAACCGAGCCAGCCGGCCGGCCGGCAAGAGATTCGCTGGGGCGTCCTCGGCTGCGCACGGATCGGCGACGTCGTCGTCCCCGCGATCCGGGCCTGCCCCGGCCACCGCGTCCTCGCCGCCGCCAGCCGCTCGCAACACCGCGCCGCCGAGACGGCAGCCCGCTGGCGCATTCCGCGCTGGTACGCCTCGTACGACCGCCTCCTCGACGACCCTGAGGTCGACGCCGTCTATCTGCCGCTGCCAAATGCGCTGCACGCCGGCTGGACGCTGAAGGCCATCCGCGCTGGAAAGCACGTGCTGTGCGAAAAGCCACTCGCGCTCTCGGCCTCCGAAGTCGATGAGGTCGCGGCAGCGGCAGAGCTAGCGGGCGTCATCGTGACGGAGGCGTTCGCATACCGGCATCACGCGCTCACGGAACGGGTGATCGATCTCGTCCAGGAAGGAGCGGTCGGAAGGCCACGGCTGGTGCGTGGCTCATTCACTTTCCTGCTGGCGGGGGAGGGAGACATCCGGCTCGATCGGAGCCTCGGCGGTGGGGCGCTCTGGGATGTCGGCTGCTATCCTGTCAGCTATGCACGAGCCGTTCTGCACGAGGATCCAGCCGAGGCAAGCGGCCGGCAGACGACAGGTCCGACAGGAGTCGACGTCGAGTTCGTCGGTCGGCTCCTGTTCCCCTCGGGAGCGGTCCTGGAGCTCGACTGCGGCTTCTGGACGCCGTTCCGGACGTGGATAGAAATCGTCGGGAGCCGCGGCGCGATCACCGTCGAGCGGCCATTTTTGCCGGGCCTCCGCGAGTCGATCATGCTCACGCTCGGCGGCCGCGTCGAAACGCTCCGGATCCTCGGCGGCGATCCGTACGTGGCGCAGGTCGAGGCGTTCGGAGACGCGATCACCGGCCGGCAGCCACCGCGGATCACCCTCGCCGACACGCGCGCGAACACCGTTGCGCTCGCTGCCCTCCACCGCTCCGCGCGCGAAGGGCGCGCGGTGGCAGTGGAATCAGACTGCTAACTAATAGCCCAGCTCGACGGCCGGCTCACCCTGGTCCAGCGCCCGGTTGAGGCTCTGGACGATGGCGTAGACCTGGGAGCGGCTGATCTTCGAGCCCGGACCCGCCTGCTCGACGCGCAGGAGCGTGGCGTGGGCCAGGCGGACGGGCAGGGCGTTGAAGGCCACGAGACCCCGCTCCGCCCCGGCGGTCTGCAGAGTCAGCACGTACTCGGCGGCCTGCTGGAGATCGCGGCGGGCGAGATCCAGCACCGCATCACGGTCGACTCCTTGCGGCAGGTAGCGCCGGCCCTCCGTGGCGTCGGTGGCCGAGTCCTTGAGGATGTTGACGAGTTGGAGCCCCTCACCGAAGGCGCGCGCCCGTTCGCGCAGGGCCGGTGCCACGGCGGCCACCTCGGGCCGGCCGAGGATGAAGAGCTCGGTCAGCAGCTCGCCCACGATGCCGGCCACGGTGTAGCAATAGGCCTGGAGATCGGCCACATCGCGAAGGCGGAGCTCGCCGTCGTCGCCGGTGCGGGCGACGAAGCCCGCCATGCCGTGGGCCGTGCGCACCGTGTGCTCGCGGATCAGCGTCGTGGCCTGCGGCGCGAGGGCCAGGAAGGAGTCGAAGACGAAGGGGACCTCGACCAGCAGCTCACGGTAGCCCGGCTGGTCGACGGGCACCTCCTCGGCCCACTCGCCGGCGACGGCTTCGACCTCCTCCCGGTCCGGCGACTCCAGGAGGCGGATGAAGCGCTCGAGGGCGGCGATGCGCAGCGACCGGGGCCAGGAGGAGGCGTCCTCGAAGGTGTCGGCGATGCGGAAGAGGAGGTAGGAGATCGTCACCTCGCGCCGCGTGGGCTCCGGGAGGAGCGGAATGGCGAGGGCGAACGTCCGGCTGGAGGCGATCAGGAGCTGCTCCAGATCGGGCTCCCGCCAGGCTCGAGGTCGTGTCTCCGGCTGCACGTCCGAGAGGATAGCACCCCTCGTCTAGGTCGCCCTGGGATGGCAGCTTGCCGGCCCCGCTCGCCGTCACTACAATCGGTTCCTGCCGAGATCCGAAATGGATGCATCCAAGCTGAGGCAGATCTTCGAAAAGCTCGATCAGGCTCTCGAGCATCCGACGGAACTGCTCATTCGAGGAGGGGCAGAGTTGAAGCGGCTCGATCCCGAGGACTTCGCCGACGTCACCTTCCTCGTTCAACGGTTCCGATTGACCAAGGCCGACCTCGAAGAGGCCTTCGACCGGCTGCCGGGGCGTTTTCAGGCCGATCCTGTGGTACAGGATAACCTCCGCTTCGTCATCGAGGATCTCTTGTGAGCGTGGAGCCCGCCTGCACGTCGCGGTGGCAACCGGTGCTCGAGCAGATGTTTGCGGAGCTCCGCTCCCGGGCGCCGCGGGCGGAGGCCTATTGGGCACAACAGCTTGCGTTCGGGCCCGTCTTCTTCTACGCCGTCCTGCTGGCGGCGCGAGGAGGCTCCCTCGCGCCAGACGATCTGGAGCTCCTCCGGCAGGTGGTTCCGCTGGCGCTCTCGCTGCTCGGAGCCCTGCCGGACGGCAGCAACGGGGACCCTGCCAGCCTGCTCTTGTTGGCGCGCCGGCAGGCACTGGCGTTGGCCCTGGGCCGTCGACAGCATCTTGCCAAGCTCGCCTCACGTCTTGGCCTGGAGATACCGAGCCTGCCGTACGAACCCGTCCCCCGACGGTTTCAACGGCCCTATGAGCTGATCGGATGGCGCCCGCCACAGCCGCGTCCGACCGCGCCTGCCCCTTAAATTAAGCCTCTGGCGCTGCTTCTCCGCTCGACGGGCACCTCCTCGGCCCCCTCGTCTAGAGCACTTCGGTGCCGGTGACCTTCTCACCCCGAAGGGCCCGCGCCAGCAGTCCCGGAGTGAGGCCGTTGGCGAGCAGCGACGGGATGCCGAGACCGGCCAGCTCCAGGGCCGTCTCCAGGCGGTGGCGCATGCCGCCTGTGACGTCCGTGCCGGCGGGCGCGCCGATGGCCTTCAGGGCTTCGGGGAAGGTCGCGGCGGTGACTTGGCGAACGGTCCGCCCGTCCGCATCCCACAGGCCGTCCGTCTCGCCGAGCCAGATGGACCCGCGGATACAAAGTCCGCTGCTCTGGAGCCGGGGAGCGATCAGGCGGAAGAGGCGCTCGGTGGAGCAGATCGCAGCGCCCCACTCGCGGTCGAGCACCACGTCGCCGTAGAGCACCGGCAGCAATCCGCGCTCCAACGCCAGGAGCAGCGGCTCCGCGTTGAACGAGACGGGCAGCCCTCCGGCGGCCACGACGCAGCTCGACGGCACAATGGAGAAGGGCCGGGCGCCGGCCGCCAGGAGGGCGGCGACGACGATCCGGTGCAGGGCTGCGGCCCGCTCCTGCGTGAAACAGGCGCCCGCGAGCTGCTCCGCCGAGAGGGGACCCCGGCCGACGCCGTGCTGCCGTGCCGCAACGTGGCCGAACGAGCCGCTGCCATGGGCCACGACCAGGGAGATGGTCGCCTCCGCCCCGGCGGTCGCCTCCGCGATCTCTCCGGCAAGACGGTCGATCACCTCGCGGCGCGGGGTCTCCGGGCGGGCCTTGTCGGTGATCAGGCTGCCGCCGAGCTTGAGGAGAAGGAGATCAGGCATCAGGTCAATGGCTCCGGATTCGATCCTTGATCATGTACCAAGTCCCGGCTGCCGCAGAAACTCAGCGGTTTCAGGGGAAGGAAGACGCGCGTGGCGGCACAGCCGGCCGTATCCTGGCGCGCCTTAATCTTCGCCGTAAGCTTCGCTTGCTATCCCGTCCGCCTCCCTGCAAGCCGGGGAGGCTAATGCCCACGGGGGCATGCCGGCATGCCCCCGTGGGTTGCTGCGTCCAACTAGGCCGCGGACGGTTTGGTCACCGGGGACGGAGGCACCTGCGGTTCCGGCGTCTTCGCCTTCGGCTTACGGGGCGGCTGCTTGCGCAGCGGCGCGACGCCGAACTGCACCAACCGCTCGTTCTTCGCTCCCAGGCTGGCCCTTACCTGCGCGCGCAGCCCTCGCGCCATCTCCACACCTTCCGCGATCAGCTTGTTCAACTGCTGTGTCGTTTCCTGCCGGGCCGCCGTCAGGGAGTCCTGGCGCGCCTTCAGTTCCTTAACCTTGGCCACGTGCGCCACGAAGGCCGCCCGCCGGCTCTCCATGTCCGCCGGCAGGTTCGCGGCGTTGTCCTGCATGGCGAGCTCCAGGGCCTCCCAGTCCTTGATGATGTCTGCGTACGACGATGCAAATGGCATGTTCGTCTCCTTTCTTTCTTCCTTGTCTGTTTCGTCAGTGATTCGTTAGGTATTCGTTAGCCCGGCTGCCGATCAGCCGAGCCGCTTCGCCAACGCCAGCGCGGCCAACGTCAGGCCACCCCGCGTGCCGTTCACCGGCGCACCGGTCAGCGTCAAACCCACCAGCCTGTCCGCGATGAGGACCGACATCGGCTGCCCCTCCGCTTTCGCCAGCTCCAGCGCGAAGGTGGCAAAGGCCAGCGCCACCCGCATGTCCGGCAGCTCCTGAAGCCGGTTGATCGCCTGGCGCTCCGGGCTGAACGTCCAGCCGGGCATCGACTGGAGCTCCTCCTGCACGCGCTCGGGCTTGAGCTGCTCGTGGAGCCCTTCCTGGGAGTTGGTTACGACACTGTCTGCGCCCATCACACTCTGTTGCTGCATAGTGAACCTCCTTGGTTCAAAATTCCGGCGCCTCCATGACGACGGAAGACTAAAATCGCTCCTTGAAACTCTGCAACAGCCTTGGGCGAACTGATGATGACCCTATCGGGTTGATATTGTCAATACTCTTTTCGAGTTTTGTGCCCGATTGGAACTTCCATGGACCCAGAGATCGGCTCAGTGCGACCCCTTTTATCTCCGGAAGGAACTGGAGTGGAAGAGTGCGCCCGGCGCCCAAGGCGGTAGAAGGTCGCTTCCCGCACGTCTCCGGTCGTTTCAACCCTAGCTGCGATCGCTCCTCGGAGCCCTGCGGTCACTCCTCGGAGCCCTGCGGTCACTCCTCGGACTCCTGCGGTCACTCCTCGGGCTCCTGCGGTCACTCCTCGGGCTCCTGCGGTCACTCCTCGGGAGCCTGCGGCGGCTCCTCGGGAGCCAGGAGTCATTCCTCGGGAGCCAGGAGTCATTCCTCGGAAGCCAGGAGTCATTCCTCGGAAGCCAGGAGTCATTCCTCGGAAGCCAGGAGTCGTTCCTCGGGAGCGGTGGTGAAGAAGAGGCGTTGCTCTGCGGTCAGCGCGGAAGGGGGCATCGCGATGGATTCTAGCGAAGACTCGGGGCAGCTATTGCGGCCGCAGCTCGCGCGGCCTCCGCCTCGGCCGGCAGGTCGAGTGTGGTGTAGAGCTCGTGAGCCCGCTCGAAATGCGCTCGCGCATCGCTGAAGAGCTTGCGGGAGTAGGCCGCCTGGCCGAGGCCGAGCTCGGCCGCAGCCTGCGCAGCGGCATCAGGAGCACCTGCCAGGACCTGACGATACTCACGGTCGGCGAGCGCTGTCAGACCGATCGCCAGGTAGAGGTCGCCCAGGGTCACTCGCGCCTCGGGCATCTCCTTGGCTTGCAGCGCCTCGGAATAGCTGGTGATCGCGTCGGCGTACAGCCCGCCTTGAGCGTAGGCTCCGGCGGTCAGAAGAAGGCGGCTCGCCTTGTCCAAGGGAAGCCCGGCGATCTGACGCAGAACTTCCTGCACGCTGCGCTGATCGTTTACCGGCAGGCGGTGGATCTGGTAGACCTCGCGGACCTGGCGCAGCGAGGCCGTCAGGGCCTGGCGAGAACCGAATCTCAGGAAAACAGGCGTTTCAGGCACCAGCGCGGGCCACTTGCCGGAGGGCACCCAGGAACAGACGTCGAGATCGTGCCAGGGACCCGAGCCGTGGCCGCAATGGAGGTCGCCTGCTGCCAATCGGATCGAGGTTGCGACCGGCCCGCGGACCTCGATCTCGTATTCGGCGGCATCTGAGACTCGAGTCCAGACGAGGAGAGGGCAGGCATCCATGACCGCTGTGTTGCGCGGGCTCAAGAGAATCGGGCCGAGCCCCACTTCCCCGTTCCGTGTCTCGAGCTCGAGCAGCAGGGCACCGTTCCTGGGCAGGATTCTCCCCGCATACGACGCCAAATTCCGATAGGAGCTTTCCGGGAGTGGAAGGCCTTGCCCGCAGGCCGTTGCGTCGAGGATCCAATCCCGCGGTCCGGTCAGGCTTACCAGCGTCTCGGTCGAGCAGATCAAGGCTGCCTGGGCGCCGGAGGGAACGTGGACAACCTCCCCTCGGCGAAGGATCTGGCGCTGCGAAGCACGGCGCACAGACCGAAATTCCTCCCGGCTCGCCGAGGAGCTCGCCGAGGAGACAGTCACCTGGCCTTCGATCTGGGTCAGGATGGCGGTCAGATCCGCGGATTTCTGCGCGGCGCCCTGGCTCGCCAGGAGAAAGAGGATGGTTCCGATGAGGGCTCGCCGGGGATCGATCAAGGCCATGGAGCACACCTGTGTTGCCCCGCCAGCAGCGTTGCGTTTTTCGCGAACGGGCTCAGCAGTTGCGGATCGAGGACCTCGAACTTTTGCAGCGCCGCGCAGACCTCGGTGTTGCGGCCTGCCGCCGCCAGGGCGGTTGCCAGCCGGTAGCTGGCCTCGGCCTTCCCGGTAGGGTCGGCAGGAGAATAGAACGACAGAGCCGTTTCCAGATGGCGGATCGCTTCTTCCGGATGTCCCTCGGCGAGGGCCGCTCTGGCGAGATTCTTGTGGAGCCTAGCCAGCGTGTGATCGCGGCTCAGGCCGGCTGCGAAAGCCTTGCGGGCTTCGGCCGGACGATCGAGCTCAAGGTAGACGTTGCCGAGCTCGTTGTAAGCGTTCGTATAGCCGGGATCGATCTCGATCGCCCGCCGGAGACTGGTGAGAGCTTCCTCGTAACGCTTCTTGAGCGCCAACAGATTGCCGAGGTTGTAGCGATGGACAGCCTCCCTGGGGGCTGCTCTCACGGCCGCCTGAGCGTGTGTGAGGGCTGCCTCATCGTCGCCGAGCTGCATTTCCACGGCAGCCAGGTTTCCCAGGGTTGCAGCGTTGTCCGGTTCTATTGCCAGCGCGGAGCGGAAGGCTTTTAGGGCGTCTTCCTTTCTGCCGAGCTCCAGAAGGCCGACTCCGTCATTGGTAAGCCGCATCACCTCGCCGCTGCGGCGCTCCCGGCGAATGCCCAAGGCAAGGATCGAAATGAGCACTAGAGCCATGACACCGCCCGCCAGGAGGGCGGCACGGCGAAACCAGACCGTCGAGCGGGGAGCAAAGAGCATGCCGTCGGGGCTGCGCAGGAACAGGGTGGGCGTCGCCCAGGCACCGTCCCCCGGCTCGGCGCGCTGGATCGCGAGACGGCCCTCGGTCATGGCCGCTTCGATGGCATCTCCGGCAGCCAGCCTCTGATAGAACGTGCGGCTGAAGGCCACGGCCGCGAGATCCGACACGGGCCCGGTCATCGCCACGACGGCGGGGACACCGCCCATCACCAGGGACGAAGCCACTCCAGCGAACGGATTCGGCCCCTGCGATCCGGCGGCATCCGCCGTATGGCAGGCGTTGAGGACGACGAGGCGCAGCGATTCGAAATCGTGGAGCAACTGGGCCAGACGCCGCCCCTCGAAGGGCTGGTCCGTGCCATCGTGCCGCTCGAAGAGGAGCGCCCCCTCGCCGCTCTCCGGGTCGAATTTCCCATGCCCCATGAAATGGAGGATGTGAAAAGGCGCCTGCAGCAGGGCTTGGCGCATCTCTTCCAACCCTCCTCGCTCCAAAAATACGATCTCGACAGCCTTCTCCTGGCCTTTCCAGGCCGCTTTGAGACTTATGAGCTCCTGTGCCAGGGCGAGCGAGGGGTAATCTCTCGGGCCCGCCGCTACCGCGAGAATTCGCAGCCGGCGCGGGCGGGGAATCGACGGCCGCCGTTCCCGATGCGCCTCCAGAGAGCGGACCACAGGTGTACGACGGCTCAGACAGAGAAAGTCCTCGGTCTCAGGGCGGCAGAGCAGCTCCCAGGACAGCTTCTGGAGAGGGGCCAATTCAGCCCGCCGTGGGTCGATCGAGATGTTGATCCGCAGACCCTGATCTCTCCCCCGAAGGCTGCCGAGGCTGGCGTGGAACAGGTTGGCAACCTCATCCCTGAAGAGGGCTCGAAACAGCTCCTTTCCCGCGTCGAGCGCCGTCGCCTCCCGGCTTGGGCGCTGAGCACCAAGGTCCCGGAATCCGCTGCTGGGCTCGGCCTCTGTCCAGGGCGACTCATCGATCCGAAGGACTTGAAACGTTCCCTGCCCTTCGCCCTGCGGCGATTGCACGGACACGGCATACGAGCCTCCGGCCGAGGGCTCGATGCGCATCGAAAAGCTCTCATACCTCATTGGACTGGAGGGTCCCTTCAGTGTTTCGAGGCCTTCTCTCGTCGCACATATGCCAAGGGGAAGTTCATGTCGAAGCCTTGTTCGCTGTAGGATGGATGCTGTTCTCCCGCCGTTTCTTCCGGAACCTTGGCCTGGACGTAATCGACCAGCTCGCCGACGGTGACGACCCCATCGGGGGGGTTGTCGTCCGCGGCTCCGCCGAGCCCGACGAGGACGGAATGGGTAAACACCCCGTGGGCGAGCTTCGCCGTTTCCAATGAGCTTTCGTGAGCCTGGCTCGCCGTCAGGACGAGGCGCCCTTTTTTCCTCGCGAGCACCTCGAGATACTTGTTGAAAAAATTGAGATTCTTGCCGTCCTTCACCCCTCCCCGGTCCAGCGCGGCACCGCTGTGGCAGGTATCCGCGAAGACCAGGATGCGCTGAGCGCGAATGGTATAGTCCATGACGTTGCCCAGGTCCCACATCGGGATCGCCGTTCCACCCAAATTCCCTGGCTCGGAGTCGTGAGCCAGGAAGAAGAAGTTGTCGGGATTGACGGTGTCCTGCACGCCGTGTCCGGCCAGGAATATCAAGACCATGTCCTCAGGCTGCGTCCCGGCCAGGAAGCTGAAGAGCGCCGTGCGGACGCCCTCATGGGTGGCGCGCTGATCGCTGAGGAACCGCACCCGCTCGGGCCGGAAGCCGCCCTTTTCGATCAAGAAATCGCGGATCGCCTCGGCGTCGCGGTCAGCGTACCGCAGGCTGAGGCCGTCCGCCCGATAGTCGGAGATTCCAATGACGACCGCCCACTTTTCGCCGATCACCGCCGTGGGCGCGCTTGGAGCCCGCCGGTAAATCCGATAGGTGCTGCGGGAGAGGGCCGTGTAACCGTGCATCACCTCGACATCCACCCGGTTCTGACCCAGTTTGAGCTCCACGTCGCCCTCCAGCGCTGGCAGGCTCTCACCAGCAGCCTTCCCCCCTTTGCCGGTTGATCCGCCATGCCAACTGCCGACGGAGAACGTTCTTTCGGTTCCCTCCTCGCCTTCCCAATGGATTCGCAGCGACACGGATTCCTCCCGCCGCTGGAAGCGCGCTTGGAGGAAGATCCGTTTGGCGGTGGTGATCCCCTTGTCGAGCTTGCTCAGCCGGCCATCCTCGAGCTCTTCCAGCACCACCAAGCCTTCGGTGCCCATTTCCGTTCCTGCCAACGAGCCCTCGCCGCCCGCCAGGCGCTGCTGGGTTTTCCAGGCCTGCGGCTCCTTGGGCGGCGCGATGACCCACTTGGCGTACAGCGGATCGGCTCCGGGTTTGGGCACGACCTTGATCTCCACGGTGTTGTCCGCAGCGCTCAGGGCGTAGTAGCGCCCCTGGTTGCGCGAGAGATCGAGCTCGCAGAGCACTTCGTCCTGGCGAGCCCTGATCGTCTGGACGAGGCCGGTGCCGATGGTGTTGATCTTCGGAAATGCCTGATGGACCCGGGTCAGCGGGATGTGCAGGACGAGGCGCCGGATTTTCTCCGGCTCTGGGACCCGCAGAACTCCCGGCGCGTATCTCTGGGCACCGAGCTCTGGAAGCTCGAGTTGGATGGCCCCCGGCGCGAGGGGCGCTTCGACACCTTCACCGGGAGGGGCGGAGATCCACAGTCCAGCCAGCACTGCACCCAGCCCGACAATCCACTTTATGGTTTGCAAGAGAGGACCCCCTTCTACTTCTTGATTGAACGATTCTCTGCCGGCTGGACGCTGCCGTCGATCTTCGCATCTCCCGTGAGCTGGTACGGTGCGTTGGAGCTCACGTTGTTGACCTTGTACGCGATCCAACCGCGATCTCCGGTCAAGTCGAGGTAGTCATAAACGAACGGCATCTCCCGCGGCAGAACACCGCCCGAGTTCCGCTGATAGAGCACGACATAGCTCCGGAGCGCCCGCTGGATCTCCGGATAGCGTTGGGGGTCCTCGCGGCTCAGCAGCTCGACGGCGTACTGGAGATAGGCCTCGGGGAATCGATGGCGGATTTCGTCGAACTGCATCGCCGACTTGAGATAGCTCGCGGCCCGGGCGACGTCCTCGTCGGTGCGGCCGACCGTGCGGTAAAGCACCCCGAGGCCGTACATGGTGAGCGGATCGTCCGTGCGGACGGCGGCCGCCTCCTCGAGGTTCGCGCGCGCGATGACGAAAAGGTCCAGCTTCAAGGCCAGCAAGCCGTTGTCTCGTTTGAGCTCCGACATGAGCTGGCTATAGCGCGGCGAGGACATGCGGAATCCTTTGCCGGCGAGGATACTGGCGACGACCGGTTGGTAGGCGCTGCCGAGGAGCTCCTTGACCTTGGTGGAGCGCTGGGGGAGATCGCCGGCATCGGCGAAGGCAAACTCGACCGCGGCACCGCTGCGGCGGACGATGTTGCCGACCTTGGCCATGAGCGTCGGCGCCTCGCGGGCGTCGAAGCCTTGCTGCAGCAGCACCTGAGTCGCGAATTGGTCCGACTCGAGCTGGAGCTCCTTCGAGAAGCGGTAACGCCGCACCTGTTCGACGACCTCTGCTGCCGTAAACCCTATGGCTGCTCCCTTGACGGCATCCTTCTTGCCGCCTATGGCGCCGCCGACTACCGCGCCCAACACGGTCCCGATCATCCTCATCTTGTTGGCTCTCTTCTCCGCAATTTTCTCTTGGACGGCCTGATAAAGATGATGCGAGAGCAGGACGTGACTTGCTTCGCGCATGAGGAGAAAAGCCAGTTGCGACTCGTTGTCGAGAAGCGAGATCATCCCGGAGCTCAGGTAGATCGTGCCGGTGGAGAGGGATTCAACGTAGGGCAAGGGATCCTCGAGGATCTTGAAGGTAACGAAGACGTTGTCCGGCGCCTCCTTGGGGATGAGCGACTGTCCCAGCCGGTTGACATAGGCCTGGAGACTGGGGTTGGGGTAGAGCTTGGGGTGAATCTCGGGATAGAGATCGCTCTGATTCCGCTCCGCCGCGATATGCGAGTCCTCCACCACCTGCTTGGCCCAGCGGCCCCTGACCTCTTTTTCCTCCTCCTCATCCTTCAGACTGCTGATCAGGGTGTCCGGATCGCGCCCGCGCAGCAGCGAGCCGAGATCGAGCGATCCTCCGGCTTGGCCGAGCACCGTTGCCGGAGCTAGGAGAGATAGGAACGCGACTGCCAGAGTGAGGAGGATGGTTTGACGTCCATAGCTCATTGACATGACTCCTTTAAGCGTTACGGTTAGCCGCCACGGCCCGCGGGAAGGCTCTCCGGCCGAGACCGTCTGAGGACCTTCGGCAGCGACTCTTTTCATTGAGACACCATCGCAGGCAAAATGTGGGGTGGCTTTCGGAGAAACTCGGTATCGAGTCCGTCTAGAAGGGGCAAAGGAGGACACCTGATGAAAGTCCTGGTCCAGTTGCGTTCGTCCGGAGCGGCTCATGTCGCCGCCATGAGTGCCGTTCCGGCGCCTGCCCTCAGTGCCGCCGTCGAAGCCGCCGTTCCCGGCCTCACGATCGACCCGACCTACCCGCCCGTCCAGGTGCCGGGTGTGAAGACCCTCTCGGGCGCGGCCATGCAGTCGCTCGGGCAGCCCATGGTCTTCTCCTTGGAGCCGGCCGAGTCCACCTATTTCGTGCGTGGACAGATTCCCGACGGCTCCGCACAGGCGGGAACCTACGCGGCAGTGGCCTCGCACCCCGACGTCGTGGGCGTCTTTTCTGATCCGCTCATCGAGTCGAACATCATCTGCCCGGGCGATCCAGCCGCGGGCACTGACGCTGACGTCGCGAGTCTTCTCGCCGTGAGCGACCTCGCCGCCGCGAACATGGACGGCGGGGGCGTCTACCTGGCCATCGTCGATACGGGGATCAACCTCGCATACCTGCAGAACCATGGCCGGAACCCCAACCTGGACGTCGCCAACAGTTGGGCGCCGTCCGGGGTGGTGACGACGGCAGGGGGCCACCCCGTCAATCACGGCACGATGTGCGCGTACGACGCCGGCATCGCGGCGCCGGCGGCGACGTTTCTCGACTATGCAGTGCTGCTCTCGACCACCCCGGGGTCCACGGCGATGGCGGGCCTCCTGAGCGATGCCGTCCTCGCCTACAGCAAGCTGCGGACTCTTCTGGAAGCCATGCCCGCCGCGAATCGCGCGATGGTCATCAGCAACAGTTGGGGGATGTTTTCACCCTCCTGGGATTTCCCTCCAGGGCATCCAGGCAACTACAGCGACAATCCCAATCATCTCTTCAACCTCACCGTTGCGAGCCTGGAAGCGGCGGGCGCCGACATCCTGTTCGCCGCCGGCAACTGCGGGACGGACTGTCCCGACGGCCGGTGCAGCTTTGGCGGCATGCCTCCGATCTGTGGTGCAAACTCGCATCCGGCCGTTTTGAGCGTGGCGGGCGTGGGCATCGACAAGTCCCGCGTGGGCTACTCCTCCCAGGGGCCCGGCCGGCTGAGCGCCAACAAACCGGACCTCTCGACCTACACGCACTTCGTGGGGTCGGGAGTCTTTCCGGCGGACAGCGGAACCTCGGCGGCCTGTCCGGTCGCGGCAGGGGTCGTCGCGGCGGTTCGCTCCCAGTATTCGACCGCCCAGCTTTCCCCCTTCCAGCTTCGATCGCTCCTCTTCAAGACCGCCGTGGATCAGGGCCAGACGGGCTTCGATTTCGACTATGGTTGGGGGCTTCTCGATGCGGCCGCGCTGCTGGCCGCTCTCCCGTAGCCTGCGGATGCCGGCGCTCGACGGAATGGTAGACTCAGCCATGGCAACGCGAATGGTTACCCTCGAGCTCGATCCGTCCGAGGCAACGCTGCCGCACCTCCGCGCCAAGCTCGGGCTCGGCCCTGAAGAGGTCGATTCCGAGTTTGGAGTGGTCTCAGTCAGCCCCGAAAAGCGCCTCTACGCGATCCTGGTCGACGAGAGCGTGGCGACCCGTCTCGAAGGCGCCGGAGGCGTCTCCGGCTCGTACTCGAACCCGCAGATCGAGCCGTTCGGCCCGCCGAAAAAGCCGGGAGACCCCTAACCGGCAGACCCTTTTGGGAACTGGTGTCCCGGGCGAGGCGCAGGATAAGCTCCTCTCCATGGCCCGACATGAGGTGCGCTGGGAGCGCATGCTGCCGCACGAGCTGGAGGCGGCGTTCGCGGCCACTCCGGCCGTCTATTTCCCCTATGGCCTGTGCGAGCCGCACGGTCCGCAGAATGCCCTCGGGCTCGATGGATTGAAGGCCCACGGCCTCGCGGTTCGGGCGGCGCGGCGGCATGGCGGCATCGTGGCCCCGGCCGATTTCTGGCACGTCCACGAGCTCGGGGGCTACGCCATCTGGGCGGAGCGGGAGATCGGCGAGGCCCGGCCGTGGCTCACGGCGGTTCCGCCCTGGGTCCATTTCAAGAACGTCTGCTATCACGTCCGCGCCGCCGAGGTGCTGGGCTTCCACGCCGCCATCCTGCTCACCGGGCACTACGGCCCGAACTATCTGGATCTCCGGACCCTGGTTGACTGGCTGCAGCCGCTCACCCGCATGCGGCTTTATGGGCTGCCGGACTTCGAGGCCAATCCCGGCTTTCCGGGCGACGGCGCCGACGGCGACCACGCCGGCAAGGTGGAGACCTCGCAGCTCTGGGCCCTGGAGCCCGCCTGCGTCGATCCGTCACGGCTCGGGCCGGCACCACCCGGCGAGCGGTTCGCCCAAGGAGCCGACGCCGCCTTGGCCGGCCGGGAGGCAGGGCGGAAGATGGTCGCCGGCCAGGTCGCCTGGCTGGGAGCCAGGATGCGCGAGCTGCTCGCCGCCTACGATCCCCAGCGGCCATCCCGTCTGCGAACCTTCGACGACGTGGAGGCATTCTGGGAGCAGACCGTCCGTCCAGCCCTGGCAGAGTTCAAGAGCATGCAGCCGACGTGGTACGAAAAGGAGGCGCCGGATGCGGGCTCGCGCTGGCGGGAGAACTGGCGCGTCAGGGGCCCATCCTGACCGAATACAGAAGTTGGCTCGCGACGGTCGAGCCGAGCTAGTCCGCCAGGCGAAATTGCTGAGCTAGCGCTGCCACGGTCGCCGCTTCCGTGCTGCCGCCGTCGACGACGAGGCAGGGGAGGGCACGGGCGGCGGCTTCGGCGGCGAGGCGGCGGGCGATCTCGTCGTCGCGGGCCATCCAGGTCTCATAGGCGAGTTGGGGATCGGGGCAGCGGGCGAGCAGGCTCGCCAGGTTCCGGCTCGGGTAGTGCCGGCGGCGGAATTCGGCCGTGGCGATGAGCCAGCAGGCCCGGTGCGGCTCGGCGAGGAGCTCGGCGACGAGGTCCGGGAGCAGGCCGACGCCTTCGGCGATCACCGGGCCGGAGAGGCTCCGCAGGTCCTCGACGACCATGGCGAGCTCATCCTTATAGAAGAGGAGGAGATCCCGCACCTGCTCCGCGACCGGCGGCGCCCACAGCTCCTCGGGGGGCCGGTCCATGAGGCGGTGAAAGTGTGGGTGGCGCTCGGGCGAGGCCCGATGCCGGTGCTCTTCGAAGCGCTCGTCGCAGGAGTAGAGGGTGAGCCCGTACAGGGCTGCGAGGGACCGTGCCGCCGTGGTCTTGCCGGTGCAGGCCGAGCCGCCGAGCCAGAGCACGTGGGCCAGATCGCTGGGTGAGGCACTGGGCACCGGCGAAGTCTAGTGGAGAGCAGCCGCCGGCGAGAGCCCGGGGTTCATCGTCCAGGCCTTTCAGAAGGTCCTTGGTCAGACCGCCTCCGGTTGGCAGCCCATAGGCGCTAACTGTGCTTCGTGTAGGGGCGGGTCTGGAGGGGCGGGAGGGGGCGCGACCCGCCCTGCGACGGGCGAATCGTCGAAATCAGGGCGGGTCGAGCCCCCAACCTGCCGCCCAGACCCGCCCCTACTCGAAGCTTTGAGACCAAAGTTAACGCCTATGGGTTGGCAGCCCCGCCCGGGCATAAATGCTAGGAAACAGCACCCCCTGAAGGGAACTTTGGCGCGCCCTTCGGACACCGGGCGCGCTATGCTCCCGCCCGTGAGACGGGTCATCCTCTATGGGCTGGCAGGCGGTGTGCTCCTGGCGCTGCTCAAGATCCTCGAATACCAGTACGTCGTCCGCACCTACCCCGGCGAGATCTATGGCGGTCTGGTGGCGGCGATCTTCTCCGCGCTGGGGATCTACCTCGGGCTGCAGTGGGCGCGGTCCCGGGAGGTGACGGTGATCAAGGAGGTCCGCGTCCCGGAGGGCGGGCCTTTCGTGCTCGACGCCGGGAGGCTCAAGGAGCTCGGAATCACCCCGCGCGAGCACGAGATCCTCGGGCTCATCGCGGAGGGCCTGAGCAACCGGGAGATCGGCGAGCGGCTCTTCGTCTCCGAGAACACGGTCAAGACCCACTCCTCCCGCGTGTTCGATAAGCTGGGGGTCAACCGCCGGGTCCAGGCCGTGCTCAAGGGGCGGGAGCTCGGCCTGATCCCCTTCGAAGCCTCACCCCCGGCCCCTCTCCCAGGGGGAGCATAGGCGCTAACTTTACTTCGTGTAGGGGCGGGTCTGGAGGGTCGGGAGGGGGCTCGACCCGCCCTGCA
>JBAPYB010000357.1:0-2559 GCA_049284515.1 Thermoanaerobaculia bacterium
GGCGGAGCTGGCCCAGGGGCTGCACGCCGTGGTGGACGTGGCCCGGGCCCTCGCCCGCGAGCAGAAGGAGGGCCCCGACGCCGGCGCCTGGCGGGAGACGCTGGACTGGGCCGAGCTCGCTCAAGGAGGCGTCGAGAGCCACACGCGGGACCTGTACGACGCGGCCGCCGCGGGCGACAGTCTCCTGCCTTCCGAAACCCTGTTGCACCGGCTGGAGGAGATCTCGCGCGTCGCCTCCCAATTCTTCACGGAGATGAAGTTCGGCTTTCTGTACGATCCGGCGCGGAAGCTTTTTTCGATCGGCCGCGTCGACCGCGGCGAGCTCGATGCGAGCTTCTACGACCTGCTCGCTTCCGAGGCGCGCCTGGCGAGCTTCATCGCCATCGCCAAGGGGGACGTCCCGGTGGCGCACTGGTTTCAGCTCGGCCGGCCGCTGACGCCGGTGCGCCGGGGCGCGGCGCTCATCTCGTGGTCGGGCTCGATGTTCGAGTACCTGATGCCGGCGCTGGTGATGCGCTCTCCCGCCCACAGCCTGCTCGATCAGACCTGCCGGCTGGTGGTGCAGCGGCAGATTCAATACGGCAACGAGCGCGCCGTGCCGTGGGGGGTCTCGGAATCGGCGTTCAACGCCCGCGACCTCGAGCTGACCTATCAATATTCGAATTTCGGCGTGCCGGGCCTCGGCCTCAAGCGGGGGCTCTCCGAGGACGTGGTGGTGGCGCCTTATGCCACGGCGCTCGCCGCCATGCTCGAGCCCGCAGCCGCGGTGCTCAACTTCGCGGATCTCACGGGCGCCGGAGCCCGCGGGCGCTACGGCTTCTACGAGGCGATCGACTACACGGCCGGCCGGCTGCCCGAAAAGCAGAGCCGCGCCGTGGTGCACGCCTACATGGCCCATCACCAGGGCATGGCCTTGCTGTCGCTCGCCAACGTCCTCGACGTGCGCGGGGACGGCGGCATGCCCGCCCGCTTCCACGCCGCGCCCATCGTGCAGGCGACCGAATTGCTGCTGCAGGAGCGGACGCCCCGCGACGTGGCGGTGGCCCGGCCGCGGGCCGAGGAAGTGGCCGCCGCCGCGCAGTCGGGCGCCCTGACGTCGCCGGCCGTTCGCCGCTATTCCTCGCCGCACCACTCCGTGCCCAGGACCCATCTGCTGGGCAACGGCCGCTACGCGGTGATGCTGACGGCGGCCGGCTCGGGCTACAGCCGCTTCCAGGAGCTGGCGGTCACCCGCTTCCGCGAGGACACGACGCGCGACTGCTGGGGCAGCTTCCTCTTCTATCGCGATCCGCAGAGCGGCGAGGTGTGGTCGGCGGGCTACCAGGCGAGCGGCGTCGAGCCGGACCGCTACGAGGCCGCCTTCTCCGAGGACCGCGCGGAGATCGAGCGGCGCGACGGCTCGATCGGCAGCCGGCTGGAGGTGGTGGTGACGCCCGAGGACGATGCCGAGCTGCGCCGCGTGTCGCTCACCAATTACGGCCTGAAGACGCGGGAGATCGAGATCACCTCCTACGCCGAGATCGTGATCGCTCCGCCCGCCGCCGACCTCGCTCATCCCGCCTTCTCGAACCTGTTCGTGGAGACCGAATGGGTTGCCAACCTCGGCGCGCTGCTCGCCACGCGGCGGCCGCGCTCCGACGACGAGCCCCGGATCTGGGCGGCGCACGTGACCGCCGTCGCGGCCGCCGACACCGAGGAATCCAGCCGCGAGGTTCAATACGAGACCGACCGTGCGCGCTTCCTCGGCCGCGGGCGCGGAGTGCGCACGCCCAACTCGGTGATCGACGGCAAGGATCTGCTGAATACGGCCGGCGCGGTGCTCGATCCGATCTTCAGCCTGCGGCGCCGGGTGCGCCTCGCTCCCGGCGCCACCGTGCGCGTCACCTTCACCACCCTGGTGGCGTCCAGCCGCGAAGCGGCGATCACCCTCGCCGACAAGTACCGCGATCCGGCGGCCTTCGAGCGGGCGGCGGCGATGGCCTGGACGCAGGCGCAGGTGCAGCTCCGGCACCTCGGCATTACGCCCGAGGACGCCAATCTCTTCCAGCGCCTCGCCAACCGCGTCCTCTTTTCAGACCCTTCCCTGCGCGCTCCCGTCGAGGTGCTGCAACGCAATACGAAAGGGGTCACGGCGCTCTGGGCACACGGCATCTCCGGCGATCTGCCCATCGTATTGGTGCGCATCGACGAGATCGACGACATCGGCATCGTCCGCCAGCTCCTCCAGGCCCACGAGTACCTCCGTACCAAGGGCTTGAGCATCGATCTCGTGATCCTCAACGAGAAGGCGCCGTCCTACGTCCAGGATCTGCAAGCCGCGCTCGAAGCCGCGGTTCGCGCCAGCCAGGGGCTTCATCGCGGCGGGAACGGGCCGGACCCGCAGCGCGGCGATGCCTTCGTCCTGCGGGCCGACCTCATCGGGCCGGAAGACTGCGACGTCCTTCTGATGGCCGCGCGGGCCGTGCTCCTGGCGCGCGATGCCAGCCTATTCGAGCAGATCGAGCGCCGCGTCCGCCGGGAGGAGCGGCGGGGACTGCCCGCCGGCCGCGTGCGCCGGGC
>JBAPYB010000358.1:0-1574 GCA_049284515.1 Thermoanaerobaculia bacterium
GTCCAGGGCCGTGAGCTCGTCGCGCACCCGCACCAGGCGCTCGACGGCGCTGGCGGCGGCGGTGACGGTCGGGGGCAGGCTGCTGAGCTGCGCGATGACGTCGTGAATGGCCTCGGGGCCGGTGACCGGAGTGGAGAGGTCGGAGACCAGGATCTGGCTGTCGATCAGCTCGGTGACGAACTCGGACGCCTCCTCCGGGGTGACCTCGCCGTCGGGATCGAAGGCCACCAGCGCGTCGACGAGGTCGCGGACACGGGCCCCGCCCTCGGCGCGGCGCAGGGCCTCTTCCAGGTAGTCGGAGACGTCGACTGCCACCAGGTGGTGGGAGCGCACCTTGTTCTCCAGGCGCGCCTCGGCGTAGCGCAGCCGGCCGGCGGCGCGATAGAGGCTGGAGTTCGGCCGGTACAGGAGGGCCTCGCGCACTTGCGGATCGCGCCCCAAGTCCTCGCAGAGGGCGAAGAGATAGTCCATGTCCAGCCGGGTGTGCCGCTCGTAGGCGGCGCGAGGGGCTACGGCGATGCGGGTGGGAGAGCCGGGGGTGGCGGCGATGTCCCCCAGCGAGCAGCCGGAAAACAGGCCGAAGGGAGTGGCCCGCGCCGCCATCCGGTAGACGTAGCGCAGCAGGGCGCGCTCGGCCCTCGCTCCCTTCTTGCTGTCGGGAGCCGCCTGCCAGAGCGCCAGGCTGTCGTAGAGCGAGGGCGAGGCGAGATACACGGCCTCCAGCACTTCCGGACGGGCGGCCAGGGCGGCGAGGCGGGCGCGCAACCGCTCGCGGTCGGTGGCGAGAGCGGCCTCCAGGACCGTGGGATCGGGATTGCCGAGGGCCGCCGGCGCCGCCAGGTCCGCGGAGAAGGCCTCCAGCTCCTCGTAGGGGAGGAGAGGCGTGCGGAAGGCAAAGAAGCTGGACGGGTTGAACGGCCTTTCAGGAATGGGCTTGGCCATGATTCTCCCGGGCGAAATCGATGAAGCCGCGCTCGACGTCGGTGGAGAGCAGGCGGACCCGCACCCGGTCGCCCACGTCGAGCCCGCGGAAGCCCTGCTCGAGGCGGCCCTCGACCAGGGGGTGAAGCGTGCGCACCCAGGTTCCCTTGTCGGCGGCGCCGGTGACGATGGCGTCGAAGGTGTCGCCCACCCGGTTTTCCAGCAGCAGGGCCGCCGCGGACTTGCGCACCTGGCGCTCGACCTTCTGGGCGGCGTCCTCCTGCTCGGTGCAGTGCTGGCCGAGCTGCGCCAGCTCGTCGAGCGAGTAGGGCGGCGAGCTCTTCCCGAACGCCGCCTTGAGCAGGCGTTGGGTGATGAGGTCGGGATAGCGTCGGTTGGGCGCCGTGGCGTGGGTGTAGTCGCGGACCGCCAGCCCGAAGTGCCCCGGCGGGTCGCCGCCCGGCGGATCGGCCACGTACTCGCCCGGTCCCAACAGCTTGATGACCGAGAGCGACAGGTCCGGGAAGCGGACGGGGTCCTGCTGGTGGCGCTGCTCCAGGAACTCGTTGAGGGCGCGGGCGTCCGGCGCCGCGGGGAGCTCGGCGCCCAGCCCGGCGGCGAGCTCGACGATGCGGTCCCAGCGCTTGGGGGTG
>JBAPYB010000359.1:0-2717 GCA_049284515.1 Thermoanaerobaculia bacterium
AGCTCGGCCAGCGCGGCCCGGGCGCGCTCCAGCTCTCCGGTCTCGGTGCTGGCGCGGACGAGCAGCTCCAGGCCCGGCGCGCGTTCGGTCTGGTTGCTCTTCGCCAGATGGCGCAGATAGCGCTCCGTGAGATCGGCGGCGCGGCTGGGATCGCCGCGATCGATCGCCAGGGCGGCGCGGCCGAGCGAGGCGATCGGATGGTGGCCGGCCTGATCGAAGAGCGCTGTCGCCTCGTCGAGCCGGCCTTGCAGGCGGCGAAGCTGCCCGAGCCGTGCCTGGCCTTCGGCGGCCATGGCCGGCCGGCTCGCCGCCAGCTCCGCCGTGGCCGTGGTCAGCTCCTGTTCCGCCTCCGACCAGGCGCCCCGCCACACGCACACCGAGGCGTACTGCGTGCGGCACATGGCCAGCAATGGCCGCAGCCCCCATTGCGCGCAGAATCCCTTGAGCCGGTCGCACCATTGCGCGGCGCGGTCGCCGTCGCGAACGCGCTCGCAGGCATTGACGAGATAGCAGCAGGAGAGGCCGATGGCGACCGGGTCGGCGACTTCCCCGGCCAGCACGGCGGCGTTGACGCCGTCGAGCTCCCGCATGCCGTCGGCGACCTCGCCGGCGACGACGCGCACGAGGCCGTGCAGCGCGCGCCCGATCATCTCGAAGTCGACGGCACCTGTCGCGCGCCCGATGCGGATCGCCTCGGCGGCGAGGGCGCGGGCCCGGTCGGGATCCGCGTCTTCGAGCAGCGCGAACACGCCCTCGCGCACCGCGAGCCACGCGTGCTCAGGCGTATCGGCCAGGCCGTCGAGCAACTGGTGCGCGCGTTGCATCCAGCCGTTCGCCACCGCCTGTTCGCCGCGGAAGGCCGAGTAGTCCCAACCGATCCATACGGCGACCCGCGCCGCCGCGGCCACGTCGCCGCGCTCGCGATACAGGCGATAGGCGCGTTCGCGGGAGCTGAAGACGACGTCGGCCAGGTCGAGCCACCAGCAGGCCAGCGCCAGGCCTTCGAGCGCCTCGGGATTGTCCTCGCTGACGAGCACCGACTCGAAAGCGTGTCTGGCCTCCTCCCAGGCGCCGCGGGCCAGCGCCGCCCGGCCCGCTTGGAGACGGTTCGGCGCGCGAAAGGGAGTGACCCGTCGCTGCAAGTCTCTGGAGGTTCCGGAAGGCATCGCTCGCGCCCGTCGGGTCCGTCGAACCCGTCGAACCCGTCGAACCCGTCGGTAAATGAGGCTGCCAGTCTATCTCAGGAGGCCGCCTCGGGGCCGGGACGACCTGCCGTCCCCATGGGACGAACGCCCGTTTCTTCGGGATGGTGTTCTTTCCCTCCTAGACTGCGTCCAAGGATCTAAGGAGGAATGACCATGAAACCCGAGAAGCTCGTAGGGCTTGCGATGCTGCCGATGCTGATGACGCTCCTGGCCGGTATCGCCGGCATTACCGGCGTGGCCGGAGCGCAGCAGGTGTCGCTGCCCCTGACCCAGTACGAAGACCTGCGTGCCCGCGCCAATCCGGCGCCGGAGACGCTGACGCCGCCCCCCGCCCCCTTCGCCCTGGAGCTGGCCGACTTCGACGTCACCGCCGGGCCGGTGAGCGCCCGGGTGGCGCAGCGGTTGCGCCTGACGCTCTACGACGACAAGTGGCAGACGGTGCCGCTGGGTGATCCGGGCTCGTTCATTCACGCCGATCTCGCGGGCGTCGAGGGACGGGTGGACGCGACGGCCGCTTCGGGCACCGGATGGGTCCTGCACGTCCGGGGACACGGCCGGCACGAGGTGCGGCTCGAATCCGCCGTGCCCGTGTACCACGACGAGACGGCCACCCGCCCGACCTGGCGCTTCGGCCTGAGGCTGCCCCCTGCCGCCGTGGTGCGCGGGCAAATCGCCGTGCCGGCGGCGGTGGAGGAGGTGGAGATCGACGGCGCCGGCCAGATGAGCCCCCAGGATGGCAAGACAGCCGGGAAGCCCTGGAGCTTCGTCGCCCTCCCCGGCGGGGATGCGCACTGGACGCTCTCGGGACGGGCCACGCTGCCGGCCCGGGCTCTTCTGCCGCTGCGCTGGGAGGCGACGTCCGCCACGGCGGCGGTGCTCTCCCGCACCCGGCTGCGCGTGCTCGGCTGGATCGAGGCGCGCGTCGCCCAGGGGCGGCTCGCGGAGCTGCGGGTGCCGGTTCCCGAGGGGCTGGAGGTCGCCTCGGTGCAGGGTGGCGCCGGCTGGAAGATGGACGGCAGGACGCTGGTGGTCACGCCGCAGGCTCCCGTCGAGGAGACCTTCGCCGTCGAGCTGGAATTGACGGGCGAGCCGAAGGACGCCTTCGCGACCCCGCTGCTCGTGCCCGTGGGCGCCGCCCACACGGCGTTCTTCGCCAAGGCCGTGCTCAAGGGCGACGGTCTCCTCAGCCTTGCCGATCCCGGCTCCCTCCGGACGGCGGGCGACGCCGACGCGGCGCGGCTTCCCGCTTCGCTGAAGACGGCCGAGGGCAAGCTCTACGCCGTGGCCGATGCGGCCCGCCCTCCCCGCTGGACGGCGGAGTGGGCCGAACGCACGGAAGTGCTGGCTTCCCAGATCGACCGCCTGCTGGTGGACGTGGTGATCGGCGAGGCGGGCCGGGCCTCCTACCAGCTCTGGGCGGAGGTGCGAAACCGTGGCGCCCAGCAGCTCACGTTCGCCATGCCGGCGGGCTTCGAGCTCGCGGCCGCCCAGCGCGACGGCGCGGCGGTGACG
>JBAPYB010000360.1:0-14171 GCA_049284515.1 Thermoanaerobaculia bacterium
CAGCGACAGGGCGCGGCGGGAGACCTCCGGGCAGGCCACCACGGGCTCCGCCGCCGAGTCCAGGTTCACCAGCCGCCGGATCTGGGGGTTCTGGAAGAAGGCGAGCAGCGCCGGCCGGTCGATCACCGCGGAGCGCGGGCTCGGCTGCAACTTCCAGGCGGTGCGGAAATAGTCTTCCCCCACCCCGATCCGGTGGTCCAACACCGCCAGCTCCGCCAACGCCAGGTAGGTGTCGGCCCGCCGCGACCCGAGACTCTGGAGCTGGTCCAGGAACTCGCGGGCATGCTCGTGGAAACCCAGCACCAGGAACGCCTGGGCGCTTTCCGACAGCAACCCCTCCTGCTGCCCGGCGGCGGTGACGGCCCGTTGGTAGGCGGTCGCGGTGGGCATCTCCTGGAGACGCAGGAACGCCAGGCGGCCCCGCAGCAGCTCGGCGAGCGGAAAGCCCCCCGGCGACGGGAAACCGGCGAGAATGCCGTCGACGCCCTGGAAATCCATGCGCCCCAGGAGATGCTGCGCCCACCAGAGGCTGGCGACGCGGCCGGCGCCACCGGGGCCATGGACGACGGCCGGCGCCGCCTCCGGCACGGTCCCTCCCGGCTGGGTGAGCGCCTGGCGCAGCGGCAGCAGCGAACGCAGCTCCGTGAAGCCCCGCTCGCCGCCGGGCTTCACCGCCTCCTCCACGGCGCCCCGGGATGCCGCCGCCCGCGGCAGAAACAGGGCGGCCGAGGCTGCCATCACCACCAGGGCTCCGGCGATTCCCAGCCCTGCGGCGAGGCCCCGCCTCGAACGCTGGTCCCAGGCCAGCATCAAGAGGAACAGGCCGATGCCGCCGATGCCGCCGACCAGCCACAGGGGCGGCCTGTCGAGGTGGAGAGTAGAGGCCGGCGGCTTGGCCTCCGCTTCGCCGGGAGATCCGGCAGCGCCCGCAGCCGGCGCACTCATCGCAGCCATCGCAGCCCGCGCAGCGCTCCCGGCCACCGGCTCGGCGGAAATCCGCAGCGAGTCGATCTTCCAGCCTCCGCCCTCCTGCACGAGGCCGAGGGTCAAGGTGTCGTCGACTCCCGAGGGGAACTGCAGGCCGAAGACGGCACCGGAGGCGGAGAGCCGGGGAGAGGCGACCTGGAGCTCCCACTGCGCCTCGGCGGGCGAGCCGGCCCGCACCTCGATCTCGGCCAGCGCGGCGTCGCGCCCCAGGCGGCGCAGGGGCGACGTGCGCGACAGGTGATCCCACCAGGCCGCGGGCCCCCGCTCCAGGTACTCCGTGGCGAAGACCACGCCCTGCCTTTCGGCCTCGGTGAGCGGGCGCGGTCCGGCCGGGGCCGGAGCCGCGAGGGCGCCGCCGGCGGCGATCATCGCGGAGAGGAGAGCTATGGCAGCGGCGGCTCTCGTCGTAGGCATCATGCGGTGGCTTCCTGGAAATGCAATCGGGACAGCGTACATTATAGAATCAATGGCACACACGTGCTCCAAGGAGGTAAGGGCATGCGACGGAGGCTCCCAGCGGGACTGGCGATCACGCTGCTGACATTCGCTACAGGTTGTGGCCGCGATCACGGCAAGCCGCCGGCCGTCCTGCAGGCGACGCCCGAGGCCATCGTTCTCATCCGGGACAACGAAGCGCGTTGCGCCAGGATCGGCCAGGACGGCGTCCAGCGCCTGGCCACGGCGGAGGAGGAGGTGGACCGCGCCCTGAAGACCTCCCGGGCCGAGGCCTACGAGAAAGAAGAGGCGGACCTGCGTACCGAAAGGGCCACCCGGGCGCTGGCCGCAGCGGAAGAGGAAGCGGAGCTCCGCAACCAGAAGACTCCCCGGGGCCGGGCCGCGGCGCAAGAGGCGGCCGAGCTGAGGATCTCCCAGGCCCGGGCCATGGCGGCGGCGGGCGCCGTCAGGGATGAGGGCAAGGCCCCCCCTCAACTCTCGGAAGTGTTCAAGAAGTACCTCGCCGAGGATGCCGAAGAGCTGGCGGCGGCGGACGCGGCCCAGGACGTGATCCAGGGCCTGCTGCCGCAGGTCCGGGCCGAGGCGCCGCCCGAGGTCGCCAAAGCCGTGGACGCGCTGTCCGGGGCCCAGGATCAGGTCTGCCTCGCCGCCAGGCAGCCGCGGCGGTTGGCGCAGTATCGCGGCACCCTGGATTTCGCCGAAAACAGCTACCGGGCCGCCGAGGAGAAGCTGCTCCCCCTCTATGCGGTCAGCGCGACGGACACCCAGTTCGCCCTCCACAAATATGGCTCGAACCTGGCGGCGGCCCGGGTCGCCTCCCGCCGGCAGAATCGTCCGGCCGCCGCCCTCCCTGCCAAGGACTACGATCGCGACCAGCGGGAGTGGCAGTCGGTTCAGCAGGTCCAGAGCCAGACGGAAAACGAGCACGAGGCCGCTCTCAACAAGTGGTACAGGAAGCGGGACAAGCCCGAGGAGGCGATACCAAGGGTCAAAGCCGTGGAGAAGCCGCCGCCGTCGCCGGAGGATCAGGCGCGGGCGATGCGGACCTGGTATTCCGGCTACACGGCGAAAGTCGGGCCGGTCAAGTCGGCGCTCGCCAGCTACCTCCGCCTGCGCAAGGCGGGCACCACAGGCGAGTCGCTGGGCCAATCCTGCGAGGCGATGATGACCGCCAACGGCTCTCTGCTGAACGACCCGGTGGCGCTGGAGCCGCCGGATGCGCAGGCCGCGAAGCTCCTGCGCGCCGCCTTCACCGAGATCGAGGGCCTGGCCCAGGCCTGCCGCGACGGCCAGACCGCCGAGACCGTCTTCCGCCTCGAAGCCTTCGAGCGCGTCCTCGGGGAGGCCGCCGCGGCCCTGCACGCCTATTCGCTGGCGCCGTAAGCAGAGGGTGTTTCAAAAGCCCTTGCTGCCTGGACCCGTCTGCCCTTCGAATCCTCACCCCCTTTCCCCCTCTCCCGTCTCCCAGCCACCCCCGCCGGGAGAGGGGCCGGGGGTGAGGATTCGAAGGGGACACCGGCGACTTTTCAGACACCCTCTGACACCGTGCCGACAGCGGATTTTCTTGTCCCTGCTGTCGCTGGGGTCCTTGCTGTCCCTTGCGCGTATAATGCGCGTAACTCCTCAATGAGAGGTCCTGGAGAACTGGGAGAAGTCCTATGGATGAGCCCGCGCCTCCGCCGCCGGGCTCCGGCAACGAGGCCTCCGCGGCGCGCGCCGACCTGCCGGAGCGCATCGGCTCCTACCGGGTCCTGAGCCGCCTCGGCCGGGGCGGCATGGGTGAGGTCTTCCTCGCCTGGGACGACCGGTTGCGGCGCAAGGTGGCGATCAAGCGCATCCGCGGCGACGCCGAGATGGCGCCCTCCCTGCGGCGGCGCCTGCTGCGGGAGGCCCGCGCCGTCGCCAGCCTCAACCATTCGGCGATCGTCCAGGTCCACGACCTGATCGCCGACGACGAAGGCGACTGCATCGTCATGGAGTACGTCGAGGGGCGTACCCTCGGCGCGCGGCTGAGCGAGAGCCCTCTGTCCCTCGATTTCGCCGTGCGTCTGGCCCGGGAGATCGCCGACGGCCTCGCCGCCGCCCACGCCGCCGGCATCGTGCACCGCGACCTCAAGGCCGACAACGTTATCGTCACCCCCGCCGGGCACGCCCGGGTGCTCGACTTCGGCCTCGCCCGCCGGCTGACGGGCGCCACCGACGAGGTGATCCTCACCCAGCACGGCTTCATCATCGGCACCTGCCATGCCATGTCGCCCGAGCAGGCGTCCGGCGGCGAGGCGGACGCCCGCTCCGACCTCTTCTCGCTCGGCATCCTCCTCTACCACATGCTGACCGGCGTCTCGCCGTTCCTGGCGGCGACGCCCCGCGAGACCCTGCTGCGGGTCTTGAACTACCAGCCGCCGCCCGTCGCCGCCGTCCGGCCGGAGGTCCCGCCCGGGCTCAGCGCCCTTGTCACCCGGCTCCTCGCCAAGGCTCCGGAGGACCGCCCGCAGGACGCCGGGGCCGTGGTCCGCGCCCTGGGGAGCCCCACCCCGGAGTCGATCGCGCCCGTCCAGCTCAGCGTCAGCGAGCTTTCCACCGGCGCCCGCGAAGCCAGCACGGCCGTGGCCCTCACCCGCACCGCCGCCGCCCAGGGCTCGACGGCGGGGATGTCCGTCGTCACCCGGCAACGCCGGCTCCGATCGCTCACGATTGCCGCGATCGGTACCGCCATCCTGGGAGTCGCATCCTTCCTCGTCTGGACCCGGCACCCGGGAGAGAACGCCGCGGTCGCGGCACCGGTCCGGGTCGTCGTGCCGCGGCCCCAGGTGAACGGCAAGGACGAGCGGCTGCAACTCGCGGCGTCGGGGGTCCTCACCACCTGCCTCAGCACCTTGAGCGGGCTCGAAGGCGTAGCCGCCGTCGATCCCTCCCAGCTCATGGGGGCGCCTGCGTCGCTGCCCGAGATGGCGAAAGCCGCGGCCGCAGACGAGGTCCTGGTGGCGACGCTGGATCAGGCCGGAGGCGTGGGGAGGATCACCTTGCGCCGGGTGCGGGGTGCGGACGGCGAGGTTGCCTGGACCGAAACCTTCGATACCCCCATCGAGGCCTCGGACCTCCGGTTCATGGCCGATGCGGTGAGCATCCACCTGAGGCGCGGCTATCCGGACCGGCGCCAGCGACCGGGAACCTTCGCGCAAGACGTCCGGGACGAGGATTACGCTGCGTTCCTGAAGGTCAAGCAGGGCATCGACTCCGGGAGCGTGCCGTCCCAGGACGACCTGCGGCGTCTCGAAAGCGTCATCGCGCAATCCCCCCGCTTCCTGGAGGCCCGGGTGCTCGCGGCGCGAACCCTCCTGAGCCGCTTCGAATCCACCAAGGAAGTCGCCTACCGCGAGCAGGCGCTGGCACTCATTCAGGAGGCACAGAGGCTGGCTCCGAATGACTCCCGCCCGCTGGAGGTCCAGTTCGACGTCGAGCTGGCAGGCGACCAGCCGCAAGTCGCGGCCGCCACCTTGAAGCAGCTCGAATCTCTGCTGCCTGGCGATCCGCGAGTCTTCCTGTGGCGGGCTGCCTTTGCCGAGCGGGAAGGCCGCATGGACGAGGCGCTCTCCGCACTGCGCTCCGCCGCCGAACGCTTCCCCTCCTGGCGCAACCTCTTCGCCCTCGCCGATCTCGAAGCCCGGACGGGCCACGTCGACGACGCTCGCCAACATTTGAGAAAGCTTCTCGCGGCCTCTCCCAACAACGTCTGGGCCTTGACCCAACTCGCCAGAATCGAGCTTCTGTTCGGTGATTTGAAAAACGCCGAGCAGATCTTTCAAGAGCTGATCGCCAAGGCGCCGGAGCGGAACAACTTCACGAATCTCGGCGTCATCCGGGTGCTCCTGGGGCGCTACGAGGAGGCCATCGCCGCTTTTCACAAGGCCTTGGCGCTCGATCCGGGGCAGGTCGACGTCACCCTGAACCTGGCCGAAGCCGAGCTTGCGCTGGGCCGCACGCGGGAGGCTCAGGAGCATTTCCAGGAGGTGCTGCGGGACATCGAGAAGAACCGTCCCCCCGGGGGCCTCTCGGTCGACGCCAGCATGACCCAGGCCCAGTGCCTGGCCCACCTGGGACGCAAGCGGGAGGCGGTGGAGATCACTCAGAAAGCCCTGCGCCAGAACGCGGACGACCTCAACGTCCTGCAATCCGCTCCCCTGGTGTATGCCTTGGCCGGCGAACGCAACTCCGCCCTCGTCAACATCAAGAACGCCTTGGACAAGGGCGTCAAGGCTTACTGGTTCAATCTCCCGGCTTTCAACTCTCTCAAGAACGATCCGGAGTTTCGTGAGATCCTCCGCGAGGCGCCGGGGGCTCCCTCCCACCCTTGAGTCCCCGGCGCCTCGCGACCTGGCTAGACCACAGGGCGACGGTACGGGTCGTGGGGAGACCTAGGAGCCGTGCCCGGCGGCTTGCCCAAGCCGTCGATTACGAGCTGGGTATCTCCCGGAGTGCGTATGGGCCTGCGAAGAATATCGGTGCCCAGCTTTATTTGGTAATTCGCTGTGTATGGATCCCCAGTGCCACTGTCGGGCGTGTTCTCGCTGGCATCGAGGCCGATCTTGGGATCCGAGCTGGCGGCTTCCGGCGCGGACTCGAGCTTGTCGATGAAAACGACGGCCAACTTTGAGGGGTCTGCCAAGCTCAGTTTGCCGCCGGTTTTGTCTTTGAAATCCCAGACCACGCGATCGCCGTTGTGGATGTGCAGGCTTGGATCCGAAACGCTCACGGTTTTCGGCGCGGCGCTCAGGTCCACCAAAACGGTGAGCGTGTGGGTGGTACCGGTGCTGGTAGCCCTGGGTCCAAAGAGATTTTCCTGCTCGGTCAACACTGCGTAGGATTCCTGCTTGCTCATTGTATTCTCCTTTCAATGGATCGTCCGTTCGGTTTCGTTCACCGCACCAACTACTCCCGCAAACGGCGGGGACCCTGCGACGGCGGCACACACATCTTGTCGATGACGAGCTGCGGCCCCTCCCCAAGGAAAAGGGGTTCGAGGGGCACGCCGTTCAACAAGATCGAATACCTTGCAACGTAGGCCGTTCCTTCGCTCGCCTCCACTTCGCTGACGTCGATGCTGATCCTGGAGTTGATGTCCAGCGGCCTGGGCGCGGAGCTCGGCAGGTGGTCGAAAACCACCTCCAGGTCGAGGTTGCTCAACGGCGGGTTGCCGCGTTGCTGGGCGACGAGCTTCCAGACGACCGTGTCGCCGTTCTCGATGGGCAGGCTTCGCTGCGAGATGCTGAAGGTCGCAGGCCGGGCCGTCACGTCCACTTTCACCGTCAGCGTGTGCGAGGTCCCGGTGGCGGCAGCTCGCAGCATTGCGAATTCCCCCTGGGTCAGCGCGCCCGATGCAATCCTCAAGCTCATCGCCAATCTCCTTTCCCAGCTCCAGTCCGCTCTCCGGGAAGAGCACGGCCGGTGCCAGGCTCCGGAAGCGCGCCGTTTCTCCTCGAACTCCTTGATTCCCAAGGAGATTGAGCCGCCGTCGCCGCTGCGCAGGGAGTATCCGATCAGATAGACTGTATCCAGTCCAAGAGAGAGACTCACGTTGAGCCCACGACTGATCGCCGTCTCCGGTCCGCTGGCCGGCCAGACCTTCGCCCTCCAGGCGGAGCGGCTGACGCTCGGCCGCGACCATGGCAATACCGTCCACCTGCGCGACCTCGCCGTCTCGCGGCACCACTGCGTGCTGGAGGCGGACGGCGGGCGCTTCAGCCTGCGCGACCTCGACAGCCGCCACGGCACCTTCGTCAACGGCGTACCGGTGCGCCAGCGGGATCTCGAGCCCGGCGACCTGATCGCTCTCGGCAGCTCCCTCTTCCTCTTCCAGACCCGGGAAGAGGAGGCCGCGGCCCGGCCGGACTCCGTCCTCCTCGACGGCGCGAGCTTCACGGTGGGGAGCACCTCGCACATCATCCCCGCCGAGTCCCGCTACCTGCGGCCCGAGGCGCTCCAGGCGGCCCTCCCTCCCGAGGCGCGCACCGCCCGCGACCTCCAGGCGTTGCTGCGCATCGGCAACGACCTCCACGCCCTCCACGCCACCGAGCCCATCGCCCGCCGGCTGCTGGAGCTGGTCCTCGAGACCATCCCCGCCGAGCGCGCCACCGTCCTGCTCTTCGACGCCGATATCGCGGAGACCGCGGGGACCGCCGAGCCCGTCAGCTCCTTCGCCCTGGACCGCCAGGGATCGGTCGCGCCTTTCGGCGTCTCCCGCACCCTGGTCGAGCGGATCGTGGCCGAGGGCACGGCCGTGCTGGCCAACAACGTCCCGGAGGAGACGGGAAATTGGGGCGCGAGCGTCGCGGCGGCCCGGCTGCAGTCCCTGATCGCAGCGCCCCTGACCGGCGAAAGGCTGACCGGAGACAAAGGGCCATCCGGTGTTCTCTATCTGGATACCCGCGATTTCGGCACCCGCTTCGACGAGCGCCATCTGGACCTCCTCACCGCCGTCGCGGGCATCGCCTCTGCAGCCCTCGCCAACGCCCGCCTGCTGGAGTGGCTGCGGCAGGAGAACCAGCGCATCGAGGCAGCCCTCGACACCGACATGGTGGGCGAGAGCCCGCGGATGAAGGAGATCGGCCGGCTGCTCGCCCGCGTGGCGCCCGCGGACTCCACCGTCCTGCTGCGCGGCGAGAGCGGCACGGGCAAGGAGGTCGCGGCCCGCTCCCTTCATCGCGGCAGCCGGCGGGCCAGCCGCCCCTTCGTGGCCATCAACTGCGCCACGCTCTCGGAGACGCTGCTCGAAAGCGAGCTTTTCGGTCACGAGAAAGGGGCCTTCACCGGCGCCGTGGACCGCAAGACGGGACGGATCGAAGCGGCCGAGGGCGGCACGCTGTTCCTCGACGAGGTGGGCGAGCTGCCGCCACGGCTTCAGGCCAAGCTCCTGCGGGTGCTCCAGGAACGGGAGTACGAGCGCGTGGGCGGCACCCGTCCGCTCAAGGCCGACGTGCGGGTGGTGGCCGCCACCAACCGCGACCTGGAAAAAGCGATGCGCGAAGGGACCTTCCGCGAGGACCTCTTCTATCGCCTGAACGTCATCACCCTGATGCTGCCCGCCCTGCGCGAGCGCAGGGAGGACATCGCCCTCCTGGCTAGCCACTTCGCGGCCCTGTTCAGCCGCCGGCTGGGCCGTCGCATCGCCGGCTTCACCCCCGAGGCCCGTGCCTGCCTCCAGCGCTACGGCTGGCCCGGCAACGTGCGCGAGCTCGCCAACTCGATCGAGCGCGCCCTCGTCCTCGGTGAAGGCGAGCTCATCCGCCCCGAGGACCTGCCCGAGACCATGCTCGAAACCGCCCCCGCCACCGCCACCGGCCCCGTGGGCGCCTACCACGAGAGCGTCAACGACTTCAAAAGGCGAATGATCCTCGACGCCCTCGACCAGGCCGGCGGCAACGTCACCAAGGCCGCCGAGCGGCTGGATCTCAATCCCACCTATCTTCACCGTTTGATCAGCAATCTGGAGTTGCGGGACCGCTGACGGCTGCGCCGGTGCAGCTCCCTATCCAAAGAGATAGGGAGAGCCGATCCCAAGCGATACCCAGCTCTCAACAACCAGTCGAAAGCGGCGGTGGCGCTTTCGACTTTTTCCGGGAATTCAGCCAAATTCGGCGGCGCGATTTCCAGCGGCGGGATTCTGGCGGTGGACCAATCCACCTTGATCGGAAACCAGGCGAGTCAGAGCGGAGGGGGAATTGCCTTCACAAACGAGCTTACCCTGACCGCGTCAACCGTGAGAGGCAATACGGCGGCAGAGGGCGGCGGAATTTCCGCGGAAGGGAATGCCACTTACACAAACTGCACCATCAGCGGAAATGAGAGCATAGCCGAGGGCGGCGGAGTCTTCCATCATGCCGGCAGGGCGGTCATGCGCTTTACGACCGTCGCCAACAACAACTCCGCCAGTTCTGTTTTGGGCGGCCATGGCGCAGGTATACACATGGCGGTGCCAACCATGTCGTTCCAGAATACGCTGCTGTCGAGCAACTCAGCCAGCAATTGCGGCGGTGAGTCGCAGAACTTTGTGTCGCTCGGGCATAATCTCTCGAGGGACACTTCCTGCGCCGCTGCCTTTACGCAAACGGGCGACAAGAACGGATTGGACGCGAAGCTGGGTCCCCTGGCCGACAATGGCGGCCCGACCTCGACGCACCTGCTGCTCACCGGCAGTCCCGCGATCGACGCGGCGGTCATGATAACCGGCATCACCACCGATCAACGCGTAATCAAGCGTCCGCAAGGCGCGAACCCTGACATCGGCTCAGTCGAAGCACCGTAACGCGGCTCTCCTGGTTTCTCCTGGCATGGCTTGTGCTCTAAGAATGAGCTGGTGCACGAAATCAACGACCTAAAGGACAACAGGGACGCAGAGACCTCAAAGACACCAAGGATGATTGCCAAGTCCGAACCTCACCCTTTCCCTCCTCTCTCACCCCCACGCCCCTTACCGGCTGGAGAGAGGAGGGCTTTTTAATATCTCTATATCTCTTTTTGTTTCGGGGCGGGCTTCAGTCTCCGGACCCATCAACCCTACCGCTTTTCGGGAGTGATCACCTTCATCGGCTCGGGCTCGGGCTCCGCCCTATTGCCCTGCCCGCGGGTGGCAAGGAAGATGGCCGCCGTCCAGGTGGGAATGAGGTCCATGCCGGGCACGAGCTCGACGAGGAAGCCGGGCAGGAACGACCAGTGCCAGCCCACCAGCCACGTCAGGGCCACGCCCACGGCCACGTCGAGCACGTCGTCGAAGGGTGAGGCATAGCCCGGCAGGAAGACTGCGAAGCCGCCGATCTGGATGGCATCGGCGGCCATGGCGATGATGCGCGCGGCCTTGACCCGGCCCGGGGTGACGTCGATCTTCATGCCGACAGCCTAGGCTGCGGCGGACGGCGCGGTCAAGGCCGGCGCCCGCCCTACAGCAGCGTCCCGTGCAGGATGAGGAAGGCGACGCTGAAGTAGATGATCCAAGCCGGTGACGTCGACCAGGGTGGCGACGAAGGGGGCCGAGGAGACGGCGGGATCGAAGCCGAGCCGCCGCAGCAGGAAGGGGAGCATCGAGCCGGCGAGCGAGCCGAAGGTGATGACGCCGACGAGCGCCGCTCCAATGGTGAGCGCCACCAGCTTCCAATGCACACCGTAGTCGAAAAAGTGGAGGTGCTGCCAGAGGAAGATGCGCGCGATGCCGATCACGCCGAGAATGGCGCCGAGCGTGATCCCGGTCGGCAACTCGCGCAGGGCGATCCGCCACCAATCGCCGAGCCGCAATTCGCGCAGCGCCAGGGCGCGCACGATCAGCGACGTCGCCTGCGAGCCCGAGTTGCCGCCCGAGCTCATGATCAGTGGAATGAACAGCGTAAGGACGATCGCCCGGCTCAGCTCGCCTTCGAAGTGCTGCATCGCCGTGGCGGTGAGCATCTCGGAGAGGAAGAGGACGCAGAGCCAGCCGGCGCGCTTGCGAATCATGGTGAGGAAGCCGATCTGGGTATACGGTTTGTCGAGGGCTTCCATGCCGCCGAGGCGCTGGGCCTGCTGCGTCTGCTCGGCGACGATCGCATCGATGACGTCGTCCACGGTGACGATGCCGAGGAGCCGGCCGGCGTCGTCGACCACGGGTGCTGCGAGCAGGTTGTACTTCGAGATCAGGGCGGTGACGTCGTCCCGGCTGTCCCGCGCGTGGACGGTCAGGGGCGGGCGCCTCTTGCCGACGTCCAGGACTCCGGCTCCCGGCTCGGCGACGAGCAGGTCGCGCAACGACACGACGTGGGCCAGGTGGCCATCCTTGGGGTCCACGACGTAGATGGCGTAGACCGTCTCCTTTTCGCGCGCCACCTTGCGGACGTCCGCCAGGACCTGCTCGACCGTCCAGTCGGCCGGGACGCTGAGAAACTCCGTCGTCATGATGCCGCCGGCGGTGGTAGGCGGATACGCCAGGAGCTCGTTGAGCGTCTCCCGGGTCGACGGCTGGAGGGCCGCGAGGAATCGGGACCGTTCGGCCTCCGGCAGCTCCCGGAAGAGGTCCGCCTGCTGGTCGGCCGACATGGCCTCGAGCAGGGCCACGGCCTGTTGGGCCGGCAGGTTCTCGAACAGCCGGCGCCGCTTCGTGAGCTCCGGCTCGTCGAAGACCTGCACGGCGAGATCGAACGGCAAGGCGGCCAATACCCGCGCCGCGGGCGCGACGGGCAGCCGGTCCATCTCCTCGGCCAGATCGGCCGGGCGCATCGTGGAGACGGCGCGGGTGAGCTCCTCCGGATCGCCGTCGGCCAGGGCTCGCAGCGTCGGCTTCTTCAGGCTTGCAGTAGCGCTCATCGATTCGTTCCTCCCGGGGTACGAGTCTGTCATGGCTGGAGTGCATGGCGCGAGCCACCGACTTGTGACGCTCTCGTCTCAGGTTTGCCTCTTCGATCAGAGCTGGCGCGAAGTGGCAATTACGCCGACGAATATTGCGTAGAAAATTAAGGCTCGGCCCCCGGAGTCGGCGCCCCACGCAACCACAATCAATCTTGTGTGTTCCTGAATGAAGTACCGTGAACCTCTTCGCATCTGGATGGCTGGTTTTTGTCAATCCTTCCTCGCCAATTAAATCGGCAAACGATTGAGACGATTGAATTTACTTTCTGGAGCAGCAGCCGGCACGGCCCTTGCTCAAATCACCGCCGTTCGATCGGTCGACACGCATCGGCTCACGGCATCGAGCCGCGAGCCGCCCCCGGGGGAGCTGAAAAACTCGGCGCCCTCCGACAGAGGAGGATTGCACATGTCGCCAAGAAAACAGTCCGGCTTCACTCTGATTGAGCTGCTCATCGTCGTCACTCTGATTGGAATTCTCTCGACCCTGATCGTGCCCAGCGTCAGCCACTACCGGCACAAGGCCGCAGTAGCGGCGGCTCAGGGTACGGCCCACTGCCTGGAAACCGGGCTGACCGGCTTCGATTCCCAGAGCTCCGATCCAGTTGATCGTTATCCGATGGGCATCAGCGATCAATCGAGCCTCATCACCGCGGCCAACCAGATCGGCTGCAAGATGTCACCCACAGCGGCTCGTCTACCGATAGGCTGGGCGAACTGCGAAATGATCATCGTTTGTCCGGACGGCTCGGTGGTCACACAAACTTGCAACACCGATCCTAACGTGGCCTGCGGCAGCGGACAGCCCGTCAGGGTGGACTATGGCATGACGTTCAGCGTTCCTGGCTACGGGGACACGATCAAGATCTCCTCCTTCAACGCCATGGAGACCTTCAGGTCTCCGGTCCCCTAAGCGGCACGCGCCTACCTGAAGTCGGTGGGGTCCCGCTGCGCCGGCGGTCGTCTGTCAGCTCAGGGGGACCTTGCCTGCCGAACCGCCTTCGAGAAAGGAGTTATAGAATGAACCTTCCCACCGGCGGCAGGTCCAATGGCTGGCGGCGCGGTGGCAGAAGGGAGGAATCATGTCCTTGGTAGTCCGAGCTTTCCCAGTACTGGCGGGGAAGGAAAACGTTGTACGGGCCTTCGTCAAGTCCCTGACGACTGACCGCGCGGCCGAGGTGGCGCACTTCTATACCTGCTTCGGCGTAAAGTCTGAGTCCTGGAACCTGCAGGAGACGCCCACTGGGCTCTGGGTCATCGCAGTGACAGACGTCGACGAGCCCACAAAACGGGCGGAGCAGTACTCCGCGTCGCATGCCGAGTTCGACGAGTGGTTCAAAACGCAGGTTCTCGAGCTGAGCGGGATCGACCCCATCACCCAGCCACTCGGGCCGCCGACCGAAGAGATTTTCGCCTGGCCTGCCGCGGATAAAGCATCGACTCCCGAGGCATGAAGAACGCTGGCACCGACGTACCGCGGAACGGCGAGGGCCACTCCAGCCCGGAAAGAAGCGTCGAGAGCGTCGCCGGAGTGGTTTCCAGTACCGCAAGAGCGTCGTCGAGATTGAAGTCCACGGGGTCTCCCTCGGCGAAGTCAGCCAACTTCCATCGGGTTCACCTTGTCGTGCGGCGCTCCCAGCTCCCACCACTTCAGCACCCTCAACGCACGGAGCGTGTTCCAGCGGCTCGGCATGCCGAGGCGCTCCAGCTCGAAGAAGGACTTGCCCTTGTAGTAGCTCTCCAACGACCAACGGCCGTCAGAGCCCCTCTTCGTACGGACGATGTCGATGGCTTCAGCGAGACGCCGATCGCGAGGCGCGTTGACGCTTTGGAAATAGTCGAGAGCACGCAAGATGTCGTAGTGCCACCGCGGCGGGAAAGAGAATTTCTTGAATTCAGACTTGATGACTCTGCCGGTTCGGTGCGAGCGAAAGAGGCGGTGGATGAGGAGGAACTCACGGGCGCGTCGCTGCGCTGTGCGCAACTCCTGCAACCTGCGCCGGCGGCACAGCTCGTACAGCCGCAGCCCCTCGAGCACGCTGATGGTCGAATTGACCGACGCATGGGTTGCGCTACGCCGGCAGTTCCACCCTCCGTCAGGCATCTGCAGTTCAAGCAGGTGGTCAGCGATCGTGTCGAGCCGCTCGTCGTCGTACTGACAGTAGGAAAGGAGGGAAAGCGTCATGCCGGTAACACAGGTCTCGCCGCGGGCGCCACGGACAAAATTGACGCCCCCATCGGGCCGGAGCCCATTGTCGAGGAGAAGCGAGCACGCCTTTTGCGCCTGCTCGTTGGCGGGTGGCAGGCCGAAATCGCGAAGCAGCAGCATTGTGTACGTCGTCGAAGTCCACTTGGGATTGTAC
>JBAPYB010000361.1:0-10674 GCA_049284515.1 Thermoanaerobaculia bacterium
CCAGAGAGGCGAGAAGTCCTCGGCCGCGAAGGCAAGCCCGTAGTCCTGCCGCAGCACCGTCGAGAGCCGGTCCAGCACCACCCGCCGCACCGCCGCGCCCCGCAGCGCGACCACGACCCCGACGACAAGCAATACCGGCAGCACCACCAGGACGGCGAACGAGGTCCAGGCGATCCGGCGCAGACGGCGGCGCCCACGGGAACGGGAAGGGCTGGGGCCGGTTTCGGACATGGCGGTGCCGGTGGAATTCTACCGCCGGTGACAGACTCCGGGACGGCACCGGCCCCAGGCTATTTCCTCGAGGCGACCCTCTGGAGAACCTTCCCGATTTTCTCCAAAGCTTGCCCTATCTCGCCTAAGAGCTGGCGATCCTCTCCAGTGAACACCTGTTGGGTGATGATGAGGGGTTCCTTGCGGGGCCTCCCCTTCCTCGCCAAGCCTTCCTCCCGGAGCTTGAGGAAGACGGGTATGGCCTCCGGGGGATATCGACGCTTTCTTCCCTCCCCTTGGCACGGAATTCGAGAGGCATATTGGCTGACGTATTTTGAAAGTGTCGTAGCATTGATGCCGGTCTTCTCAGCAATCTCCAGGAGGGTGTATAGCGGAGTCTCAATCACTGTCTGATGCCCCGTTCGTCAGTTTGAATATCCACGCGAGAAGGGCGGGGAATCCAGTTTACTCTGAGATGAGCGGCGATTCTCCCCGAGAATCCGGCCGCGATGAACTCCCCAAGCTCTATCGCCCGGCCAATCATTCCCCATAGACGGAGAGTGTCATCTCTCAAGCCCCAGGCTCTCAGTTTCTTCTCCATTCTTTGCGCTAGCTTGACGGCCTCAGGGATTCGTCTCAAATAGATAAGGGATTCAATACGATCTAGAGTTACCAGGGTAGCGTCAAAGTGCATGTGAACGCCAATGAACGTATTGTAAGCCGATTCCAAGGACGCACTAGCCTTTGCGAAGTTCCCGGCCCGGAAATAGATCTTCCCCAATAACCATAGTCTGCTTCCTACCGTCGTCGCGTCAAGGAATTGTCGATAAAGATAGTCGTATGTCTCTACGATCACCAGGGCTTCTTCATGGTCCCCCAGATCGTTGTAGCACCATGCGAGCTCATGGCGAGCCGTAAGCTCCGCATAGGTATTCTCTGGGGAATCGAGCTTATATAGTAATGCCAATGCTTCCTCCGCTAGCTCAATCCCTCGGTCGGGAGAGAACTTACGGTAGATAGTTGCCTGTTGAACCTTCGACAATGCAACTCCCCGGTCGTGCTTGACGGAGTTGAAAAGCCGTACAGCGCTATCCAATAGCGTAATAGCTTCCTCAAAGCTGCCGAGATCATGGAGGAGCCCTGCTGTGTTCACCGCCAACATAGCGTCCTCGATCGGATCTCCTGTGCCCTGCCGTAATTCCTCGCGTGCTCGACTCAACGCGTCAGCGGCCCCTTGGAAGTCACCAGCCTTCCTCATGACGACGGAGAGGGTGGATAGAGTTGAACCTCTGCAGTCGTGAACTCGTGCTCCATATTCGTCTTCGCTAAGTCGCCTGGAAATCTCAACTGCCAAATGGGCTAGATCAACGGCGACAAAGGGTTCGTCCTTCAGTGGTCGAACCATTCCTTGGATAAAATTCACGAGCCCCCAGATTTGGAAACGGCTATCATTCCTAATAGCCAACAAGCGGGAAGGATGATCCAGCGGCTTTAAGTAATCCCATAGCGACGGGCTAAGCTCCTGTTCCAGATTGACTTGGGATTGCATCAGAACGGCCATCATCTCGACCTTCCGAAAGACTTCATCATAGTTGGGGGCAAGCTTTAGGCGTGGGTTTGACTCGATCTCGATTACCCGCTGGCACAGGCCACAGCCCGTAATTAAGTGGGCAACAATAAGATTGCGCTCCTCTCTGTCGAGATCGGCTGCCCCGGCAAGGAATTGAGCCAGTTGCTCAGGGCTGGGATGCTTATCGTCCATGGCCCCTCCATTGGTTACGTAGAGGAAGTATAGCCCAAATGGGTATGAAGGATACCGGGGGAACGATTTCCCCCGGCAAAACGGCAAGTCGACTACCTGGACGGGCAGCCCCAGGGGTCCAGACTTCCGCGACTGTCGCAACTCGGTGCATCGTTAGCGACTGGCGGGGACGGAGCCGCCACAGAGGGGCACCCCCAGGGATCGAGGCCTCCTCGGCTGTCACAGGTGCCAGCCAGGAGATAGCTGAGCTTCGCTGCCAGTTGCTCCCAGAGAGAGGAGACAGCCGTACGCCGAGCGACGGGGCCGCTGTGTAGGGGTTTCGCCAATGCGGGGCTGCACAGGGCGAACGAGACGCACAGGGAAGCCAGGGTGAGGCGAGAGCGGCTGGACATGAGAAGAGCCGTCCTTTCCAGGGGAAAGCTCAACCCGCCCGGAAATGGACAGGGAGCGTGAGAGTCCCCCATTTGGATAGGTGAGGACGCTACTCCGTTGCGCGACGAAGGGATAATCCCTAAACGTCACTAACTGTGCGGTTTAGCGCACTAAAACGTCGGGATTCCTGTTTTAACGAGCAGTCGCATGGTATCCTCCTGTACTGTCTGGGAGGAACAAAGATTTCGACGTCAAGACTGGCTTGACGGTAAAACGAGGGGCGGAGGCATGAGGGCCGACGGCGCGGGAACCAAGATCGTTCAAATCTGTGGAATGATTCTTCGCGAGGGCTCGATGCCCTCTCCCAAGGAGACCCGTCATGCCCGCAACCGCGCAGACTCCGGCTGGCAGACCGCGCCGACGCGTCAAGCCGCTGTTGTTCCTCGTCCTCTTCGTGCTCCTCGTCGCCGGCGGCTTCGCCGCGTACGTCTGGTCCACCCTCCACATCAGCTACTCGGAGGGCGAGCGGGCAGGGTTCGTCCAGAAGTTCTCCCGCAAGGGCTGGGTCTGCAAGACGTGGGAGGGCGAGCTCGCCATGGTGAACCTTCCGGGCACGGTGCCCGAGATCTTCAAGTTCTCCGTGCGCGACCCCGCCGTGGCAGACCGCCTCAACCAGGCGATCGGCCAGCGCGTGCACCTCCACTACGAGCAGCACAAGGGCGTACCTTCCGACTGTTTCGGCGAGACGGAGTACTTCGTCACCCAGGTCCAGCCAGTGCAATAAGAGCGGCGGCTGGCTGGGGCGCATTCCTGAGCCGCAAATTGCTACCAATCTGCCGCCTAATAGCAGGAATTTGTTGCAAAATGCATGTATCGTACTTCCGGCTGCCACTGGCGCAGGGCAGGTTGGCGGTAGTCTGCTGCATGACCCGTGCGCTGCGTGGCGGGGAGCGATCATCGAAGACGGCCGGTTCTAAATCCTGCTGCAAACATGGAGTAATTTGCAACACACTTCTCGAAATCTGCGGCTCGCTGTGATCGTTTTGCGGCTGGGAGACCCGACTGAAAGGCCCGACCCGCGGGTCGCGCTACGGAGCTCGTGGGTTTTGCGGCAGAGCCCGTGGGTCTTGCAGCTCGATCCGTGGGTTTTGCGGCTCAGCTCTCGGGTCTTGCGGCACGACCCGAGCCATTTGCGGCAGAATTCCGAAGCTTGGCGGCTCCGAGGAGGCCGCCCAGGTCGTCCGGCACCGGCGCGACGATCTCCAGTCTCGCGCCGGTCACCGGGTGGACGAACGCCACGCGCCAGGCGTGGAGGGCTTGGCGGGGAAAGTCGCGGCAGGCGGCGGCGATCTCCGGGTCGGCGATTCCCTTCCAGCGCGGCTCGCCGTAGAGCGGATCGCCGACGATCGGCATCCCCACGGCCTGGAGGTGCACTCGGATCTGGTGGGTACGGCCGGTGATCAGCCGGCAGCGCAGGAGCATCACCCCCGCCGATTCCTCCAGCCGCTCGTAGAGGGTCGCGCAGTCCCGCCCCGAGGTCTTCGAGGCGATCCGCCGCTTTGGATCCGCCGGGTCGCGGTCGATCTTGAGCTCGATCCGGCCGCGATCGGAAGGCGCCTTGCCGTAGGCGACGGCGAGGTACTCCTTCTCCGCGCCGGGAGCCTTGAGCGCCCGCGCCAGCCGGTAGTGGACGGCCGGAGCCTTGATCACCATCATCACGCCCGAGGTGTCGCGGTCGAGGCGGCTCACCAAGCCGGGCCGCTGGCCCTCCGGCCACCCTCGCGCCCGCCAGAGGAGGGCGTTGATCAGCGTCCCCTCGCGGTGCCCCGGCGCCGGGTGGGCCACCACGCCGGGCGGCTTGTCGAGGGCGAGGAAGTGCTCGTCCTCGTAGAGCACCGCGAGGGGCATCTCCTGCGCCACGATCTGCCGGCCCGGCGGAGGCGGCGGCAGCAGCACCTCCACCTGGTCCTCCCAGGCGACCCGGCTCGCGGGCTTGGCAGGCACCCGCCCGTTGACCCGCACGCGGCCGGCCGCGATCCAGGCCTGGACCCTCGCCCGCGTGACGTCTGCCCGGTCTGCCAGGTGACGCATCAGCACGAGGTCCAGGCGGCCGCGGGCATCGCCGCGGTCGGCGCGGAAGGTGCGGAGGAGGAGATCGCCAGCCACAGGATCGTCACTGTACCGCTTGTCCCGCTTATCGATTGTTGAACACTGATTAAAGTTAGAGATCTCCGGGTCCGGCTCGTTCCGGATCCTGCGGCGGCCGTCGCAGCAGGACTGCAGGGTCCAAGCTCGCCCTGAAGGCGGGCTTTTGTGAGAAAGGAGCCGTCATGTCACGGAAGGTCTTCATTCATGGAGTCGTTGCCCTCTTGCTCGCCCTCGCGGGGGCGCAGGCCGCCTCGGCCAAATACCTCTACAGCTACGCCGTGAAGTTCGTCTGCGGCTACAACCCCACCAACGTCGGCCTGACGACGAACACGGCGGGGCAACAGGTCTCGCAGGGTGAGCCGACGGTCAAGTTCGGCAACTACGCCACGGACATCAACATCTTCAACTTCAACGTCGATCCCTCGCTGCCCACCGACGCGATCATCCAGAAGAACCTGATCCTGCTGGTGAGCAAGGGGGATCCCGTGGGCCGCGAGCCCAAGGTAGCCTCTACTTTTACCGTCGACAACATCACCCTGAAGAGCCAGGAAGCGACGATGGATGACTGCAATCGCATCGGCGAGCTCATCTGGGGCCCCGGCAACATCCCGACGCCGTTTCCGCTCATGATCGGCTTCCTGGTGATCCAGAGCACGGTCGAGCTGGACATCACCGCCGTCTACACTTCCCAGGCCTGCAGCAACTGGGTGGTGTCCACGACCAAGCTGGACTGCCTGGATGCGACCGGCCGCCAGCAGGGGGTGAGCTCCTCGATCCACGTCAACCAGGTCACGGGCCATAAGCTGTTCTAAGAGGGTGTTTGGAAAGTTCGGTTGTGACATCGCCCCCGCCCGGGCATAAATACCCGGGCTAGGAACGACGCCGGATGAATCCGGCTTGAAGTCCCCTTCAGGGGGCGCTGTTCATAGCCCCGGCATTTATGCCCGGGCGAAGGTCGGCTTCCAGACACCCCTAACGGCTCACAGCCTACGGAACGGCCGGGGAGGATAAGATCGGCGCGATACCAGGCAATAAGGAGACTTTGCCATGCCGATCCCCCTCCTCGGCCTCGCGCTGGCCCTGGCCGCCGCGGTCCATCCCCCCGCCGACTCCCGGTTCGAGTCCCGCTTCACGGGCAGGACCCTGCGCTTCGACTACTTCCATAGCGGCATCGCGAAAGAGGAGCACATCAGCCTCGACGCTCTGCGGCTGGAGGGGGACTGGCCCGGCAGCCGCGTCCGCCTGCTCGACGACTCCAACCTCGGCGGCTACCTCTTCGAGGTGATCGACCCCGCCAACAACCTGGTCGTCTGGTCGCGGGGCTTCTCCAGCATCTACGGCGAGTGGGAGACGACGGGCGAGGCCCTGGCCGGCGTCTGGCGGACGTTCCACGAGTCCGTGCGCTTCCCCGAACCGCGGGGCAAGGTGCAGCTCGTCCTCAAGAAGCGCGCCGCGGACGGCACCTTCCGAGAGATCTACTCGGCCTTGGCCGCTCCCGCCAGCCGCTTCGTGGACCGCTCGCCGGTGCCGGCCGTGGGCACGGTGTGGAGCGTCTTCGAGAGCGGACCTCCGGCCGTCAAGGTGGACCTGCTGCTCCTGGGCGACGGCTACGCAGCGGCCGAGAAGGACAAGTTCCACGCCGACGTGAAGCGGCTGACGGACGCCCTCTTCGCCACCGAGCCGTTCAAGAGCCACCGGACGGATTTCAACGTGCGGGCCATCGACGTCCCCTCCCCGGCCTCCGGCGTCACCGATCCGCGTACCGCCACCTGGCACGAGACGCCGCTGGGTCTCGCCTACAACGCCTTCGATTCCGAGCGCTACATGCTCACCTTCGCCGACCGCGCGGTGCGCGAGATCGCGGCCCAGGCGCCGTACGACGCACTCATCCTCTTATCCAACAGCCGCAAGTACGGCGGCGGCGGGATCTACAACCTGTGGAACACGGCCGCCGTGGACAGCGCCGAGTCCGCCTACCTGCTGGTCCACGAATTCGGCCACTCCTTCGCGGGATTGGGGGACGAGTACTACACCTCGCAGGTCTCCTACGAGACGCTCAACCCAGCGGGCCACGAGCCGTGGGAACCGAACGTCACGGCGCTGCTCGATGCGAAGAGCCTGAAGTGGAAGGACCTGGTGGCCGCGGGCACGCCGCTGCCCACGCCCTGGAACCAGGCGGATTACGACAAGGTGGTGCTCGCCTATGAAAAGGTAAGGCGCGAGCTGCGCGAGAAGGGCGCCCCCGAGGAGCAGATGGAGGCCCTCTTCCAGGAGATCCGCGAGAAGACCACGCCCATGCTCCGCGCCGAGAAGTACTTCGGCCAGACCGGAGCCTTCCAGGGCGCCTCCTACGAGGCCAAGGGCCTCTACCGTCCCGAGGCGGACTGCATCATGTTCAGCCGCAATCCCAAGACCTACTGCGCCGTCTGCGCCCGCGCCATCGAGCGGGCGATCGGGATGTTTACGGAGTAAGATTTCAGGGTCCGCTATGGGAGCGAAGCCATGACCACGAAGACCATCCAGATCGACGACGACACTCAGGAGGTGCTGGAGCAGCTCGTCAAGGGCACCGGCCTCTCGGCCTCAGCCGTCTTCAAGCAGGGACTGTTCGCCTTACGGGATCGCTTGCCAGGGCAGCCATCCAAGTCCGCCTATGAGATCTATAAGGAGCTGGATTTGGGGCCGGGAGGTTACGGCGTGGGCTCGGCGGCTGAGGCAAAACAAGGGGTCCGTGAAGCCATTCGCAGGAAGCATGCTCGATGATCCTTGTCGATGCGGGGCCTTTCAAAGCTCTTTTCGACCCCAAGGATCCGTATCACACCCGCTGCCAGGCCATCCTCCGGAACGTCCAGGAAAGTCTCGTCACCACCGTGCCCGTTCTGGTGGAAGCTTTCCATCTGCTGAGCCCCGCCAGTCAGGGGGCGATACGCCTTCGGGAGTTCATCGTGCGAGGGGGACTCACCGTCTGGTTCTTAGATCAGGCAGGGCTCCAGCGCTGCCTCGAGTTGATGGCCCGGTACGCTGACCATCCGATGGATCTCGCCGATGCTTCCCTCGTGGCAGCGGCCGAGGCGCTACGGGCCCGCCGCATTTTTACCGTCGATCGCGACGACTTCTCCACCTACCGAATCCGGCAGGGTCACAGCCATAAAAGCTTCGAGATCCTGGACTGACGGCTCACGCCTTCACCTTCTGGCTGACCAGCTTGTCATAGAGCAGCATCCCCACGGTCGAGGCGAAACCGATGCCGGCGACCACCCACCACATCACCTCAGGATGAGGTGATGCTAACGGCTGTTTCGGATCGCCGATGAAGCGCTGCACGAGCGTGCCGCCCAGGAAGCCGGCGACGAGCGAGCCGATCGCCACCGGCAGGAAGGCGAAGCCCATGAAAGTCCCGATCTGGTCGCGCGGGGCCAGGTCCGCCACGTACTCGTAGAAGCGGGGCGCCTGCATCCCCTCGCCCACGGCGAAGACGAACATCGCCACGACCACCGCCTGCCAGGAGTGGAAGAAGATGATGATGAGCCACGAGCACGAGGCCACGAAGAAGCCGGCGGTCATGGCGCGGATGGGCTGCCAGCGCCGCACCATGGCCGCCACCGGCACGGTGAGCAGGATGAGCGTCCAAGCGTCCACGGTTTCGATCAGCTCGAAACGCTCGAAGTGGAGCGCCTTGGTGAGATAGAACGGCAGCGAGTAGAAGATCTGCCAGAACATGATCCAGAAGCCCGAGAAGATCACCAGGAAGCCGATGAAGCGGCCGTTGCCGAAGACCAGGAGCATGTCGCGCAGCACCTTGCCGAAGGACGACGGCGCCGCCTCGCCGGGCTCGCGCTCCGGCTCACGGAAGAAGAGGAGCGTGCCGAGCAGGCAGAAGAACGAGGTGATCGACGACACCACCAGCACGTACTCGATCCCCAGGTTCTGCCGCACCTGGAGGGCGAGGATGGGCCCCAGGGCGCCGCCGAAGTTCACCAGCGTGTAATAGATGGAATAGCCTAGCGCCTTGGTCTGCGGTGTGGTGGTGCGCGCCACCGTGCCCACGATGCAGGGCTTGATGAGCGAGCCGCCCACGGCCGTCAGCATCAGCACGGCGAAGATGTAGGGACCGCGCCCCACGGCGCCGACGATCGACTGGCCGTACTGCATTCCCGCGAAGCCGATCAGGAAGTAGCCAACGCAGAAGATGGAAAAGCACGCCGCCAGGCTCTTCCTGAAGCCGTAGCGGTCCACCACCGTCCCGGCGAGGATGGGCAGGAAGTAGAGGACGCTCGAGAACAGGCCGGCGAGCGATGCTGCCACCAACGGCCCGAGCCCCACGCGCTCGGCCAGGTAGAAGGTGAGCACCGCCTTCGAGCCGTAGAAGGCGAAGCGCTCGAAGAGCTCCAGGGTGTTCGCCACCCAGAAGTTGCGGGTGAAGCCGGAGGTCAAGTCCCGCAATTTGCTCATGCGGCTGCGCTCTCCTTCGAGTCGGTCCGCCGGCGCAGGGTGCTGTGCCTGCGGCCGTAGGAGAAGTAGATGACGAGGCCGATCGCGAGCCAGACGATCAGCCGCAACCAGTTCTCCGACGGAAGGGAGAACATTAGCAGCAGACAGCTCGCGATGCCCACGATGGGGACCAGGGGCACGAGCGGCACCCGGAAGGGGCGCTCGGCGTCGGGGTGCTTGCGGCGCATGATAAGCACGGCCGCGCAGACTATCACGAAGGCGAAGAGCGTCCCCATGTTGACCAGCATCAAGAGCACGTCGATGGGCAGGAACGCGGCCAGCAAGCCGACGAAGAGGCCGGTCACGAGGGTCGATTTCCACGGTGTGCGGAAGCGCTCGTGGACGGCGCCGAAGAAGCCCTGGGGGAGCAGGCCGTCGCGGGCGATGGCGAGCAGGATGCGGGCCTGGCTCAGCATCGTCACCAACAGCACGGAGGTGATGCCGGCGATGCCGGCGAGGGCGATGAGGAACTGCGCCCAGCGCAGCCCCACGCGCCGGAAGGCGTCGGCCACCGGTGCATTCATGTCGAGCTGACCGTAGGGCACCATGCCGGTGAGCACGGCGACGACGCCGATGTAGAGGAGAGTGCAGAGGACGAGCGAGACGATGATGCCGATGGGCACGTCCCGCTGCGGGTTCTTCGCCTCCTCGGAGTGGGTGGAGACCGAGTCGAAGCCGATGTAGGAAAAAAAGGCCAGAGCGGCGCCGGCGAGCATCCCGAGGGGCTTGCCGCCGGCGTCGCTCCGGCCCAGGAGAGTGTGGCCAAAAGCCTGGAGACCGGTGAGGCCGAAGGGCGCGAAGGGGTGCCAGTTGGCACGGTTGACGTAGAACATGCCCACGCCGATGACGAAGAGCACGGCCGCGAGCTTGATGCCCACCAGGACCGTGTTGAAGCTCGCGCTCTCGCGGATCCCCACCACCAGGACGGCGGTGAGGAGGAGGACGATCACCACCGAGGGGAGGTTGACGTACGAGCCGGTCGCCACCAGCCGGCCGAGCTGAGGGTCGTAGTTCACCACCGGCCCGGCAATGGCGTGCGGGAGCTTCCAGCCGAAGACGTTGAGCACGCTCTGGAAGTAGCCGGACCAGCCGTCCGCCACGGTCGCCGAGCTGACCGCGTATTCGAGGAGGAGGTCCCAGCCGATGATCCAGGCGAAAAGCTCGCCCAGCGTCGCATAGGCATACGTGTAGGCCGAGCCGGCCACCGGCACCATCGAGGCGAACTCGGCGTAGCAGAGCGCTGCGAAGACGCAGACCAGCCCGGCCACGGTGTAGGAGAGCATCAAGGCCGGCCCCGCCGTCTGGCGGGCGATCGCTCCCGTGGCGACGAAGATCCCGGTGCCGATCACCGCACCGACGCCGAGGCTGGTGAGCTGCACGGGCCCGAGCACCCGGCGCAACCGGTTCTCCCCTTTGAGCTCCTCCAGCAACACGCTCAAAGGCTTGCGGGCAAACAGCGGATTGGCCATTCCGATCGCCTCCTTCCAAGGTCTGGAAGGAGGGTAGGAGAGGGCCCGGGGGTAGCTCTATCCCGCGACCTTCGCCGGGGCGGGCGGGAAAAGGAGAGGTGGGGGGAGGTTAGGGCTCGTCACAGAATAACTGTCCCAGTTCTTGCTTCAGCCCCGAAGGGGCGGCAGCATAGAGCCTGGGGCGTCAGCCCCAGGTGGGTGGAAGAAAGAAATCCCAAGCCC
>JBAPYB010000362.1:0-9808 GCA_049284515.1 Thermoanaerobaculia bacterium
GGAGGGGGCGCAAGGCCACGATCTCCAGCGATACGCGTACCTGGAGTCGAGCGTCGAAGTTGGCTCAAGGGCCGCTTTGAGCGGCTCCCAAATTTCCAAGCCTCCGGCTCTGCCGGAGGTCGCTGACCTGTCCCAATTTCGTTCGTCTCCGACGGGTGGATCGTGTAGTTCCACTCGCCGTGAAAACTGCTGCAGCTTAGGTTAACTTTCTTCGCCTCTTGCTGGCTTATTTTTCGTCCTGGCGGCTACTTCTGGGTGTCGAGCTCTGCATGGACCGTGAGCCCAGCCTTGGTGGTTGTCGCGGCGATCAGGTTGACGATGACCTGGTGGCTGATGAGAGGCTTTCCCCGCCAGTTTTGGCTGATGAAGGAAAACAGCCGATGCTCGATCTTGTTCCACTTACTCGTGCCGGGCGGCAGATGGCAGACCGAGATCGGTATGCCAAGCTCTTTGGCCAACTGCTGAAGCTCAACCTTCCATAAGCGGACACGAGTTCCATTACTGCCACCGCCATCGGCGGTAATCAGAAGCCGTCGAGCCTTGGGGAAGACCGCCAGTCCCATCGACCGCCACCAGCGGCGAATCGTTTCCACCGCAAAGCTGGAGGTGTCGTGGTCCGTGCCCACGCTGACCCAGCCTTTGTTGTTCGCCAAATCGTACACGCCATAAGGAATGGCACGGCCCAACTCAGGGATTACAAAGTCGTGAACCTTGACCTTCTCAGGCATACCCTTGGGGCGCAACTCCCGGCCACTATTTTTGAACTCACCCACCAACTCTTTCTTCTTCGTGTCCACCGAGATTACAGGATCGCCTGCGGCCTGATACTCCGCCACCAGTCGGTTGATATACCCAAACTGGGCATCCCGGTCCGGGTGGCTGGCTCCTTCCAGGGTCTTGCTGTTGGCCTGAAGGCTGTATCCGAGGTCATGAAGAATCGCGGCCACCATGCGATGGCTCGTTCGATGCCCCATCCCCTTGAGTTCGTCGGCCAAACGGCGAACACTTTTGCAGGTCCAGCGAAGGGGAGACTCGGGATCTCCGCGCACCGTGGGATTGACGAGTTGCTCTAGATCCGTCTTCAGCCTTGGATCCACATCGACAGTCTTCTTTCTGCCGCCACCCGGCCGGCGAACTCTCCGGGTTCGGGGCCGAGGCGTTGACGGCCGCCGTAACTCTTTGAGGCCTCTGTTGATAGTCCGGCGAGCGATCCCGGTCGCGCGCGCCACCACCGAAGCTCCCCCATATCCAAGGGCTTCCGCCTCGGCAGCAGCGAAAAGTCGGCGCATCCTCTCATCGAGGTTCTCTTCAAGCAGCTCAAATTTTCGCCGAATCGCCGCCTCATCGTGCATTCACTCGCTAGTATACGATAGAAAACACTTGTCGAGAATACCAGAAGTTGGGACAGTTATTTTGTGACGCGCCCTAAGAACTCGAGAGGGAACTCGGGGAACGAGCAGGTGCTATCGAAGAGCTCTATAATGTCGTTCGCGAGCAGGGTTCCCCTTTTGAGACTGATCTCAATCGTGGTACCAGGTTCGGTACGATGCGTTGCTTCGATGCGGATCGCCTGCTTCGGCCCCCGGACTAGATACCTCCATGACTCGGCACTTCGCGAATGGCGAGTCGTAATATCAATCCTCTCCGCTACCGCCAGAGTGCTCATGAAACCGATGCCAAAACGACCCACGTGTCCTGGAGGTTGGTCAACGCTGCTGCGGTACTCCTGGCTACTCCAATAGGAGGCCCCTGCGACAAACAGGAAGTTCTCAACCGTCTTGGGCAGCATTCCTATACCGAAGTCCTCGAAACGGATCGTCTCGGAGTCGCTCAAGACCTCGATCCGAACCGAGGGTTCCGACGCTGGGTTGAGCGCTGCACGGTCACGGCACGCATCGAAGGCGTTCTGCAAGACTTCCCGAAACCAAATTGGCCGTCCTGCGTAGAGACTGTCGTTCAGCAAATCCTCTAAGATTTTCGGTGTGTCGCCGCGGAGAATGACCGCTTCAAGGCGCTTCTCGAATCCGACGGCCTCGATCCGGTTTTCGACCCGCGAGAATGAGAGGAAGACTTTGCCGAAGGGATCGCCTAGAGTTGGCAGCACTTCCTTTTTGCAATATCGCACTTCCTCGTCCATCGCGTCGATGAACTGGAGCGCGAACCAGTAGGCTTCATCGTCATTTGTCGAGCCGTCGAACCGGCAGAGATCGTGTTGGATTATGTAGTCGGCGGCGACTTGGTGAGCCTTCCAGTGTTTGATGCTGACTGCGTTACTTACCCTGCGGTGCTCGAACATGTATTCCGGCGCACGGTCGTAGTTGAAATGGAGGATGTCAGCCAGACGGAGCAGAACTCCCAAGGCCGGAGCGTGGAGGTGAAGCCCGCTCCCAACAGCAACCCGGTCCGGCCACTCGTTGCGATCGTGAAGTTTACGTTCGCCATGAGATTGAGCGATGCGGCCGACCCAGCGGACCAAATGGGGCGGAACTTGCTGCGCGAGGAACTTCTCTGCTAGAAAAGCGCAGAAGAACGGATGCCGGTCACGAACGTAGTCCTGCCAGCACTCCTGTTCGCTCCGGCCGAGTCGTTTATAGGAGGTAAGCTTCTCCAGGAACTCAGGACGAACCTTCTCGGTCTGCTCGATCTCTGGGATCTCGCCCATACCCGCGTCGTGGAGCCATAGAGTGCAGAGGAGCGCGAAGAGGTCCACCGCCTCCAGCCTCTCGACAGCTTCCGGAGACAAGATATCCAGGGCAATTTTCTCCAGTTTCTCGCTGTGCGAGGGGTCATGTCTGGTGAACTCTGGCAGGACACGCTCGATGCTGGCAAGGATCGGTGCCACATCCGCGACCAAGGTGAGAAACACCTGGTAGAGGGTGGCATCGAGGTTTTGTAGGCGATTGCGAAGACTCATGCGTCTGCTCGGGAAGCGCTAGCGAGTTCCAGGTGGTGCCGGTAACGACGTACCCTCAATCAGGCACGGAAGCGGCATGGTAGAGAGACTTATCGGTAGGTCGGTGAGCTTCGTCAACCGGTGTCGTTTGCTCGTCAAGTTGTGTGGCATCCCGACAGACCGCGCGAAGTATCCCAGTCAGAGAGGGTCTGGTTCAGTCGAGAGGTCGAGTTGCGTCACCATGTCGGCAGGAATCGGTGCCATGTGTTGATCGCGATGAACCAAGCAAGCGCCCCGTTCGCGAGCAGCCGCTGCGATCAGCGCGTCGGCGAGGGGGAGTCGTTTTTCCGTTGCGCAGCCGATTTTGAAAGCGGTGAAAGCCACCCTTTCATCGACCGGGACGACCTCGTCCAGCAATTCCAGGTATTCTTCCACTTTGAGGCCAGCTTCATCCACTGTCGCCCCCAACTCATGCAGCCGCCGGGCAAACTCGGTAATTGAAACGCTGGCTGCCAGAATCTCGGAATCGTCCTCCTCGAACAACGCTTGGACCCGAGCATAACCCTGCTCCTGCCGGCTATGGGCAAGCAGAGCTGACGTGTCGAGAAGGAAGCGCTGTGCCATCACTCTTCGGTCGCACGCTCGGCTACGAGCTCGGTGACTGCATCGCGATCGGGTGAAAACTTGCGGCTGGTTCCCAATAGGCGACGCGCGCGCTCCCCGCGGTGAGGAATCACCCGGACCAGGATCTCGTCTCGGCCTTCGACCGGCTGCCAGTCGAGTCTCCAGCCCGGCTTGATCCCGAGCTTCCGCCCGACTTCGGCCGGGATCGTGACCATGTTCTTCTGGGTGACGGTGGTAATCATGGGAGGATCATCCTCCATGGAAACGCGTGCGTCAAGGTCATCACTCCTTCACAGCTCGCAGCACCCACGTCCTCCGGCCGTCCTCCACCAGGACCCGGTGAACGAAGAACAGCAGGTCGTCATCCTCTTCTTCCCGCGGCCAAGCTGGGAACGGGTCGATGTTGACGACCTGGTTTTCGATCTCATTGGGCCGGTACTGGTGCATGGCCTGGAGCGAGCCGTTCCGGAACAGGCGGAAGGTGCGTTCGGCGTAGAGATGCTCTGGTGCAAGGTCTTCGTTCGAGATCTCGGGCTCGAATTGCGAGCTGCTCCCCTCGCCGAGCTCGAACCTTCGCTCGCCGAGTTGGAGCCAGAGTTGGGAGGGGGATTCCGGGTAGCGATAGAGCGCGACGAACAGGCCTCGAATCGGCTGAAACCAGCCATTCCGAGGGACCTCGGGAAGCCACACATGCTTGCCGTCGGCGGATTGGTGTGGCGTGCGATGAATGAGATGAACGTCGCCCGTCTCCGGATCGAGCTCCGCTGCGATCGAATAGTTGCAATGTCCAAGGAGAGAAATCTTCACCTTGACACCTCCTTCAAAAAGCTCAGTGCCACCGCCTCGGCCACTTTGATGCCGTCGACGCCGGCGGAGAGGATTCCCCCGGCGTAGCCGGCTCCTTCTCCCGCGGGGTAGAGACCTTCCGTATTGAGGCTCTGGAGATCTTCCCCTCTCGTGATCCGAATGGGCGAGGAGGTCCGCGTCTCGACGCCCGTCAACACGGCGTCGTGCATGGCGAAGCCCGGGATCGTTTTGTCGAAGGCGGGGAGGGCTTCGCGGATCGCTTCGATCGCGTAGTCGGGCAGGCACGTGCTCAAATCTCCTAGGCGCACTCCGGGCTTGTACGACGGCAGGACCGAGCCGAATTCCTTGGAGGGCCGGCCCGCCACGAAATCGCCGACGAGTTGGCCCGGCGCGTCATAGTTGCGTCCGCCCAGCTCGAAGGCCCGCTCTTCCCAGTGCCTCTGAAAGTCGATGCCGGCCAAGGGACCGCCGGGATAGTCCTCGGGCGTGATGCCGACGACAATGCCGCTGTTGGCGTTTCTTTCGTCCCGAGAATATTGACTCATGCCGTTGGTGACCACCCCTCCAGGCTCCGAAGCGGCGGCCACCACCGTGCCCCCCGGGCACATGCAGAAGCTGTAGACCGAGCGGCCGTTGCGGCAGTGGTGGACCAGCTTGTAGTCGGCGGCGCCCAGGATCGGGTTTCCCGTCTGCGCTCCGAAGCGGCAGCGATCGATGAGCGACTGCGGGTGCTCGATGCGGAAGCCGATCGAAAAAGGCTTCGCTTCGATGTGGACGCCCCGGCGGTGGAGCATCTCGAAAGTATCCCGCGCGCTGTGGCCGACGGCCAGGATGACGTGGTCGGCGTCGAGGCGTTGCCCATCCGCGAGGACTGCTCCCCGGATCTTGCCCTCTTCGATCACCAGGTCCTCGACGCGGCTCTTGAAGCGGATCTCGCCGCCCAGGGACTCGATCTTCGACCGCATGCTCTCCACCATCTTCACCAGCCGGAAGGTGCCGATGTGGGGCTTGCTGACGTAAAGGATTTCCGGCGGCGCGCCCGCCTCGACGAACTCCGTGAGCACTTTTCGCCCGCGATGTTCCGGGTCCTTGATCTGGCTGTAGAGCTTGCCGTCGGAAAACGTGCCGGCGCCGCCTTCGCCGAACTGGACGTTCGATTCCGGATCGAGGTGCCGCTGGCGCCAGAGCCCGAAGGTGTCGACCGTGCGCTCGCGGACCTCCTTGCCGCGTTCGAGGATGATGGGCCGGAATCCCATCTCCGCCAGCAGCAGGCCGGCGAAGAGCCCGCACGGGCCCATGCCGATCACGATCGGCCGGTCCTCCAGATCCTTCGGCGCCCGGGCGACGAAATGATACGAGGTGTCCGGCGTCGGCCCTATATTTGTGATCTCGGGGTGTGCGCGAAGCCGCCGGAGGATCTCCGCCTCGCTCGTCGTCTCCACGTCGACGTGATAGATCAGCGCGATCGCCCCTCGCTTGCGGGCGTCATAGCTGCGCCGGAAGATCGAATAGCGGATGAGCTCCTGGCGCTCGATGCCCAGCTCCTCGAGGATGGCGGCCCGCAGCTCGTCCTCGGAGTGGTTCAAGGGAAGCCGGAGCTCTGTCAGCCGTAGCATGATCGCCTCACCGGGGCGGATCTTATCGCGGGGCCCTGGGGTTGGCCTGGCATCGGTTCGGACCTCGACTGTCGGCAGCGAGGCGAACGGCCCGTCGGTGCATCAGCGCCAGCGTGCTAGACTTACCTCGTAGGCAGCGATCCGGAGGAAAGGGCAACATGGCAGCACAATTGATCGGCCGGCACATCGTAACTGATTCCAGTATTTGCCACGGCAAACCCACCTTCCGTGGAACGCGCATCCTCGTCTCCGACGTACTGGAGCAGATCACCGATGGCATGGCCTGGGAGACCATAATCCAGGAGTGGCATGGCAGCATCAAGAGAGAGGCCATTGCCGAGGCGCTGCAACTGGCAACGCGAGCGCTCCTCGAGCACGTCGATGACTATGTGTTGCACTCCACCTCGGCCTAAGAGCTCCCAGATTTGTGATCATCCTGGATGAGAACGTCCCGGAGAGCCAGTGGCAGCTCTTGCGTAGTCGGCGAATCAGACCTCTCCTTGTCGGCCGGGACATCAGTAGGAAAGGCATCAAAGACGAAAACCTCACCCGGTTTCTTCTCAAACAGCACCACCCAACCTTCTTTACCCGCGATGAGGGCTTCTACGCCAAGAAGTTGTGTCATGCGGGCTACTGCTTGGTCTTCCTGGCGGTCAGACCCAACGAGTCTGCCTCCTTCGTCCGGCGGTTTCTGCACCACTCTCGCTTCAAGACCCGAGCTCAGAGAATGGGAGCCGTGATCCGAGTCTCAAGTGCTGGGTTACAGGCATGGCGGCTCCATGACTCGCGAGAGCATTTTCTCTCCTGGGGCGATTTGGCCGGCCCTCTTCCGCGATAAGGACACACGCAGTTTACAGGAGGCTCCTGGCCCCTGTGATACCCTATTCGTCATCGCGCTCAAGTACGCGCAGCACGATGGACCCGACGCCATGATCGACCTCAAGAAGGCACCCCCGGAGCTGTTCGCCACGGTCCTGGAGACGAATCTCCAGGGCATCGGGCCGTCGCGCAAGCTCTATGGGCACTTCGTGGAGGCGGTGCGGCTGCGGCTGGGGGCGGAGTGCGCCTGGGCGGTGGGGGAGGACGGCGAGATCATGGTGTTGCGGGGGGATAGCACCCTGTGCGACGTGCCGCGGACGGCGGCGTACCTGCGCGAGGAGCGGCTGGCGGCGTCCCGGTTGTCGGTCGTGGCCCGGGTGGTGGTCCATGGCCGGGCGGTGGCGGCGGTGGGAGCGGCACGCAAGGAGGGCAGGGATTTCGGGCAGAGCGCCCGGCGCACCCTGGACCGGCTGTGCGGCGTCCTGGCCCTGGAGCTCGCACGCCGGGAGGAACAGCGCCTCGCCCGGGTGCTGGACCGCATCCGCAGCAAGATCACCTCGGAGCTGCGGCCCATCGATCTCGCGTACCAGATCCTCGACGGCCTGCACCAGCTCGTGGACTACGATCACTCCTCGGCCTTCCTCACTTGGGAGGCCTCGGCAGGCGTGTTCCGCATCGATGCGGAGAAGATCGCCTGGATGAAGGGGAAGAGCGCCTTCGTGGGCCACGAGATCCGGGTGCCGCGGGAGATGGTGGAGGAGCTGGAGCTGGCGCCGGGCTTAAGGCGGCTCGACGGCGACGGCGGCGGCGATCCCTTCTGGGAGATGCTCAGCTATCACCGGGGCGGGGCGATCCCCGCCCCTACGAGCCTGCTGTGCGCGCCGCTCTCGTTCGGCGGCGAGTTCCTGGGCCTGCTCAAGATCGCCGCCTGGAAGCGGCGGCCCTTCGATTCTCGGGACCTGGCGGTGGTGAGGCGGTTCCTGCCGGCGGCGGCGGTTTCGATCCGCAATGCGCGGGTCAACATGACCTTGGAGCGGCAGGCCATTCAGGCGGAGCTCAAGGCTACGCTGGTGACCCTGGCCAACGCCGTGGCCCACGACGTCAACAACGCCATGGGGACCATCCTGCCGCTGGCGCAGCAGGTGCGGGAGGATCTCGGGCGCGAGACGTTCGACCCGGAGCTCCTGAGCCAGGACCTCGACCTGGTGGTGGAGAAGGCCCAGCTCTGCAAGCGCATTTTCGCCAACATGCTGCGCGTGGCCGGGGCGGGCCGTGCGGGGGACGGTCCGGTGGACGTCAACCAGGTGGTGCTGGACACGGTGCCGTTCTTCCACGGCCAGGCCCTGCGGCGGGGGATCGAGACGGTACTGAACCTCGCGGCGGGCCTGCCGCCCGTGCGTTTCTCGCGCAACGACCTGCAGCACATCGTGCTCAACCTGGTGAACAATTCGCTGGATGCCATGGAAGAGAGGGGGAGCCGGATCGTGATCATCACCCGGGAAGAAGAGGGCGGCGGCGCCGTGCTGGCGGTGGAGGACGACGGACCGGGCATCCGGCCCGACCTGCTGGAGAAGGTGCAGGAGCCGTTCTTCTCCACCAAGAGCGGCGGCACGGGGCTGGGGCTTGCCATCTGCCGCGCCCTGGCCTGGCAGAACGGCGGCCGGCTGGAGATCGGCAGCCTGCCGGGAGAGGGCACCCGCGTCACCATGGAGATGCGGCTGGCCGGCGATGGGGCCCGCGATGAAGCGCCAGTCGAGCCGGTCGGAGTCCTGAGTTGAGCCGCAGCCGGATTCTGGTGGTGGACGACGACGCCGGCCTGCGGCGCACGCTGGAGAGGATCCTCTCGCCCGCCTACCGGGTGGAGACCGTGGCCGGCGCCGGCGAGGCGCTGGAGCGGGTGGAGGCGGCGCGGTACGACCTCGCCCTCGTGGACGTGCGCCTGAAGGAGGGCGACGGCTACAGCCTGTGCAGCGCCATCCGCGAGCGCCGGCCGCAGACGGACGTCATCCTCATCACCGGCTCGATCTCGGAGCCGGACGAAAAGCTTTTTCGTTCGCTGGAGGAGGGGGCCTTCTACTTCCTCTTCAAGCCGTTCGACCGGCGGGTGCTGCTCGCCCTGGTGGAGCGCTGCCTGCGTTTGCAGCGCGAGCGTTTCACCAAGGAGCGGTACGCCAACGAGCTGGCGGCGGACCTCGAGAGGGCGCGCCTCTTCCAGCAGAGCCTGTCGCCGCGGGAGCCGGTGGAGAGCGCCGGCTGGCGGGTGGACGGCCGGATTCTCTCCTGTGATGCCCTGGGGGGAGATTTCTATCTCGCGCAGGCGGTGGACTCCGGTTTGGCCGTCTCGGTGAGCGACGTGGTGGGCCATGGCGTCAGCGCCGCCATGTACGCCGGCATGCTGCGCTCGACCCTGGACGCCGCCCGCCGGCGGGGCGTCGATCCCGAGCGGGTGGCGCGGGAGGTGCTGTTGGGAATCGATTTCTTCGAGGCCGCGGCCTGCGCCACGATGGTCTACGGCCTGCTGTTGCCCGACGGCCGCCTACGCTACGTCAACGCCGGCCATCCGCCGCTCTTCTGGCTGAAGGCGGACGGTTCCGTCGAGCGGCTGTGGGCCACGGGGCCGCTGCTCAACCGCATCTTCCGCGACCGTCCCCTCCCCACCGAGGAAGTCGCCCTCTCCCCGGGCGACCGCGTCCTCGCCTACACCGACGGCGCCTTCGAGGCCCGCAATCCCGCGGACCAGGAGCTGGGATTGGACCGGCTGGAGGAGGCCTTCGTGGAGCTGCGCCACCAGCCGATCGGCGAGACGGCCGACGCCCTGATGGAGCTGGTGCGGCTCCACTGCGGGGGGCGGCCGGTGGCGGATGATGTGACGGTGGTGGTGGTGGAGCGGGACCCTACCCCCCGCATAGGCGCTAACTTTGGCCCCAATGCTTCGAGTAGGGGCGGGTCTGGGCGGCAGGTTGGGGGCTCGACCCGCCCTGATTTCGAGGATTTCGACGCTGCAGGGCGGGTCGCGCCCCCTCCCGACCCTCCAGACCCGCCCCTACAC
>JBAPYB010000363.1:0-2450 GCA_049284515.1 Thermoanaerobaculia bacterium
GGCGTCGAGGGCGCCGGGCGCTACGACGACAAGGTGCCGGCCGGCCAGATCGCCCGCCAGAGCCCGGACGCCCGCACGCTGGTCAAGCGCGGCAGCCCCGTCACCGTGGCCATGTCGCTGGGGCCGCGGCGAGTCGACGTGCCGGACCTGCTGGGCAAGCCGCTGCCGGCGGCCCAGTCGGCGCTCTCCGGCAGCGGCCTCGCCATGGGCCGCATTCTCGGCGCCTTCTCCCCGGGCCAGGAGGCGCCGGGGTCCGTGCTGCAACAGGATCCCGATCCCCAGGCCGCGGTGGCGCCGGGCACGGCGGTCGACCTGCTGCTGGCCATGGCCGTGCCGCGGGAACGCTTCGTCATGCCCGATCTCGTCTACCGCAACTACGACCTGGTGCGGCCCTACTTCGAGCAGCTCGGCTTCAAGCTCGGCAGCGTCAAGTTCGAGCGCTACGAGGGGGTGGCGGCCGGCGTCATCCTTCGCCAGTTCCCTCTCCCCGGCCACCCGCTGACCCGCGAGGACTCGGTGTCGCTGGTGGTGGCTACGGCGGATGGAGCCCCCTGATGGGAACGGAAATGCGCCTGGCCCCCTCGCTTCTCTCCGCCGATCCGGCGGACTTCGGCGGCGCCCTCGCCCTCTACGAGCGCGGCGGCGCCGCTCTCATCCACTTCGACGTCATGGACGGGCACTTCGTGCCCAACCTCTCCTTCGGCATCCCGGTGCTGAAGGCCCTCCACAACCGCACCCGGCTGCCGTTCGACGTCCACCTCATGGTGAGCAACCCGGACCGGCTGCTGGACGACTACCTGAAGGCCGGCGCGGCGCGGGTGGCGGTCCACTGGGAGGCCACGACCCACCTCGACCGCACGCTGGACCGCATCCGGCAGGCGGGGGCCAAGGCCGGCGTGGCCGTCAATCCCGCCACCCCGGTGGAGCTGCTGGTGGACGTCCTGGCGCGCCTCGACTACGTGCTGTTGATGTCCGTCAATCCCGGCTTCGCGGGCCAGCCCTTCCTGCCTCATGCCCTCGACAAGGCCCGGCGTCTGCGCGAAATGATCGCCCGTGCGGGCCTCGCCGTCGAGATCGCGATGGACGGCGGCATCGATCGCGATAACATTAGCCATGTCGTCGCCGCCGGGGTGGAGGTGTGCGTCGTGGGCTCGGCGATCTTCGCCGGTGGCGACCCGCTGACAACCATGTTCGAGCTGCGCGAGCGGGCTCGGCCGGAGATTGTATGAAACGAATCCTACCGCTGCTGGCCCTGGCCGGCCTCACCGTCCTGGCGGCTGCCGGCTGCCATAGCGCCGGCCCTGCCGTCGATCCCATCCTGAGGCTCTCCGCCGAGGAGTCCCTGGCGCAAGGCAAGGAGCTGCTGGCCAAGCAGAAGTACGACAAGGCCCGCCCGTACTTCACCCACGCCTTCGAGGTCGAGCCCAACTCCACGGTCGGCCGCGAGTCGCTGCTGCTGGCCGCCGACACCTACTACCTGCAAGGCGGCACCACCAACTACGTGCAGGCCGAGGCCAAGTACCGCGACTTCCTGAACCGCTTCCCCACCAGCGATCAGGCGGCCTACGTGCAGTTCCAGATCGCCAACAGCCTGGCCAAACGGATGGAGCGGCCGGACCGCGACCAGACGGTGACCCGCAAAGCCACGGAGGCCTACCGGGAGCTCATCCGCCTCTACCCGACCAGCGAGTATGCGGCGCAGTCGCAGGAGCAGATGAAGACGGTGCTCGACAACCTCGCCGAGCACGAATTCGTCATCGGAGTCTTCTACATGCGCTACGGCGCGCCGTTTGCCGCGGTGGAACGCTTCGACTACCTGCTCACCACCTATCCCGACTACCGGTCCCGCGACAAAGCCCTCTTCAACCTCGGAGTTGCCTACCAGCACATGAAGAAGCCCGAGGACGCCCGCAAGACCTTCGACCGGCTGCGGACCGATTTCCCCAAGAGCCCCTTCGTCCACGACATTCCGGAGATCAAGGCCGGGACGGAAGCCCCGCCGGCACCAGCGAAAACGACGAAAGCCGCGAAAGCAGGATAGATGATGATGATGCGCCGCTTCACCTTGCTCCTCGTCCCGGTCTGTCTGCTGGCGGGCCTGCTGGCCGCCGGGTGCGGCTCCTCCTCCCTGCGGGGCGGCGACGACGCCCGGGAGGCTGAGATCCAGACCCTGAAGACCCGCATCCTCCAGCTTCAGCAGGAGGCGGCCATGAACCAGGTGGAGCTCGCCCAGCTCCGCCAGAAGGTGGCCGAGCTCGACGCCCGCAACGGCGGCGCCCGGCCCGCCGGTCCGCCCGCGACTCCGGTGACCCCGGTGACCCCGGCCCGGGCTCCGGCGGCCGCCCCGCCGCGGACCTCCCAGTTGACGCCGGTGATGCCGGTGACTCCGACAAGGCCGGAGCCTGCCAGGCCGGTGACGAGGCAGCCTGTGCCCCTGGCCAACCCGCCCG
>JBAPYB010000364.1:0-4504 GCA_049284515.1 Thermoanaerobaculia bacterium
GCCTGAGACGCCGCGGGCCAGCGCTCCGGCGGATCGCCCGGCGCCAAGGCCCGAGACTGCCGCGCCGGCCCCTACGGCCACGACGACATCGGCGACGGTTGGGCGGCCCAGCGATCCCGTCACCGTCTTCAAGGAGGAGGCCGCCAAGCGCAAGCCGAACCTGGGAGGATTCCTCGACGCGTTGGACGATATCCAATTCGAAGACGGCAAGGTCCTCCTCCTGGCGCCCAGCGGCGACAATTATCTCCGCTCGCGCCTGGAGGCCAACCGCTCTATCCTGGAGGAGGCTGCGGCGGTCGCCTGGGGAGCGGGAACCCGCGTCGAGATCCGGGAGGGCCGCAGCGCGCCGCCCGTCGCGGCCGCAAAGCTGGTGCGAGCCCCGGAAATCGAGCCCGCCGTCCAGGCCGTCCTGGAGATCTTCCAGGGCAGCCGGATCGAAGCGGTCGAAGAACAAGGAACCTATACGGAGGAGTGAGACGATATGAGCAGCATGCAGAAGTTGATGAAACAAGCCCAGGAGATGCAGGAGCGCCTCCAGCGGGAGCTCGCCGAGACCATCGTCGAGGCCAGTGTCGGCGGCGGCATGGTGACCGTGCGCTTGAGCGGACACAAGCAGCTCGTCTCGGTGAAGATCGATCCCGAGGCCATGGACCCCAAGGATCCCTCGATGCTGGAGGACCTGATCGTCGCCGCCGTCAATGAGGCCGGGCGCAAGCTGGAGGAGACGATGCAGGGGAAGGCCGGCGCCATGATGTCCAGCATGCCGGGGCTGTTCTAGGAGCCCCGGGAACCGATGTCCGAACCCCTGGCCCGGCTCATCGGTGAGCTGTCCCGGTTGCCGGGCATCGGCCCCAAGACCGCGACCCGCCTTGCCCACTACCTGCTCAAGGTGCCGGCGGCGGAGGCCGAAGCCCTGTCCGAGGCCATCCTGGAGGTCAAGGCGAAGCTCTTCCACTGCTCGGTCTGCAACTCGATCACCGCCGTCGATCCCTGCCGCTACTGCTCCGATCCGCGGCGGGACCGCGCCTGCATCTGTGTCATCGAAGAGGCCTTCAATCTCGAGCCCATCGAGCGCACGGGCGAGTACCACGGCCTCTACCACGTCCTGATGGGCGCCCTCTCGCCCCACCGCGGCATCGGCCCGGACCGCCTGGCCATCCCCGGCCTCCTGGAGCGATTGGAGGGGATCGAGGAGATCGTCCTCGCCACCAACCCCAACGTCGAGGGCGAGGCGACCGCCCTCTACCTCGCCCGCCTGCTGAAGCCGCGGGGGATCCGGGTCACCCGCCTCGCCTTCGGCATGCCGGTGGGCGGCGACATCGAATACACCGACGAGGTGACCCTCGGCCGGTCGCTTGCCGGCCGGCGGGAGATGTGAGCTTCGGCGACCAGCTTCCCCGCATCGTCGTCCCGCCGCCGGGGCCGCGAGCGCGGGAGCTTTCGGCGGCTCTTCGGGCGCTGGAGGCGCCGGGGGTCAACACCCTGCCGACCTTACCGGGGGTGCCGGCGGGCGATCCCCTCCCGGCCTCGATTCTTTGGGAGGAGGCCCGGGGGGCGAACGTCCGGGACGTCGACGGCAATATCTATATAGACCTCACCGCGGGATTCGGCGTCGCCGCCGTGGGGCACCGCCATCCGCGGGTGGTGGAGGCGGTGCGGCACCAGGCCGGGGAGCTCCTCCACGCCCTGGGGGACGTTCACGCCCATCCCCGCCGGGTGGAGCTGGCGCGGCTGCTGGTGGCCCTGGCGCCGGTGGACGACGCCCAGGTGTTCTTCGCGATCTCCGGCGCCGAGGCGGTGGAGATCGCCCTCAAGACGGCGCTCGGCGCCACGGGCCGGCCCGGGATCATTGCCTTCGACCCCTCCTACCACGGTATGACGCTGGGCGCCCTGGCCGTGACCTCCCGCCCCGAGTTTCGCGCCCCCTTCGCCGACCATCTCCACCAACATGTCCGCCGTCTCCCCTTCGGCGCCGGCCTCGACGCGGTAGACGAGGCCCTCGCTGGCGGCGAGGTGGGCGCCGTGATCGTGGAGCCCATCGTGGGCCGCGAGGGGGTGCTGATCCCTCCGGCCGGCTGGCTCTCCGGACTGGCGGAGACCTGCCGCCGCCGGGGCGCTCTGCTCGTCGCGGACGAGATCTTCACCGGCTTCGGCCGCACGGGACGCCTCTTCGCCGTGGACCATGAGGGAGTGCGGCCGGACGTCCTCTGCTGCGGCAAGGCGATGGGAGGCGGCCTGCCCATCGCCGCTGTTCTAGCCCGGCGCGACCTGTTCCGCTGCTGGGAGACGCCGGGGGAGGCGCGGCACACGGCGACCTTCATCGCCAACCCCCTCGCCTGCGCCGCCGCCCTCGCCGCCGTGGCCGTCATCCAGGAAAATGACCTTCCCGCCCGCGCCGCCCGCCTGGGGGAAGACCTGGGCCGCCGGCTCGCCGCCTGGCCCCAGCGTTTCCCTGCCGTGGAGGAGGTGCGAGGCCGCGGCCTCCTCTGGGGAATCCAGTTCCGCGACGCGAAAGCTGCGAAGTCCTGGATGCTCGGAGCCTGGTCCCGGGGAGTCCTGGTGCTCGCCGGAGGCCCGGAAGGCCGGGTCGCCCAGATCGTGCCGCCGTTGACGATCCGGGAGGAGCAGTTGGCGGAGGCGATGGGGATTCTGGAGGAGGCCGCCGCCCTCTGAAACGGCCCTTTATTCTCTCCGCTCGGCACCTGGGCATCGTGGACCAGGTCATCCAGTCCCTTTGGGGGCGCACGAACGCCGAGGTCAGCCTGATCTCCCACGTCAACATTGGCTGGAAGCTGGCGCGGCACAAGGAAACCATCCCCTACGAGACGATCTTCCTTTCCGACCGTCCTCTGACTGACGCAGAGCTCGAGTACGGCCACCGGCTCGCCGCCGAGCTTGGACTCTAAGCCCCTACGTGCCCTGATTGAGTCCCCTCGCTTCTCCAGGGAGCGGGAACGCCTCGTCACGGACATACGTCGATTCGACGAGGCCATGCGGGCCATCGACTTCCGCCTGTGCCGCGAGCCCGAGGGAGGCATCAAGATCTCGCGGGGCGGCCTCTACGCCACCTGCATCAACTTCCCCGACGGCCAATCGACGCGCCGCTCGCTTCGGAAGGCTCGCCGCTCGGGAAAATCGGTCCGCCGCTGCCGGCGGGAGACTCGCCGCTCAGGAAAATCGTTTCGCCGTCACCGGCGAACGGCCCGCCGCTGAGGAGAATTGACTCGCCGCTACTGGCGAACGGTTCGCCGCTGAGGGAAATTGACCCGCCGTTGGCGGCCAATGACTCACCGCTGAGGGCGATCGACTCGCCGCTGGCGGCGAAAGGCCCGCCGCTCGGGAAAATTCACTCGCCGCTGAGGAGAATCGGTCCGCCGCTCGGGGAAATTGGCTTGCCGCCAGCGGCGAGAGACCCGCCACCCGGGGTAATTGGCTCGCCGTTCGGGGTGGACGATTCGCCGCCGCGACTTTGGGGACTCGCTGACACCGGCAAGCCGGCAAAAAACGATGGGGGATGCCGTTCGTAATCCTCGGGTCGATCGCCACGACTCTCCGGTCCTCCGTGGTCCCTTCACCCACGCGCGAATCCGCCCGCCGGTCTCTTCGGACGGCTCGCCGCTCGGAGAACCGGTCCAGAAGCAGGGACATAAGGGACACCAAGGACAGCAGGGACAAGAAAATACCGGACGTGGTGTCTTTTCTGTCCTTTTGAGGTCCTTGCCGTCCCTGTCGTCACTTATGTCTTTGCTTCTGGTCTGCCCTTCGCTGAGGGAATAGCTGCCCTTACAATCCCCTCCATGCTCCCCGCCCCACACCTCAAGATCGCCTTCATCGGCTCCCATGGCGTGGGGAAGACCACGCTGTGCTACGGCCTGGCGGCGCGGCTCAAGCGGCGGGACGTGGGGGTGGAGGTGGTGCACGAGGTGGCGCGGCGGTGCCCGCTGCCGATCAACCAGGAGACGTCGGTCGCCGCCCAGTCGTGGATCCTCCACTCGCAGATCGCCGAGGAGCTGGTGGCCCAGGCGCGGTACCCGGTGGTGGTCTGCGACCGCAGCGTGCTAGACAACTACGTCTATCTCCTTCTCGCCGCCGGCCGGCAGGAGGGTCCCGAAGGGCTGGTCGAGTTCTGGCTCCGCAGCTACGACCTGCTGGTCCACGTCCCCATCGTCGAGCAGCCCAGCCCGGACGGCGTGCGCTCGGCCGATCCGGGATTCCAGTACGCGGTGGAGGAGAAGCTCCGCCGCGAGCTGGCCGAGCGCGGGCTCGACGCCGTCCATCTCGATCCCGCGGCGCGGCCGGACTGGCTCGACGCCGTGGAACGCGCCGTCTGGGAGCGCCTGCGCCCGGCCCAGCTCAACCTGCCGTCCTTATAATAGACAGGCTCAAGGAAGCACGATGCCCTCCTTCGAAGGACTGCTCCTCGCCGGCCTCCTGGTCCTGCTCGCCGCCGGGGCCTATGCGGCATGGGCCACACTGCGCCAGCCGGCCGCGGGCGGCGCGGCGC
>JBAPYB010000365.1:0-3600 GCA_049284515.1 Thermoanaerobaculia bacterium
ACTGCGCGGTCTGCGGCAGCAGCGAGCGCCGGCGCCTCTTCGCCAAGCAGGGCTTCGCGTATCACCGCTGCGCCGGCTGCTCGCACGTCTACATCAGCCCCGGCCTGCGGCGCGCGGCCTACCTGGACCTCGAAGCGGAAGGCGAGAGCAACGGCGACGGCGATGGCGGCAGCCCCTACCTGGAGGCGCAGCGCCTCTACGCCGAGCCGATCTGCCAACTGCTGCGCCTGCGCAGCCCGGGCGCCCGGCTCCTCGACCTCGGCTTCGGCGAGGGGCACCTGCTGCGCACCGCCCGCGCCTTCGGCTTCGAGGTCTACGGCATGGACGCCTCGCGCCAGGCCGTGGAGCTGCTGGAGCCGGAGTTCGGCCGCCACGTCGTCTGCGGCGCGATCGGCGCCGTCGCCATCCCGTGGAGCGATCTCGACGTGATCGTGATGAGCCACGTCCTCGAGCACCTGCGCGATCCCGCCGCCGCCCTCGCCGAGGTGTACGGCCGGCTCAAGCCGGGCGGCCTCCTCTACGTCGCCGTGCCGGACATGGGCTCGGTGCAGTTTCGCATGTTCGGCAAGAACTGGGACGCGGTCAGCCCCCTGGTCCACCTCCAGGGCTTCAACGAGGCGTCGCTCGGCCACCTCCTCGCCCGCTGCGGCTTCGTGGCCGGCGAGCGGGTGGACGTCCCGCTCCCGGTCTGGGTGCGCCCGCTGCGCTGGATGCAGCTCGTCCGCCAGCTCGGGGGCAACGAAGCGGGCGAGCTGGCGGTCCTCGCCGAACGCCCGGAGACGGCGGGAGCGTCCTGAGCATGCCCCTGCCCGGCGGCATCGTCCTCGTCACCGGCGGCTCGCGCGGCATCGGCCGCGCCATCTCGCACCGCCTGGCGCGCGAGAAACCCGCCCACATCGTCGTCGCCTACTGCCTGGACCACGCGGCGGCGCGGAGCGCCGTCGCCGAGCTCCAGGAATGCGGGGTGGAGGCTTCGGCCGTGGCCACGGACGTCAGCAAGCCCGAGCTCCTGGACGAGCTGTTCAGCGGCATCCGGCAGCGCTTCGGCCGCCTCGACGTCTTCGTCAGCAACGCCGCGCGGACGTCTTTCCGCCCGGCCCTCGAGCTGGGCGTGCGCAACTGGCAGCGGATCCTGGAGCTCAACGCGCAGGCTTTCCTGGTCGGCTCGCAGCTCGCGGCCGGGATCATGCGCGACCACGGCGGCGGCCGCATCATCGGCCTGAGCAGCCTGGGCGCAGGCTCCTGCATTCCGGGCTACGCCGGGCTGGGCGCGGCCAAGGCGGCCCTGGAGAGCCTGGCGCGCTATCTCGCGGTGGAGCTCGCCCCCCTGGGCATCAACGTCAACGTGGTCTCGGGAGGGTTCGTCGACACCGGCGCCGTCCACCTCGGCCCCGACTACGAGCGCCTCAAGGCGCACGTCGCCGCGCGCACGCCGGCCGGCCGCCTCGGCCAGCCCGAGGACCTGGCGGGCATCGTGGCCTTCCTCTGCTCGCCCGAGGCCGACTGGATCCGCGGCCAGACCCTGGTCGCCGACGGCGGCATGTCGCTCGTCGTTTGAGGGTGCCTGGCCATGGAACGGCTCGCGGACAGGATCGGCATCGTTACCGGAGCCTCCCGGGGCATCGGCCGCGCCGTGGCGCTCGCCCTCGCCGGGGAGGGCGCGGCCGTGGTGGTCCACTACCGGACCGGCCGCGAGGAGGCCGAGGCCGTGGCGGCCGAGATCACGGCCGGCGGCGGGCGGGCCGTGGCCAGCCAGGCGGACGTCACCTCGGAAGCCGAGGTGCGGCGACTCGTCGCGACCGCCGTCCGCAGCTTCGGCGGCCTCGACCTCCTGGTCTGCTGCGCCGGCGAGACCCGCGACCAGCTCGCCGCGCTGATGACGCTCGACGACTGGGAGACCGTGGTGCAGGGGCACCTGCGCGGCACCTTCCTCTGCGTCCGCGAGGCCCTGCCGCACATGCTGGCGCAGCGGCGCGGCGCCATCGTCGCCCTCTCCTCGGTCGCCGCCGAGGTGGGCAGCCGCGGCCACTGCAACTACGCCGCGGCCAAAGGGGGAATCAATGCCATGATCCGGGCTCTCGCCGTCGAGCTCGCGCCCAAGAACGTCCGGGTCAACGCCGTGGCGCCGGGAGTCATCGTCACGGAGATGAGCCGGAGGCTCCGGGAGCTGGCCGGCGAGCAGGTCCTGGCGCGGATCCCCCTGGGGCGCTACGGGGCTCCCGAGGAGGTGGCGCGGGCGGTCGTCTTCCTGGCCTCGGACGAGGCCTCGTACGTCACCGGCGAGGTCCTGCACGTCTCCGGGGGCTTGCAGGGGTAGGGGAGATCCCATCTTTTTCGATCGAAGGAGCACTGGAATGCCTGGAACGCCTGGAACGCCTGGAATGAAGAGCAGCATGCCGGCCGAGCTGATCGAGCAGCGGGTCCTCGAGGCCGTGGCCAAGGCCCTGGACCTCCGCCCCGCCCAGGTCAGCCTCTCGGATTCCCTGCGCGACGACCTCGACGCCGAGTCGCTCGACTATCTCGACATCGTCTTCCAGCTCGAGCGGGAGTTCAAAGTCCAGTTCCCGCGCAACGACCTCCTGCAGCGGGCCAGCGAGCACTTCGGCGAGGAGGCCCTGGTCAAGGACGACGTGGTGACCGACCTCGGCCTGGAGGTCCTGCGGCGGGGGATGAACGAGATCGGGCCCGAGCACCTGCGCCCCGGGTTGCGGGCGAGCGAGATCACCGGCCTGTTCACCGTGCGCACCTTCGTCCGCGTCCTCGACCGGCTGCTCGCCGCCAAGGAGCAGATGTCGCGGGTGTGCGCGGACTGCGGCGGCGTGCTCGTCGACTCGCCGAGCCTGCCGGAGCTGGTCTGCGCGGGGTGCAACCGGGCGGTGCCCCTGCCGGCGGGCGACGCCGTCCTGCTGCAGGACCTGCTGCAGCCGAAAGCGCCGGGGGAGCCGGCTTGAGATTCCTCCTGGTCGACCGCATCGAGGAGCTGGCCAGCGGCCGCCGCGCCCGCGGGGTGAAGAACGTGACCCTGAGCGAGGACTTCTTCACCCACCACTTCCCGAGCACGCCGGTGATGCCCGGCGCGCTGATCGCCGAATCGCTCGTGCAGCTCGCCGGCTGGATGATCCGCGAGGAGAGCGCCTTCCAGCGGCTCGGCCTGGCGGAGAGCTTCGACCGCATCAAGTTCCACCGCCTCGTCCACCCCGGCGACCAGCTCGCGCTGGCGGTGGAGTGGCTGGAGGCGGATGCGGAGCGGGTGCGCTTCCAGGGCGAGGCCTCCTGCCGCGACCGGCGGGTCGCCGAGGCGCGCTTCACCCTGCGCCTCTGGCCCGCCGGCCCGTTCGAGGACGCCGAGCAGGCGCGCCGCTCGTTCGTCGTGTTGACCGATCCGGAACGCCGGCTGGGGCGCCTGGGATGAGGCCGCCGCCGCGCCGCGTCGTGGTGACCGGCATGGGGGTCGTCACCTCCCTGGGCAACGACCCGGAGACCCTCTGGCAGGCGCTGCTCGCGGGCCGCTCGGGGGTCTCCGCGATCCGCCAGTTCGACAGCCGGGCCTTCCCGGTGCGCATCGGCAGCGAGGTGGACCTGGCCGCGCTGCCCGCGGAC
>JBAPYB010000366.1:0-2014 GCA_049284515.1 Thermoanaerobaculia bacterium
CGAGGGGATGCGCCGCGGCGTCGTGCCGCCGATGATCGGATGCCGGCGCCCCGACCCTCGCTGCGCGCTGCGCTTCGCCCATCGCGCCGAGCCGATGCGGCTGCGCCGGGCCCTGGTCTGGAACAGCGACCGCGGGATCAAGAACGTGGCCGTCGTCCTGGGTGCGCCTGCATGAGACGCCCCCCCACCCTGCCGCCCGACGTCCGCGAGCTCGCCCTGCAGGCCAAAGGCTTCCTCCAGGCGGCCGAGGGGCAGGCGCTCTTCGAGCTCGCCGCCGCCAGCTCGCCGCTCGCCCCGTGCCTGGAGGTGGGATGCTATTGCGGCAAGTCCTCCCTCTTCCTGGCGGCCGGGTGCCGGGAGGCGGGAGGCTACCCCCTGTTCTGCATCGACCATCACCGGGGCTCCGCGGAGCAGCAGCCGGGCCAGGAGTACTTCGATCCCGACCTCTTCGACGCCGACTCCGGACGCGTCGACACCCTGCGCGAGTTCCGGCGCAACCTGAGCCGCGCCGGGCTGGAGAGCTGGGTGATCCCGGTGGTCCACGAGTCGGCCTTCATCGCCCGCCTGTGGCCGGGGCTCGGCCTCGGCCTCGTGTTCGTCGACGGCGGCCACGGGGAGGCGGACGTGGAGAGCGACTTCGCGAGCTGGCTGCCCAAGATCCTGCCGGGAGGATACCTCTGCGTCCACGACCTTTTCGCGGATCCGCGGGACGGCGGCCAGGCCCCCTACCGGGCCTTCGAGCGCGTCCGGGCGGGCGGCGGCTGGGAGCACCTGGGACAGGTGGAGACGCTCGGCATCCTGAGGCGGCAGTGCTGAGGCGGCAATGATGAGGCGGCAGTGATGAGGTGGCAATAATGGGGCGACAATAATGCCGGGCAGCGCACGCGAGGTGCGGTCCATCCGCTATCTCGGTCCCGTCCCCCTGGCCGCCACCGGCGAGTGGGCCCTGGTCGGCCAGGACGGCGGCCAGTCCATCCCGCTCGGCGACGGGCAGACGCTCTTCGTCTTCTCGGACACCCTCTTCCGGCAGCGCTCCCACTCCATCACCGCCCCGCGGGGAAGCCACGATCTCATCCTCGCCAACACCGGCGGGCTGGCCGGCGCCGGCGATCTGCGCGCCGCCCTGGCCGGCCTGCGCTACTACCGCGACGAGGCCGGCCGGCCGTGCGAGATCCTGCCGGCGACGGCGGAGGAAAAGGTCCGCCAGCTCCGCTTCTGGCCCGAGCACGGGATCTGTGCCGGGGACCGCGTGGTCCTCTTCTATCTCGGCATCCAGACCCGCGATCCGGCGCTGGCCTGGGACTTCCGCAACCTGGGCGTGGGGCTCGCCCTGCTCGATCCCGCCACCGGCTCCTGCGAGCGGCTGCAGCGGCGGGGAGGCTGGCGCCTGTGGAAGACCATCGCCGACGACTTCCATCTCGGCGTCTACGTCCTGGCGCACGAGGAGCACCTCTACGCGTTCGCCAGCGTCCGCCAGGGGGTCTCCACGAGCGCGCGGCTGGCGCGGGCGCCGCTCGCCAGCCTGACCGACCCGGACGCCTATGAATTCCTCCACGCACCGGGGCCGCGCTGGACGCCGCACCTCGCCGATGCCCTGGACCTGGGCCCCTGCGCTCCCGAATACTCGGTCTCCTACAACTCCCACCTCGGGAAATACCTGCTGTTCTACGTCGACGAGCACGCGAAGACCCTGATGCTGCGCACCGCCGGCGCGCTCTGGGGACCCTACTCCCCGCCCGCCCGCGTGGCGCGCGTGCCGCATGCCGAACGCAGCGAATTCGTCTACCTCGGCTTCGAGCACCCCGGCTTCCGCCGCGAAGCCGAGCGCCAGCTCTTCCTCTCCTACTCCCAGCCGCACTTCGCGGCGAACTCGCTGCTGACGCTGCGCCTGGCCTGAAGGCCCGCCTTCATGCGAGAGCTCTCCACCCTGCCGGCGCTGCTCGCGCTCCTCCCCGCCCGCGGCGAGCGGCCGGCCGTCGGCCTGCGCCAGGAGCTGGGGCTGCGCTGGTGGAGC
>JBAPYB010000367.1:0-4609 GCA_049284515.1 Thermoanaerobaculia bacterium
GGCCTACGCCTGGCGCAAGGTGCTCGACGCCGGCGGCCGGCTGGCGCTGGGGAGCGACTTTCCGGTGGAGTCCGCGGACCCGCGGCTGGGCCTCTACGCCGCCGTGACCCGCCAGGACCTCCAGGGCAATCCGCCCGGGGGTTGGCTGCCGGGCGAACGGCTGACGCGCGAGGAAGCCCTGCGCGGCTTCACTCTCGACGCCGCCTGGTCGCTGTTCCTCGACCAGGAGGTCGGCTCGCTGGCGGTAGGCAAGCGGGCGGACCTCGTGGTCTTCGAGCAGGATCCGATGAAGGTCCAGGAGCGGGAGATTCCGCGGGCGGCGATCGACTACACCGTCGTCGACGGCAAAGTCGTTTATCAGCGGGAAAGCCGCGAGAGGGGGAGCGGCCGGTGACATTGCGCGCCCTCCGGGGCGTCCGGACCGGCATTTCGCGGGGCCTCGCCGCGGGGCTCGCCGTGGTGCTGTCTCTCGCCGGTCCCGCCCGGGCCGGTGACAACCTCGACGGCCTGCGCCACGCCATGGTGCAGCAGCAGGTGAAACAGCGGGGGATCACCAAGCCCGAGGTGCTGGCGGCCATGGAGCAGGTGCCGCGCCATCTCTTCGTGCCGGACTCGCTGCGCGCCGACGCCTACAGCGACCGGCCGCTGGTGCTCGGCCCGGGACGCACGGTCTACCAGCCCTACCTGGTGGCGCTGATGACCTCGCTGCTCGAGCTCAAGAAGGGCGACAAGGTCCTGGAGATCGGCACCGGCTCGGGGTACCACGCCGCCGTGCTCTCCCGCATCGCGCGCGAGGTCTATTCGGTGGAGATCGTGGATACCGTCGCCAGCCAGGCGAGCAAGCGTCTCTACACCCTGGGCTACCATAACGTGGAGGTTCGGGTCGGGGATGGCTACCGGGGCTGGCCCGAGAGAGCGCCGTTCGACGCCATTCTGCTCTCGGCGGGCACCCCCAAGATCCCCAAGCTGCTGATCGACCAGCTCCGGATCGGGGGCAAGATGGTGGTGCCGTTGGGCGGCTTTTTCCAGGACCTGCTGGTGATCACCAAGGCGGCGGATGGCATCGAGAAGCGGACGATCATCCCCGTCCGCCTGTCGCCGATGACGGGAAAAGTGCAGGACGGCGGATAGAAGGGCGGATTCGAGTGCTACTGACGTTTTTTCTCGCTTTGGCCACTCTGGCGGGCGTCCTCTCGGCGCCGGCCGATCCCCGGGAGGACGCGCTCGCCGTGGCCCGCCAGCGGATGGTGGACGAGCAGATCCAGTCCCGCGGCGTCACCGATCCGCAGGTGCTCGCCGCCATGCGGGCGGTTCCCCGGCATCTCTTCGTGCCCACGGGGGAACGGCTGGCGGCCTACGAGGACCACCCGCTGGCCATCGGCAGCGGTCAGACCATCTCGCAACCCTACATGGTGGCCCTCATGACCTCGCTGCTCGGCGTCCATCCCGGCCAGCGGGTCCTCGAGGTGGGCACAGGCTCGGGTTACCAGGCGGCGGTCCTCTCGCACCTCGTCCGCGAGGTGTATTCGATCGAGATCCGTGCCCCTTTGGGCAGGCGGGCCCGATCCACGCTGGCGGCGCTCGGCTATCACAACATCCAGCTCCGCATCGGCGACGGCTACCAGGGCTGGCCCTCCGCCGCCCCCTTCGACGCCATCGTCGTCACCGCGGCCCCGCCGCGCATCCCCGATCCGCTCCTCGCCCAGCTCAAGGCCGGCGGCAGGATGGTCATTCCGGTGGGCACCGCCCGCCAGGATCTTCTCGTCCTCACCAAGCGGGCCGACGGCGGCTTCGACACGACGACGGTGATGCCCGTGCTCTTCGTGCCGATGACGGGCGAGGCGCAGCGGAAGCAGTGATAGAGCCCCCGCCCAAGACCCTCCCCCGCCCCTCTCCCGACCACCATCGTGACGCTGGACGCGGCACGGAAGCCTGACTCCGTGCGTCTTGGCGCGGTATATACTCTGCCCCACGAATTCGAGCGTGCCCGCAGAGTTCTCGGAGTCGAAGGCTGTGTCCGGCGGCAGGCTGGCCGGAGCCCGAGCCAGGATGAATGTGGTAACTTAGGAACGGGCATCGGTTTTCACCCCTGGCGATTCACTCTCCATGACCAGAACGACCATCTCTCAAGCTGACCTGGCTAGGAAGACACAGGAAGTCGTCAATCGCGTGCAGCATGGCGAGGTCGCGGTCGTCGAAAGCTCGGGCCATGAACAGATCGTCCTTCTGGATGCCCTCGATTTCCGGCTTCTCCAAGCGCTGGCTCAGTGCGCGATTGGAACGGCTGAGCAGACTCAGGAGGCGGACGACCCAGAGGCCGGGGTCCTGCGAGACTACCTGGCCGGCGAGATCAGTCTGGGGAAGGCGGCGGAGCTTCTGGGTCTCTCCTGGTTTGAGTTGAAGGAGCGTTTCCTGCGGCTGAGGGTTCCTCTCCGCCTCGGGCCGGCCACGCTGGAAGAGGCCCGTGCAGAAGTCGCCGCTGCGCTGAAGTTCGATTGAACGGGCTCGCACGATGCCCGTGTTTCTGACAGACACGACGGTTGTCAGCAACTTCGCTCAAATCGGCCGGCCGGATCTTCTTCGCAGAGCCTTCCCCGGCTTGACGGCTCCAAAGGCGGTGCGCGAGGAACTGGCGAAAGGGGAGCGTCTGGGACTCGTCCCGGTCTGCGACTGGTCCTGGCTGACGACGATCGAGCTTACCGGTGCCGAGCAGTCTAGAGCGGCTGATCTGGAGCGCCATCTCCAGGCTGGAGAAGCAGTCTGCATCGCTGTTACCGAGCATCGCGGCGGTCTACTGCTGACGGATGATGGCGCCGCCCGCAGCCTCGCGAAATCTCTCGGCTTGGAGATCTCGGGGACAATAGGAGTTCTGGTGAAGCTTCTGGGGCGGAAGATCCTGACCCTTGAACAAGGAGACAGGCTCCTGACCGAGATGATGGCCCGCGGTTACCGGAGCCCTGTCCGGTCTCTTCGCGAGATCTAGCTAGGCCCGCAAGGCACGGTTCGCTACGCTCTGCGCTTCGCCTCACCGGCATCGCGGCCACGACCGGGGCGGGAGAAGAGGGTCGGGGTGATGAGGGTCTCTGCGCATTGACGCCCCAGCGGGGTGCACGTACGCTAGAGGCTCGCGCAGCAGGGGAGTGGACCGCTTGGCCGCGATACGGCGTGAGAGCATTCTGGGGCTGGACAACATCCGTCTCGATCTGCCGGTGGCGGCCCTGGGCAGCCGGTCGCTGGCGGCGTTTCTCGACTACATCGGCCTGGGAATCGTGGCTGCCCTCTGGCTCGTGGGCGCGGCGGTCGTCGCGCCGTGGGTGTCGTCCGGATGGATTTTCGTCCTCGTCGTCACCGGTCTCTTCCTGATCGATTGGGGCTACTTCGCGTTGCAGGAGATCCTCGGCGGCGGCCGTACGCTGGGCAAGCGCCTGCTCAAGCTCCGGGTGGTGACGGCCGAGGGCGGGACTCCGGCGGCCGGCCCCCTCCTGGTCCGCAACCTGGTACGCAGTCTGGACCTGCTTTGCGGTCCTCTTCTGATGGCCTTCGATCCTCTCTCCCGGCGGCTGGGCGACCGCCTCGCCGGCACCCTGGTGGTGCACGACCGGGAGCGGGAGGCGGCGCCGGTCCTCGGACGGGTGCCGCCCGGCTGGGGGGCCCGCGAGCTGGCGGTCGTGGAAACCTTCCTCGCCCGTGCCCGCACCCTCGGCGATCCGGCGGTGGCACGGGAAATGGCCGAGCGCATCCTGGCGCGCATCCGGCGGGACGCTCCGGAGCTCCTGGCCGGGCTCGATCCCGGGCTCGATCCGGCCGCCGATCCCGTGGCCGCCGTCCGCCACGCCCTGCAGGTGGAAGAGGGCTGACCGGCCGTGGACTACGCCCGTTTCGTGCGTCTGCGCCGGCCGGTCTGGGAGGCCTTCGAGGCCGAGCTCGCCGCCACCCGCGGCAGCCTGCGGAAGGCCGGTTATGAGACCCTGGAAGACATGGCCCTGCGCTATCGCCAGGTGCTCCACGACCACGCGTTGGCCGCCGGCCGCTTTCCCGGGACAGCCGCGGCGCGGCGGCTCCAGTCGCTGGCGCTCGAAGGCACCCGGCGGCTCACCGGCGAGGGGCGGCAGCGGCCGGCCGGGCTGCGGGTCTTCTTCGGCCGCACCTTCCCCCTCGCCTTCCAGCGCCAGCTCGGCCTGCTGGGAATCGTCGTGGCGCTGTTTCTCCTCGCCACCGTCTGGGGGCTGACGGTGACGGTTCTCCGGCCCACCGTGGGCCTCGCCTTTCTCGGGCCCGAGGCGGTCCGCGGCCTGGAGGAGGGGCGGTTGTGGACGAGCTCGCTGGTGACCACCGTGCCGCCCGCCCTCTCCTCCTCGCGGATCGCCACCAACAACATCTCGGTGGCGCTGACGGCGTGGACCGGCGGCGTGCTGGCGGGAGTGGTGCCGCTCTACGTCGTCCTGCTCAACGGCCTGATGCTGGGGGCCACCCTGGGCGTCACCCTGCACTACTCGCTGGCGAGCGAGCTCCTGGAGTTCATCTCCGCCCACGGGTTGCTGGAGCTGACGCTGATCCTCGTTTCGGCCGCGGCCGGCCTGGCGCTCGGCCGGGCGCTGGTGGCGGCGGG
>JBAPYB010000368.1:0-15766 GCA_049284515.1 Thermoanaerobaculia bacterium
GTAGGGGCGGGTCTGGGCGGCAGGTTGGGGGCTCGACCCGCCCTGATTTCGACGATTTCGCCGCTGCAGGGCGGGTCGCGCCCCCTCCCGACCCTCCAGACCCGCCCCTACACGAAGCAAAGTTAGCGCCTATGGGGCCCTCGGGGTGAGGGATTGGGCGGGGGAGGTCTGAGGCGAAGCGGGCATTGCTGGTGATACCATCCGCGCCCGTGAAGCTCTCGGCCCGTGCCTCCGCCATCGGCGAGTCCGCCACCCTGCGGGTGACGCGCCGCGCTGCCGAGCTGCGGGCTGAAGGGCGGGACATCGTGGACCTGGGGGCCGGCGAGCCCGACTTCGCCTCGCCTAAGGTGGCCGTGGAGGCGGCCCGGCGGGCCCTCGCCGAAGGCTTCACCCGCTACACCCCCGGCAGCGGCCTGCCCGAGCTGCGCGCGGCCGTGGCGGACTCTTACCGCCAGCGGTACGGCACCCCCTGGAAGGCCGCGGACTCGGTGATCACCGTCGGCGGCAAGGCCGCCCTCTTCGAGCTCGCCCTCGCCGTCTTCGACTTCGGCCAGGAGGTGGTGATCCCCTCGCCCTACTGGGTCACTTTCCCGGAGCAGGTCCGCTTCGCCGGCGCCCACCCCGTGCTGGTGCCCACTTGCGGCGAGGACGGCTTCCGCCTCCACGCCGGCCCGCTGATCGACGCCGTGACGGAGCGCACCCGGGCCATCCTCATCAACTCGCCGTGCAATCCCACGGGGGGCGTGATCGGTGCGGAGGACCTGCGCCAGCTCGTCACCTTCGCCGCCGAGCGGGAGATCCTGCTCATCGCCGACGAGACCTACGAGCGCTTCTCCTACGACGGCCCGCACGCCAGCGCCGCGGCCCTCGCCGCCGAGTTCCCCGACACCGTCGTGCTCGTGGGCTCCTTCTCCAAGACCTACGCCATGACCGGCTGGCGCATCGGCTATCTCTTGGGGCCGTCGCCGGTGGTCAAGGCGGTGGAGAACATCCAGAGCCACGCCACCTCCAACGCCACCTCCTTCGCCATGGTGGGCGCCCTGGAGGCCCTGCGCCACGCCGAGCCCGACGTGGAGGTCATGGTGGCCGAATACCGCGCCCGCCGCGACATGCTGGTGCCGCTGCTCAACGGCATCCCCGGCTTCCGCTGCCGGCCGCCCCTGGGCGCCTTCTACGCCTTTCCCGACGTCTCGGCGACCTTCCGCCCCGGCCGGAAAGACTCCATCGCCCTCGCCGAATACCTCCTCGAAGAGGCCGGCGTGGCCACCGTCCCCGGCGCCGCCTTCGGCGCCGAAGCCCATCTTCGCCTCTCCTTCGCCTGCTCCCGCGCCACCCTGACGGAAGGGCTGGAGCGGATCGCGGCGGCACTGGCGCGGTAGGCGGAGCCCAGACGTTTCTTACCCGGTGACGAGATCTGCCCTTCGAATCCTCACCCCCGGCCCCTATAGGCGCTAACTTTGCCCTGCCATAGCGTCTCGGAACCTGAGATTCCGACGCGTTGAGGTTTTTGTCCATCCGGCCGCCCCCTGCCGCCCGTAGTGTTGTCGGACCGGTACGCCGCCGGGCCCGTCCCCGACAGGAGCCGTCGCAAGTGAACGCAACCACCCCCGCCGCAGCTTCGGGATCGAAGTCCCGGGCGAAGCTCATCGTCTACATCGTCATCGGCCTCGTGCTCCTTACCGCGGTCATCCTCGGCGGACGGCAGATCGCGGGCTATATCCCGCGGTTCGCGGAATGGGTCGCCAGCCTGGGCGTCTGGGGCCCGGTCGTCTTCATCCTGGGCTACGCCGTCGCCGCCGTCGCCTTCGTGCCGGGCTCGCTGCTCACCCTGGCTGCGGGCGTCATCTTCGGCCTGGCGAAGGGCACGCTCTTCACCCTGATCGGGGCCACCCTCGGCGCCTCGGGCTCCTTTCTCATCGCGCGCTATCTCGCCCGCGGCCGCATCGAGAAGAAGATCGCCGGCAATGCGAAGTTCGCCGCCATCGATCAGGCGGTGGGCCGCGAAGGCTTCAAGATCGTGGCCCTGCTGCGCCTCTCCCCGGTGTTTCCGTTCAACCTGCTGAACTACGGGCTGGGGCTGACCAAGGTCACCTTCCTCCAATACCTGGCCGCTTGCGCGGCGATGCTTCCCGGCACCATCCTCTACGTTTACTACGGCAAGGCGCTGGGCAGCCTCGCGGCCCTGGCGAGCGGCGGCAAGACACAGAAAGGGCTGGAGTTCTGGATCGTCCTGGGAATCGGCCTGCTGGCGACCCTCGTCGTCACCACCTTCGTCACCCGCCTGGCGGGCAAGGCGCTGCGCCAGCAGATCGACACGCCGAGCTCCAACGCCGCAGAGGAGCGCCATGATTGATCACACCTTCCCCGTGGAGCCGAAAGACGAGCACAACCTCAAGCTCCTCGACAACGTCCATCCGGAGTCCTGGACCAACCCGGAGCCCAAGGACCGGTACCACATGGTGGTGATCGGCGCCGGCACGGCCGGGCTGATCTCGGCCGCCGGCTCGGCGGGGCTCGGCGCCAAGGTGGCCCTGATCGAGCGCCACCTGATGGGCGGCGACTGCCTCAACGTCGGCTGCGTCCCCTCGAAGGGGGTGATCCGCGCCTCCCGCTCCTGGCAGGACGCCCGTGAGGCCCGCGAGCGTTTCGGCGGACCGGTGGTTCCGGAAGACGCCCCTGGGGATTTCGGCTTCGCCATGGAACGCATGCGCCGCCTGCGGGCCGGCATCAGCATTCACGACAGCGCCCGCCGCTACCGCGATCTGGGAATCGACGTCTTTCTCGGCCAGGGGCAGTTCGTCTCTCCGGACACGGTGGAGGTCGGCGGCAAGCGCCTGCGCTTCCGCCGCGCCGTCATCGCCACCGGCGCCCGCGCCGCCGAGCCGCACATCCCCGGCCTCGCCGCGGCGGGATTTCGCACCAACGAGACGATCTTCAATCTCACCGAGCTGCCGCAGCGGCTCGTGGTCCTCGGCGGCGGCCCCATCGGCTGCGAGCTCGCGCAGTCGTTCGCCCGCTTCGGCAGCCACGTCACCCACCTCGTTCAGGACAGCCACGTCCTGCCCCGCGAGGACGCCGACGCCGCCGAGATCGTGCAGCAGGCCATGATCCGCGACGGCGTCCACTTCGAATTCCACATGAAAGTCGTCGAAGTGCGGCTGCAGGGCGCTGAGAAGGTCGTCGTCTTCGAGCGCGGCGGCCTGCATCACGAGGTGGTGGCGGACGAGATCCTGGTGGCGGCGGGCCGCGCGCCCAACGTCGACGGGCTCGGGCTCGAAGCGGCCGGCGTGCGCTACGGCAAGCGCGGCGTCGAGGTGGACGACCACCTTCGCACCAGCAACAAGAACGTCTTCGCCTGCGGCGACGTGGCCTCCCGCTTCCAGTTCACCCACATCGCGGACGCCCAGGCCCGCATCGTCATCCAGAACGCTCTCTTCTTCGGCCGCTCCAAGACCTCGGCTCTCACCGTTCCCTGGTGCACCTACACCACGCCGGAGATCGCCCACGTCGGCCTTTACGCCAAGGACGCCGAGGCGAAGGGGATTCCAGTCGACACCGTCACCGTGCCTCTCTCGACGGTCGATCGCGCCATTCTCGACGGCGCCGACGAAGGATTCCTCCGCGTGCACGTCCAGAAGGGCTCGAAAGAGGGCAGAATCCTGGGCGCCACGCTGGTGGCCGAGCACGCCGGCGACATGATCGGCGAGCTCTGCCTCGCCGTCACCCACGGCGTCGGCCTCAAGAAGATCGCGAGCGTCATCCACCCCTACCCCACCCAGGGCGAAGCGGTGAAAAAGGCCGCGGATCAGTGGCGGCGGGGAGCGCTGACGCCGACGGTGAAAAAGGTGTTCGGGACGTTTTTCAAGGTTTTCAAGTGACGTCGTGGCGCTGACCTCCACGATCTTCGCCTTCGACATCGCCCTCGCAGACTCCGACCGCGGCGTCTACGAGGACCTGTCGCTCCGGGTGGCGATGCACCCTTCGGAGACGGCGGAGTTCCTGATGACCCGCGTTCTTGCCTACTGCCTGGAATACGAGGAGGGGATCGCCTTCTCGAAGGGCGGAGTCAGCGACGCCGACGATCCGCCCCTCTTCGTCCGCGATCCGGCCGGCCGCTACAAGGTGTGGATCGAGATCGGCTCACCGGACGCGGACCGCCTCCACAAAGCCGCCAAGGCCGCGGAACGGGTCGCCGTCTACACCTTCAAGGACCCGGCCTCGCTACTGCGCCGGCTGGAGGGCGAGCGCATTCACCGCGCGGCGGAAATCCCCATCTGGACTCCGGACCGCGCCGTCCTGGATGAGCTCGTCGCCCTCCTCGACCGCCGGATGACCTTCCATATCTCCGTGGCGGGCCGGGAGCTTTATCTCGACATCGGTGGGAAAACGTTCAGCGGTCCTTTGACGGAGCACCGTCTGGGGTGACGGAGCCTTCCTGACCCTGCGGCACGCAAGTCCCGTCGGGATAGAGCGCCATGACCTGACCGTCCTGCCAGACGTAGACTGGCCTGCCGGCTCGCCAGTGCTCGGCAATGGCTGCTGCAACGGCCTCTTTCATCGCGCGGTGAGCCTTCTCGAAAAGCGGAGGCAATTCGACTCCATCAGGCAACTCGAGATCATCGTCATCAGCCATGCCGACCTCCCAGGGCGGGTCGAGCCCCCGCCCACCGTCCAGACCCGCCCCTACCCTAAGCTCTTCTGGCAGCGAAACTACTATGAACGGATTCTCCGGGACGAGGAGGATTTAGCCAACGTCCGTCGATACGTTGCCGACAATCCATCGAAATGGTCCGAGGATCCTGAGAATCCTCTCGGATCAACCGCTTAGGGTAGGGGCGGGTCTGGACGGTGGGTGGGGGCTCGACCCGCCCTGTGCCAGAGCAGGCCGCGCCCCCGAAACACGAAGATCAGAACAGGATCCGCACCCCGATCTGCGCCTGCCGCGGGTCGCCGTTGCCGCTTTGCACGGTGCCGTCGAAGTTGAAGATCAGGTTGGTGACCTCCGGCCGCCGGAAGTTGGGGCTGTTGAAGACGTTGAAGACGTCGAGGCTGGGCTGGATCGTCAGCCGGCCGGAGTGGAAGTCGTGCGACAGTCGCAGGTCGAGCGAGTTGAACTGGTTGTCCTTGCGGCCCAGGTTGCGCTGCGTTACCGAGCCGTCCGGGTTGATGCGGTCCTGGGGCGTTTGGGCGACGGCGCCGGTGGCGGTGATCGACTGCGGCTGCGCCGAACGATAGGCATAGCGCAGGCTGACGTCGATGCCGTGAGGCGCGTTCCAAAGCATGAAGGCGTTGACGCGATGACGCTGGTCGCGGTCCGAATAGCCGTACTCCGCACCGAGATCGGTGACCTTGGCATAGCGGAAGGTGAACGGATCGCGCTCGTTGTCGTCGTCCGACTTGTCCTTCGAGTAGGTGTAGTAGACCTGGTACTGGAATTTCCCTGTCCAGCGCTGGTTGGCGCCGACGGTGATCCCCCAGTAGCGGCTCTTCGCCTCCGACTCCACGCTCGTCAGGGTGCCGATGCCGTTCGTGCCGCCGGGCCCCAGGCCGGTGCTCCAGGGCGAGCCCAGCAGGGGATCGTTGCGATTCACGAAGCGGGTGAGGTGATCGGTCTTGGCATAGTTGCCCTGGATCAGCAGCCCCAGCCCCGGCGTCACCTCCTTCTCATAGGAAAGGCTCGCCGACGTGGTGCGGGGGTCCTGGAAGTTCTTGTCGAAAACGAACACGTCGGGATCGAAGGGCGAACCGACCTGCGCCTGCGGGATGAGGTTCGGATAGGCGGGAACCGGACCGAGAATGCCGGCGAGAGCGCTGTTGCGGAAAAGCGACTGGCCGAGAGTGCCGTTGGTCGAGCGCGTGGAGGCCAGGGCCAGACCCGGAATGCGAGCGTAGAAGATGCCGGCCGAGGCGCGCACGACGCCCTTGCCGTCCCCCTTCGGGTCCCAGGTGATCCCCAGCCGCGGCTGCCACAGGTTGTAGTCGGACGGAATCTTGCCGTTCGAAGGGAAGTGCTGCGGTCCCGCCGCGGTGTTGACGGTTCTGCCGATGAAGCCGGCGAAGAAGACCTTGTCAGGCGGCGTCAGCACATCGGGCTCGATTTCGGCCTCGTACCGCAGGCCATATTGGACGGTGAGGTTCGCTCGCGGCTGCCAACTGTCCTGCAGGAAGGCCGCGGGCTCCTTCTGCGGGATCTTCTGGGTCCCTGCCTGCTCGACGGTGTTGCCGTTGGCGCCCGCCTGCTGCAGGTAGAGGAGCACCGGGCCGGTGACCGAGGTGCCCGGCGGGCAGACACCCGCCTGCGAGGAGCTGCCGTCCGAGCACTCGACGTAGTTCGGGTTCTTGGCGTAGTTGAGGAAGCCGTCCGTCGAGCTGAAGATGTAGCGCCCGTTGGCGAAGCCGACGAAGGTCTGGTTGGAGCTCACGTAGTTGTACTCGACGCCGCCCTTGATCGAATGGTCGCCCCGCAGCACCGAGAGGTTCTCGTTGGCCTGATACCGCTCGTCGTAATACTTGACGGGGATGAAGAAGGGCTCGCCGAAGCGGAAGCTGTCGACGAAGTCGAAGGCGGTGTCCGGCAGCGGCCGGCCATTGATGATCGGGCCATTGTAGGGCCGCGGGCGATCCTCACGGGCGTACTGGAAGCGCGCCTCGTTGAGCAAGGATTCGGAAATGGTGGAGATGATCGATCCCGTGCCGGCGTTCGACTTGTCCTTCTCGATGGCGTTGGCGCTGCGGCCCCAGGAGTCGACGTCGAAGGTGCCGTTCTCCTGCTCGGCCCAGGTGTAGGTGTAGCGCAGGGTGTATTGAGTCTTCTCCGAAGCCTGCCAGTCCACCTTGGCGAGCAGCACGCGGGCGTCGTTGGTGCGCTCGATGGGGAGGTTCTCACCCGGATCGCCGATGCTCGCGAAGTAGTCCACGACCCGCGGATCGATGCGCGTGGGATCCGTCTGCTTGGTCGAGCGCCCCCGCTGATAGTCGGTCGAGAGGAAGAAGAAGGTCTTGTCGCGCACCAGCGGGCCGCCAAGGGTGAGACCCGCCTGGGCCTGGCTCTCGTCGAACTTGGGAGCCGTGTCGCCGTTCGGCTTCTCGGCGCGCGAGGTGAGATCCTGGTTCTTGAAGTAGGCGTGGGCGCTGCCCTGCATCTGGTTGGTGCCCGACTTGGTGACGACGTTGACGAAGCCGCCGGAGGAACGGCCGAACTCGGCGTTGGCGCCGTCGGCCACCACCACGACCTCCTTGACGGCGTCGAGGTTGAAGGTGAACGCCGGGCGCTGGCCGCCCCGCTGCTCGCCGAAGAACGGGTTGTTGAAGTCCGCGCCGTCCACCGAGACGTTGTTCTGGATTCCCTTCTGGCCGTTGATGGAGAGCTCGTCGCCGTCGGGACCCTGGACGGTGGTGACCCCCGGCGTCATCTTGGTGTAGTCGAGGAAGTTGCGGCCGTTGTTGGGCAGGTTCTCGACCGCCTTCTGGTCGATACGGACGGCCCCCTCCACCCGGTTGGTCTCGATGACCGGCGCCTCGGCGGTGACGGTGATCTCGCCCGCGGCCGAAACCTGCAGAGGCAGCTTCAGGTTGATCGTCTGCCCGACCCCGAGGTCGAGGCCCTCGCGCACGAGCTTCGCGAAGCCCGTCAGCTCGACCGTGATGCGATAAGGACCCAGCGGCAGCAGCAGGGCGCGGAAGCTGCCGTCGCTCCCGGAGACCGCCACCTTCTCGAAGTTCGTGTCCGTGTTCCGCAGTGTGACGGTCGCCCCTGGCAGGACTCCTCCGCCCTCATCCGTGACGATTCCCTCGATGACACCGGTCGTCGCCTGGGACTGCGCATGTCCAGGCACGGCCCACAGGAAGAGAAGGAAAATCGCAATAAGACCCGGCAAACGCATGCATTGCGGCCGTGGCATCCAAGACCCCCTTTCAGTGACTTTTCCGCGACAAACGGGTAACAGATCCCTACGATAGCCGGGGAATCCGCAGGGCGTCAAGGATAGAGCCGTGGCGACGCAGAGTTGTCACATGGGGGGATTGGGCGTTCCCCCCTAATTCGCATACCCCAGCGCCCGCAGCTTCTCCTGGGTCTCCCGGTCCACCGGACCCTCCCCGCTCCCCTTCGCGGGCAGCCGGCCGCGGGCGATCCAGGAGAGGAGGCGGGAGCGCAGCCAGGCGGCTTCGAGCCCACTGCTTCCCGCCAGGTTCACGGTCTCCCCTGGGTCTTTCGTGAGATCGAAGAGGTATTCGGGATCGCGGGAGCGGCCCGCCCCCTCGCCCTGCCCCCAATCGAGGCCGGTTCGCGGCGCCAGAACCACCTTGAAGTGATCGGAGGCGGCGGAGAAGATGCCGCCTTTCAAGCTCGATGCCGAGGCCAAACGCGGCTCGCGAGGGTCCCGCGCGCCGCCCAGCAGCGAGCGCCCCTCCGCCCTCGGGGACGGGTGGAGGCCGGCCAGCTCGAGGAGCGTGACATGGAGGTCCAGGGTGTTGGTGGGCGTCGCGACGGCGGTGGGGCGCAGCCGCTGCGGCGACCAGAGGATCAGCGGGATGCGCATCATCTCTTCATAGAGGGTGTAGCCGTGGAGGACGCCGCCGTGATCGAAAAGCTCCTCGCCGTGATCGGCGGTGACGGCGACGAGGGTTTCCGCGGGCGGCGCCCAGGCGGCGAAGCCCGCCAGGAGCTTGCCGAGCTCGGCGTCGTCATAGGCGAAGGAGCCGGTATAGAGCCCCGCGAGCCGCTGCCGGTCCGCCGGGCTCGCCTCGATCTTCCGCTGTTTGATTCCGGTCAGGGTGTCCGTGTTGCCATCGACGGTCGAGGCGATTCCCGTCGTGAAGCGGGTCCGGAACGGCTCGGGCGGATCGTATGGATTGTGAGGATGAATGGTGTGGAGATACAGGAAGGCCTTCGCACCCGGCGGCAGCGAGCGCAGCCACGCCAGGGCCGCGGCATGGACCCGCGCCGCGTTGTCGTTGTAGCCGGCGCTCGCATAACTGTCGATGAGCACCTCGGGGGCTGCGTGCTCGAATCCCCGGTCCGTACCGAAAGCGGCGCTGACGTGCGGATTCCCCGAAAAGAGCCCCGTGTGATAACCCGCCGCGCGGAACCGTTCGGCCAGGGTCGGGCCGTCCTCCGGAAGCAGCTTCCAGCCGCCGCGCTCCACGAAGGCGAAGCCGGTGAAAAGCTCCTTGGTGGAAGGCAGGGTGTTGGGCGCCACGCTGCGATGCGCGCGGAACAGCATGCCCTCCCGGGCCAGGCGGTCGCAGGTGGCCGAGGCCCCGAGCCTGGCTCCCAGGCAATCGAGCCGGTCCGCCCGCAACGCGTCCATCACGTAGAGCACGATCAGCTTCGGCGGCTCCTTCCTCAGCGGGGCGATCCGAGGCTGCGAGGAATTCGCCGGCGCGCCGCCCACGAATCCGAGCCCTTCCCAGCGTCCGCCAGGTCCGGCCCCCAAGGCCCGCAGGCGAATCCGCGCGAACCCTTCCCGGTCTCCCACCGGCAGCGCGATCTTCTGTCGTCCCCGTCGCCAGAGCCTGGGCGCCCACGAGAAGCTCTGGACCGGTTTTCCGTCCTCGCGCTCGACGGTCAGCTCGAATCTCTGGCCGGAGCGCGGAGATCCCGGAGGAACGAAGCTCCCCACCAGCACCTCGCCGCCCGTCAGGGGCCGCGCCAGGTCCGCCATGGAGGATCCCGACTGAAAGACCTTGGAGCCCACGACGCGCACCTCTCCACCCTCGGCGGCCTCGCGAACGGCCGCAGCCCGCACCGCCACCCGCGGAGCGTGGAACGCCAGGGACACCAACACCCTCCCGAGCGGCAGCTTGGAGAACGGCAGCGGCACTTCGAGAGGATTCTTGAGTGGAAGGACTCCGAGATCCCGGCCCCCGGCCTGCACGCTCACCGTCCCCTGAGGCGGATCAGGGAGGTCGAGTACCAGGGTCTGATCCTTCTGCTCTATGTTGACGACCTCGAGACGAGCGCTCCCGCCGTCGACAGGAGGGAGCAGAGCCTTGCCCCCTGACCCCCGCTCGGGAAACCAGCCGGTGAGGAAACGGTTCCCTTCGAGGGAAGGCGGCCACGCGACCGTCCGCCGCTCGACGAGCACGTCCGGCGCGTAGTTGCCGTCGAGCAGCAGTCGAACGGGACCCGATGGAACGGACGACGCGCCGGAACACCCCAGCAGGGCGAGAACCGGGAGGCAGGAAAGAAGGCGAATCGTCTGGCGTCGAATGCCGGTGGTGGAGGTCAACGTCCGGACATTTTGAGCTGTAGGATCTCTGCGCGCAACCGCTCCACCTCCGCTTCGGCGGCTTCGCGAGCTTCGGTTTCCCGATCAGCCCTCTCTTCGGCCGCCTTCCGGCCGGCCTCCTCCTCTCGCGAGCTGAGGAGCCTCTCGCCCGTGCGGGCATCGAACACTTCCATCTGGTCCCCTCGGGCAGAGACCCCGAACCGGAGCCCCACGCTCGCGCAGAGAAGGCACCCCTGAGCATCGGGCTGGGTCCGAAGGTAGCTCCCCTCCGGACCCAGGCGATACCCCTTGAGCTGGAAGAGGTTTCCCCTCCTCCTTCGGGGCGGATCCACCAGCAGGTAGTCCGGAATTCCGGCCCGCGCGTAGAGCGCCACCTTGTCCTCTTGGTCCTTTTTGCGGATCCGCTGGGTCTGGGAGAGGACCTCGACGACCAGGGAGGCACCCTGCTCGACCGGGTCGAAGCTGTCCAGATCCGGATCAGGATTCCGGGCTCCCCGCACCACCATCACGTCCGGTACCGGCCCTTTACGACGCGGGTCGGTCAGGAGCTTGACGTCGTAGAGGACCAGGACGTCCTCCTCGGAGCTGAAATGGCGCTCCAGGATGTCGGCGAAATAGAGGCATGCGCGGCCATGAAGTCTTCCTTGCACCCATTTGTCTCCGAGCTGCGGATTGAGAAAGTCCTCCGGCGTCAGAGGGATGGACAGGAATTCCACGGTACCGTCCGGACGCTCGACGCAGCGCTCGAGATACGACTCCTGCTCGTCGTCCAGGAACCAGGGATCGAGCTGCTCGCTCTCCTCCGGTGGGATCTTCCAGGCGCGCTTAGCCATGGCTCCGAGTATAGGGAGTCTCCCGATGTCCGTCAAAGATATCGTGAAGAGATGCCGTCTTCGGCACCGCCGCGTCAGGAGGTGACGATCCAGGTGTCGTTGGGGTTCAAGTAGGCGATCGTAAAGCTCTCGAAATCCTTCTGAAGATGAGAGGTCGCCGGCGCGAGAGCCTCCCAGGCGCCCCACCCGGACTCAGCAAAGCACGGCGCGAGATTCGTGTAAGCGAATCCCAGCGAGCTGGTGCCGCTGTAACGGTCCTGAAACGTCTCTACGATAGGCGCCCAGAAGCCGGCCCCCCTTGTCTTCTGCTCCCAAATTGTCGCGGAGTAGTCGAAGCCGTAGACCAAGTCCAACTCCTGCGATGTCGGGTTGAACAGTGAGACCTCGTTTCTCCAGGAGGCCGTTCCCGTCTGAAAGGTGGCGTTAAGAACATAGAGAGTCTGATACGTCTTGCCGTCGATCTCGAGCGATCCAAGATAGTCAGTGAGTTGCGAGTAGGGCCTGTCGACCTGCCAGCGATCCGCATCCGGTAGCGCCCAGTCATAAACCTTCAGGCTGAGCTCATCCTGAGCGTAATAGGACACTAGGGCTTCCACACCTTTGCCCGTGCGGTTCGTCGCGGTGAGATAGAGCCAGTCGTTGACATTGCCGCCGGGGGTCGTGGGACAGACGATCGAGACTTCAAGGGCAGAACCTGTCTCCCAGGCGACCTTGTAGCTCGGGTCATAATAAAACCCGAACCCTACTCCGCCGGGAGGAGGTGGGTCTGCGGGGTCCTCCTCCTCTTCGGCCTCTGCTGCCGGAGGAGCCGCGGAGCGCGCATCGATCTCTGCCATGGCCGCCTGTTTCTCCTGCGCGGTCAGCTTGGGATGCGCCTGGATCAGCCGCTTCTTGCTGGCCAGGAACGCCTGGACCTCGGCGCGTTCCTCCTGACGAGATTTTCCAGAGCCTTGTGCGAACTCGGCTCGCGCGTCACGCACGGGAAGCACCCGATCCAGAGCCCGGCTGTAGACGGTCGGGCCGCCTCCCCCGTCTTGAAGAACCTTTTGCCTCCTCTTGTCGGCAGGGCTCATGCTCAATCCTCCCTGTCCACGATACTCGCCTCGCCGCAGCAAGACAAGCGCGCGAAAGACTTCCCTTGGAAGCCGCCCCCTACCCGCCCGCCGCCCCTGCCTTCACCACCGCCGTGGCCTTCGCCTTCAGGTAATCGCGGTTCATCCGCGCGATGAAGTCGATCGAGATCCCCTTCGGGCAGACGGCTTCGCACTCGGCATAGTTGGAGCAGGTACCGAAGCCTTCCTTTTCCATGGCCTCGACCATCGAGAGGGCGCGGCTGTAGCGCTCGGGCTGCCCCTGCGGGAGCATGTTGAGGTGGGAGACCTTCGCCGAGGTGAAGAGCTGCGCCGCGCCGTTGGGGCACTGGGCCACGCAGGCGCCGCAGCCGATGCAGGTGGCGGCGTCGAAGGCGCGGTCGGCCACGGTCTTGGGGATCGGCGTGAGGTTGGCCTCCGGGGCGCTGCCCGTCGCCACCGAGACGAAGCCGCCCGCCTGGATCACGCGGTCGAAGGCGCCGCGGTCGACCACCAGGTCCTTGATCACCGGGAAGGACCGGGAGCGCCAGGGCTCCAGGTACAGCACGTCGCCGTCCTTGAAGTGGCGCATGTGGAGCTGGCAGACCGTGGTGTGCGGCAGCGGCCCGTGAGCCTCGCCGTTGATCATGAAGCCGCAGGAGCCGCAGATCCCCTCGCGGCAGTCGTGCTCGAAGGCGACGGGCTCCTCTCCCTTGGCCGCGAGCTGCTCGTTCAGGATGTCCAGCATCTCCAGGAACGAGGCGTGATCGGTGACGCCCGTGACCTCGTACTTGACCAGGCGCCCCTCGTCCGCGGGGCTCTTCTGACGCCAGACGTGGAGAGTCAGGTTCATTTACTTGTAGCTCCTTTGCGTGGGCTTCACGAACTCGAACTGCAGCGGCTCCTTGTTGAGCGCCGGCGCCCTGCCCACGCCGTTCCATTGCCAGGAGGAGACGTAGGAGAAGTGGTCGTCGTCGCGCAGGGCCTCGCCGAATTGATCCTGGTGCTCTTCGCGCAGATGACTGCCGCACGACTCGTCGCGTTCGAGGGCGTCGATGCACATCAGCTCGGCGAGCTCGAAGTAGTCGCCCACCCGGTTGGCCTTCTCCAGCTCCTGGTTGAGCTGGCTCGGGCCGCCGAGCAGCCGCAGGTTGCTCCAGAACTCCTCCCGCAGGGCCGGGATCAGCTCCAGGGCCTTCTTCAGGCCGCCGGCCGTGCGGGTGATGCCGCAGTATTCCCACACGATCTTCCCCAGCTCGCGGTGGAAAGAATCCGTCGTGCGCTTGCCCTTGATCGACATCAGCCGCTGGATGCGCTCCTGGACGTCGGCCTCGGCGGCGCGGAAGGCGTCCGTCTCCGTGGAGAGGGCCTGCCCCAGGTGCCCGGAGAGATAGTTGCCGATGGTGTACGGGATGACGAAGTAGCCGTCCGCCAGCCCCTGCATCAAAGCGCTCGCACCCAGCCGGTTGGCGCCGTGATCGGAGAAGTTCGCCTCGCCGAGGGCGTAAAGGCCGGTGACGTTGGTCATCAGGTCGTAGTCCACCCACAGGCCGCCCATGGTGTAGTGGGGGGCCGGGTAGATGCGCATCGGCACGACGTAGGGGTTTTCGCCGGTGATCTTCTCGTACATCTCGAAAAGGTTGCCATAGCGCTCTTCGATGGTCGCTTTTCCAACGCGTTGGATGGCGTCCTTGAAATCGAGATAGACGCCGTTCTTCTGCGGCCCCACGCCGCGCCCTGCATCCACCTGCTGCTTGGCGTTGCGGGCGGCGACGTCGCGCGGCACGAGGTTGCCGAAGCTGGGGTACTTGACCTCCAGGTAATAGTCGCGGTCGCCTTCCGGAATCTGGTCCGGCGAACGCACGTCGCCCGGATTCTTCGGTACCCAGATGCGGCCGTCGTTGCGCAGCGATTCGCTCATCAGGGTGAGCTTCGATTGATAGTCGCCGGAGGCCGGGATGCACGTGGGATGGATCTGGGTGAAGCAGGGGTTCGAGAACAGGGCGCCGCGGCGATGGGCGCGCCAGGCGGCGGTGACGTTCGAGCCCTTGGCATTGGTCGACAGGTAATAGACGTTGCTGTAGCCGCCCGTCGCCAACACCACGGCGTGCCCGCCGTAGCGCTCGATCGCTCCCGTCACCAGGTTGCGGGTGATGATGCCGGTCGCCACCCCGTTGTCGACCACGAGGTCGAGCATCTCGGTCCTGGGGAACATCTTCACCTTGCCGGTGGCAATCTCCTTCTCCAGGGCCTGGTAGGCGCCGAGCAGAAGCTGCTGGCCGGTCTGGCCGCGGGCGTAAAAGGTGCGGGCCACCTGGGCGCCGCCAAAGGAGCGGTTGTCCAGCAGGCCGCCGTACTCGCGGGCGAACGGCACGCCCTGGGCCACGCACTGGTCGATGATGTTGACCGACACCTGCGCCAGCCGGTAGACGTTGGCCTCGCGGGAGCGGAAGTCGCCGCCCTTGATGGTGTCGTAGAAGAGCCGAAAAACGCTGTCGCCGTCGTTGTGGTAATTCTTCGCGGCGTTGATGCCGCCCTGGGCCGCGATGGAGTGGGCGCGCCGCGGGCTGTCCTGGAAACAGAAGCACTTCACCTCGTAGCCGAGCTCGGCGAAGCTGGCCGCCGCCGACGCGCCGGCGAGGCCAGAGCCCACCACCAGGATGGTGAACTTCCGCTTGTTGTTGGGGTTGACCAGCTTCAGGTGCCCTTTGTGCTCGTCCCACTTCGTCTCCAGCGGGCCGGAAGGTACTTTGCCGTCGAGCGTCATGGCGCGGAGCTCCTAGTGGACGAGGCCAAAAAACACGGCCACGGGGAACGAGACGTTGCCGACCGTGATGATCCAGGCGAAGGCGTGGGCGAAGGTGTTGCGCCATTTGTTGAACCGCGGGCTGTTCCAGCCCAGCGACTGAAACAGGCTCCACAGCCCGTGGTAGAGGTGGAACCCGAGGGCCACCTGGGCCACGACGTAGAACAGTGCCACGTACCAGACGCTGAAGCTCGCCAGCATGTTGCGGCGCACGGCCCCCTCCTGGAAACCGGGATTGAGGGTGCCCGCCGTGAAGTCCAGCAGGTGGTAGATGACGAAGAGCAGGATGATGATGCCGCCCCAGCGCATGGTGCGCGAGGCGTAGCCGGTATGCCGCTTGGGCCGGCTGGCATAGTCGACCGGCCGTGCGGCCTGGCTGAGCCGCGTCACCTGCCAGGCCGCCCAGATGTGCAGGAGGACGGCGACGAGCAGCACGACGCGGACGATCCACAGCGCGCCGCTCGCCGGCAGCGCCGGCACGCCCACCTGGCGGAGAAAGGCCCCATAGGCGTCGAGGTACGGAACCTCCTGGGTCGAGCAGGCGCCGGCGGCGTTCAGGGATGCACAGTACAGCCCCGGCTCGTACAGCTTCAGGTTGCCGATCATGTGCCCCAGCACGAAGCCGAACAGGATGATGCCGGTGACCGCCATCACCGCTTTCTTGCCTACGGCGGATCGGTAGAGATCAGTGAACCAGGACATGGGGGGATTTCCTCTGAGAAGCCTCGAGACCAGACCTATGCTACGCCAATCCCCACCACTTTGTGAAACCTGTCACAAGGCGGGTCCGCGGCGCCGCCGGCGACGGCGCGGGCGGGGCCGGAC
>JBAPYB010000369.1:0-1666 GCA_049284515.1 Thermoanaerobaculia bacterium
GCCATCTCGTTGTTACTGATCCCAAAAATCCGCCACAAAACGCTTTCATCCACGACCTCTATTGATCTGTTTTACCTCATGCCGCAAGCCTTCTCCTTTCTGATAGTTGTGAAGTTTCCGAGACGACCAGTTAGCGTGACCGTCATCAACTTTACCGAGCATCAACTCGTCGCCTATCAATGCGCACTCGATCTAACGACCGGCAAACCTCTCAATGAGAGCGTTGACGAGTACTTCTACAACGACATCGTCTCGGTGGCGACCACCTCTGATACTTTCACCTACTCGCTGACGGAGCTCGATCGTAGGCTTTTGTCCCGGGCTCCAGGAATCAAGAAGTCGGCAGTGAATGGCAAGATCCAGGTCAACGCCGGAGAGACCTTCATTCTCTCCACTTCGGGAGGTAATTCAGTGCGTGTCATCCTGAACGATCCTGTCCTTGTCCAGGGCCTGGGTGGCGGTGAGTTGCCCTTGGAGTGGGCGGAGCAGGCAGTGCAGGCCGTTCGCAAGATGCTACGCGAGAAGAAGGCAGGAGCCCTGCCGCTGCGCAGAGCCGGGATTTGACTCCAGGTTGCTTGACGCAACAACGATTGAGATCCCGGTGTCGCCCCGGGACCTCAGTTTTCAGGGACAGAGACCAAGCGGAGGGTAGGCCCGCCAAGAAAGGAGACCGATTGAGTCGTCCTCACGGCACCTCCACCTTCCGCTTCTCGGGGTCGGGGTGCTGCCGGTACAGGGTGACGACGTTGCCCACCAGGCCGACTGCGGTGCCGCCGGAGCGGTTGGCGAGATCTTCGGCCAGCTCTTTCTTGCGGCCCTGGGGATCGACGAGCTTCACTTTGATGAGCTCGTGCGAGTCCAGGGCCTCTTCGATCTCCTGCAGCACGGGATCGGTGACGCCGTTGCGCCCGACGTGGACCACCGGCTTCACGTGGTGGGCCAAGCCACGCAGGTGCTTTCGCTGGGCGCCGGTCAACGGTTCCATGGCGGCGATGCTATCATCGCCCTTCCCGGCGACGGCTCAGGCTGCCGCCACCACCACCGCCGTGCCATAGCAAAGCACCTCGGTGACTCCCTGCATGATCTCCGTGGCGTCGTAACGGATGCCGACCACGGCGTTGGCGCCGAGCTGCTGGGCGTGCTGGATCATCAGCGCGAAAGCCTCGGAGCGGGTCTTCTCGCAGAGCTCGGAGAACAGGGTGATGTTGCCACCCACCAGCGTCTGCAAGGAGCCGCCGATGGTGCCGAAAATCGAACGCGAACGGACGGTGATCCCCCGCACGACTCCGAGATTGCGCGTGATCTTGTAGCCGTCGATGGTGAAGGCGGTGGTGGTCAGGGCGTGGTCCATGGTTTCCTCCTCACCCCTATTCTACGTGGCCCTGTCCAACGGGTTTCGTCCGTCACCAGGTTCCGGTGGCGTCGCTCACGGCCGGATCGAGCCTCGCCCACTTCATCTTTCGGCGGCGGCGGTGAGGGTGAGGAGCCGTGTGCAGGAGCTTGAGGGCGATCCCCCAGGCGGCGAGGAGGCCGGCGCACAGCAGGCCGATTCCCAGCAGGAGATCGAGGCCGTTGTGCGCGCCGGAGATCTGGGAGACCGCCGAAGGCGCCGAGGCAGCCGCGCCAGCCGGCGGGTCGGGCACCGCCGTCGAGGGGAGGGGAGCGT
>JBAPYB010000370.1:0-1797 GCA_049284515.1 Thermoanaerobaculia bacterium
GCTCCTGGCCGGCCTCCTCGCCTGGATGCTGGACCCGCCGCGCCTGCGGCGGCTGGGCGCCGGGCTCGCGATCGCAGCGCTGCTCGTCTTCGCCGGTCTCCAGGCCGGGGTCGCCCACTACCAGACCCGCGTCGACTACTCCACGACCTACGACTACGGCCAGCGGGGCCTGGAGGAGACCGCCGCGTTCATCGCCGCCCGCACCACGCAGCGCGACGTCATCAGCTCGATGAAGGACGTCGGCTACCTGGCCCGGCGGCGCTACTACGAGAACTACGACGCCATGTACAACGACGCGGCGGCGGCGCGGCTGATTGCGGCCTGGGACGCCGGTAAGGTAGCCTACATCGTGTTCACGGAAGGCTGCTGCGCGGACCAGCTCTCCCGCCGGCCGGTCCTGGCGAATTGGGTCGCCAGCCACGCGGAGCCGGTGGCGAGCTTCGGCAACTACAGGATCTATCAGCCGAAGGCCATGCTGAGAGCGCCGCGGTGACAGGGCGGCCCGCCCCTCCATGATGGACTCCCTTTCCGCCACCGTCTCCCTGACCGCCTGTCCGATCTGCGGCGAGACCTCCTTCGGCTTTCTCGGCGAGCGCAGCGACGGGGTCGCGGTCCTCCAGTGCGAGCACTGCCGGATGGGCGTGGTGGCGGAGCACCCCGTCGACACGGCGGCCTACTACTCCGACGACTACTATTCGAGCCCCGAGGCGAGCGACGCCGGCTACTCCGACTACGCCATGGTGGCGGCGCACTCCCTCGCCTGGGTCCGCGAGCTCATCGGCCTGCTCGCCGCCGGCGGCAAGGTCCTCGACGTAGGTTGCGCGGACGGGCACCTCCTGCGCCGGCTTGGAGCCACCTACGAACGTTTCGGCATCGAGACCAACGAGCACCTTCGCGAGCATTGCGAGAGGGCCGGCATCCGCATGCTGGGCGCGGACATCTGCGACGACTCCCTGCCCGCCCGCTACGGCGGCGCTTTCGACGTCATCGCGGCGATCGCCGTGCTGGAGCACGTGCCGGACGTCCGCACCGCCCTGGACCGCATCCGCTCCCTGCTCGCGCCCGAGGGCGTGCTCCTCTTCGAGGTCCCTCTCCTCTCGGCGACCCGAGACAACCGGATCTGGTTCAACTCGTCGCTGGAGCACGTCTACTACCCCACCGTGGAGGGGCTGGCGTTCCTCTTTCGGGACGTCTTCAAGCTCCCCCTGATCGGGCGCGAGGTGGCGATCCAGGGGTATGGCAGCACCTTCGTGGGATTGGCGACGCGCTCTCCCACCCGGCACCGCGAGCTCGCGAGCTTCTTCCAGCGCCTGCTGGATGCGCCCGTCGCCGCCCTCGCCACGCGGCAGGAGCGCTCGTTCCGGTTCTTCTTCGACCTCGTCCACGCCGCGGTCACCAGCGGCGAATCTGTCGCCCTCCTCGCCGAGGTCGAGCCGGCGAGCCTGACGCCGGAGCTCCTCCACCGCCTGGCGACCCTCTGGGGGCTCGACCTGGCGCGCGACTCCGACGCCGAAAACCTTCCCCACGACGCAAGCGCCGAAGACCTGCGGCGCGCGGTGGCGAGGCGCGATGCACGCCTGGGAGAGCTGCAGGCGGAGCTCGGCGAGCGCGAGCGCGTGCTGCTGGAGGCGAGCCGCGAGATCGAGCGGCAGCGCGATGAGCTGTACTCCATCCAGAGCTCGAAATCGTGGCGGCTGGTGGTGCGGATGTGGAATTTCCGCCTCGCGTTGCGGCGCCGGCGAGGCGGCCCGGGCCTCGGCACCGGCGTCTGGCGGGCCGCCCGCTTCGGCTACCGGC
>JBAPYB010000371.1:0-1537 GCA_049284515.1 Thermoanaerobaculia bacterium
GCGGCGGCCCGCCCGGCGAGGCGCCGGGCCGTCCGCTCCCAGCCGGCGCCCAGGGTCCACGCCAGGAGGCGGCCGATGAGAGTGGTGGTCTTCCCCGTTCCCGCCCCGGCTTCGAGGACCAGCGGGCGGTCGAACCGCGTTTGGGCGGCGCGCCGGGCCTCGCGGTCCTGCCCGCGCAGGATCTGCTCGCGAAAACCCTCCAGGAGGGTCACGGCTCCGTCTCCACGTCGGCCACCTCCACGACGCCGGTCTCGTCCTTGCCCGGCTTCTCCCACAGCCGCCAGACGCGCAGCAGCGCTTTTTCAGCGAGCTCGGCAGGCACGGCCTCCGCAGCCCGCTCGGTCCACTCGAAGAGGCGCAGGCGAGCTCCCGAGTCTCCCCGCAGGCAGGCCTCGGCCACGGCACAGAAGCCGCAGCGGCCCGGTTCCTTGAGGCCGTTCGGCTCCACGACCCGGGGGAAGAAAGCGCCGGCGCTCCAGGCATCGAGGACCGAGGCCGTCGCGGTCTCGAAAGCCCTCACGAAGTCCCGGTCGCCGCGCGCCACCACGTGCTCCCTCTGCTCCGCAGCGAGATCGGGGCGAAGGAAGAGATACCGCCCCACGCTTTCGTCCTCCGCGCCCAGGAGGTAGGCCACGGCCTGGAGGTGGCTGCCCTTGCGGACGCGATCGAGGAAGTGGCGGCGCCGGAAGTCTTCCTTCTGTGCCGTGGAGATCGGTTTGCCGGTCTTGTAGTCCGTCCACCGGCGAACGCCCCCCAGCCGGTCGACGCGGTCGGCCTTGAAACCCACCCGGTAGGAGCGGCCCCGGCTGTCGATCAGGTCGACGGCCCCCGGCTCCTCGACGCCGGCCACCGGCACGGTGCCAGTGTCCTGAGCGGCCCAGTCGGCCCCGCGCGCCGCCGTGAGAAACGGATGGGCCCGGTCCGCGAGGGCGCGGGCGAGGCCCGGCAGGAAGACGCCTTCCTCGCGCAGCAGGCGCTCGGCCTCCTGAAGCAGGAAGCGGCCGAGGACGTCGTCGCCGGGCCACTCGACCGCGACAGGGAGCCGGTCGCCGGCCGCGCCGTCGGCGTCCCCGGGAAGCCCGCCGAACGAGCGGACGATCCTCTCCAGCACGGCGTGGACGGTGTTGCCCAGGATCAGGGGGTCGATCCCCGGCAGGGCGCCCACCGGGTCCGGCGTGGGCTCGAGGCGCAGCAACCGGCCGAGGAAGGCCTGCCAGGGGCAGGCCGCCAGGTTCTCCAGCAGAGTGACGAAGAGCGCGCGCCTGCGGGGGTCGATCTCCTCGGACGTAAAATCCACGGCACCGATGAAGCCGAAGTAGGGGCCGGGCCGCGAGCGCACCGCCCGCCCCTCGGGCGTGCGCAGGTCGGGGTCCAGCTCCTCCAGCACGGCGAGCCGGGAGGCGGCGAGAGCCTCCATCCCAGGCGTTTCTCGGGCCTCCTCCAAGGCCAGCGGCAGCACGCGCCCCCACCAGCGCCGGGGCGCGTGGAGGCCCGCCATCACCGCGTGCTCGGCGGCGGTGCGCGGCCCGGGGAGCGG
>JBAPYB010000372.1:0-14460 GCA_049284515.1 Thermoanaerobaculia bacterium
GCTATGAACAGCGCCCCCTGAAGGGGACTTCAAGCCGGATTCATCCGGCGTCGTGCCTAGCCCTGGCATTTATGCCCGGGCGGGGATGGGCGTCGCGGCTGAACTTTTCAAACATCCCAAGCTTTCCTAACCAATCACTCGTGCCGGAAGAGCCTGGAATCCAGATATGGATTCATTCCGGCGACTCGTCCCGAGAAGGGGACGGCACCCTAGGAGAGCTTTCAAAGCGGCTTTCATACGAAGCCTTCCTGGGTGATGAAGCCCCGGAAGGCTTTTTCGCTTCCAGGGCAATGAAACAGTTTTGGTCTCCGGGTCGAAAGGCCCGGTGTTCGGCCGGAAACCCTTCGGCTCCGGCGGTGCATGCGCCTCGCGCGAGCGATCGGAGAGCGTGTATTCCGTGTACGGGTTCTAAAGCGGAGGGGGGAAGGTCTCCTTGGATGGATAGCTCAACGGATAGAGCACCGAGCTCATAACTCGAGGGTCGTGGGTTCGAATCCCACTCCAACCGCAGCCACCTGCTAAGTGGCCTTGTTGCAGTAGGTCTCCGGGATGGCGGTCCCGTGCCAACCGCCGGCCGGCGCCGTGTTGTCTACGGACCGGCAGCATTCGAAAGCGCTTTGCGGCCCGCGGATGCCGGGCCCGCCCAAACGCCGCAACACCGCGGCGCGGACCTGAGTTTTTCGATCAGGTTTTCGCTGCGGCGCCAAGGCGGAGTCGGCGGGTCCTCAAGCGTGCCCCGCGCCGGAGGTGTGGCGGAGCCGGTGTGCTGCCGTCCCGGAGATCGTCGTTTCGATGTCTTCAAGAAGGAGGTGTGCGATGTTTCCCATGAGTTGGATGGATATCCGCGAGCACGAGCGTGGCCTCCTGTTCCAGCGCGGAGTCTTCGAGCGGCTGCTGATGCCGGGCCGTAACCTGATCTTCGATCCGCTGGGGCGCAAGACGGTCGAGAAGGTTTCCGTGCGACAGGTCGTGTTCGAGCATCGCGACCTGGAGGTGATTGTGAGCTCAGGAGCCCTCGCCGGCCAAGCGCTGGTACTGGACCTCAAGGACCATGAGCGGGCCCTGGTGTGGGTGGACGGCCGCGTCGAGTCGGTGCGCGGTCCGGGCCTGCACGCGTTTTGGACGGCGTTCCACGAGGTGCGGACCGAGGTCGTGGACAGCCGGACGGTGCGCTTCGAGCATCCCGAGCTGCCGCTCATCCTGGCCGCCCGCGGTGCCCGCGAGCTGATCGAGAGCACGGCCATCGCCGCCGGCTGGGTTGGCTTGATGTTCCAGGACGGCCGGCACGTGGCGACGCTGGGGCCTGGCGTCCATGCCTTCTGGCGGGGCGAGGGACTGGTCAAGGTACTGCCGGTCGACCTGCGCGAGCGCTCGGCCGACGTCTCGGGCCAGGAGATCATGACCGCCGACAAGGTGACGCTGCGACTCAACGCTCTCGTCACCTACCGGGTCGCCGATCCGCTGAAGGCGGTGGGCGAGGTCGACGACTTCGTGCAGGCGCTCTACCGGCAGACGCAGCTCGCACTGCGAGCGGTGGTGGGCACCCGCGAGCTGGACGCGCTGCTGGCCGACAAGGACGGCGTCGCCCGCCAGCTCGACGGGGCGCTGCGGAGCGAGGTGGCGGGCTTCGGCCTGGAGGTGAAGGCCGTGGGCATCCGCGACATCATCCTGCCGGGCGAGATGAAGGAGATCCTCAACCGGGTGACCGAGGCCCGCAAGGCCGCGGAGGCCACCCTGGTGACCCGGCGCGAGGAGACGGCGGCCATCCGCTCGCAGGCCAACACGGCACGCATCTTCGAGTCGAACCCGACCCTGATGCGGCTGCGCGAGCTGGAAGTGCTGGAGACCGTGGCCGGCAAGGCCAACCTGACGGTGATGCTCGGCGAAGGCGGCCTCGCCGAGCGGGTCGTGAAGCTGCTGTAGTCCCTGGCGCCGCTCTCCCATGGAGGACGGCGCCGTTTCTTTGATCCTTCGAGTGCGCAGTCGTATACTAAACCCGATGAGCCCGCCGACCACAGAAAACGAAGCCGACCTGCTGCAAACGTTCCGGACTGGTCGCAGCTACGCCAGCTCTGTCCGCCAGGCCCTCTTCGGTCTCCTTGCCGGAGGAGGCCTACTAGGAGGTGCAAGAATTCTCCGGCTTCTTGGAATCTCCGAGGCCCTAACCGTTAGTGCCACCTTGGCAGAGTTTCTGGGGTGGGTTTTTCTCTGCTCTTCAACAGTGATTCTATGGAGCGAGTGGAGAGAGCAAAAAGGCCCAGCGGATCGTACGGCTTGGCTCAGGGGTTCTGCTTTGGATCGTAGGAAGCGAGCTCCTCTGGAGTACTCCCGGGAGGACTCTATTGACAGCCTCTATGCGGAGCTGAGGCCACTCATGAGTCGGGCTGTCTCGGATCCAAGCTTGCGAGGGGAAGTCGAAGCAAAGCTCTCTCGCCTTCGTGAGCTCCAGAGCGAAGAAGCGGACGAGATGCAGAAGCGCTTCGAAGCTGGGCTCCTCTTGAAGCCGGGAGAGGGGTGGCAAGCTCTGGACCGAGCCAATGATCTACTGGCCCGCTATGAGAATTCTCCCTCCCCGAACTCTCCCACCGAACGTCATCATTGAACGGCTGCACGAGCCGGCAACGGCGGACGGCCGCTTCGGTTACCAGGCATACAGATCCTGCCTCCGGTGGGAGTTCGCTTTCTCGTGTGCCTTCTGCCTTCTCCACGAAGGTGATCTTGCGGACTTTGGAGCTGAGGGACTTGGGGTCATGTGGACCGAGCACTTCAGTCCAGCCGGCACAGTCAGCGAAAAGGTCAACGACTATGAGAATTGCTTCTATGCTTGTCGCTTCTGCAATCGAACCCGCTCGCGGGCGCCGTTGGTAGACGAAAGTGGAAGAAGACTTCTGAATCCGTGCAGCCATGCTTGGGGCCGACACTTTGTCGTATCGGATGACGACCAGCTCGTACCGCTGGATCCCGACGCGGAATACACGGAACGAACCTATGCGCTCAACGATCTTCGGAAGGTCAGGCGGAGACGGATCCGGCGGGAGCGCCTGACCGAATGGTTAAGCCTGATCAGGCAAGGACCGGCGCGGGTCAAGGCATTGATCGCCCTCTCCGAGAGGGTAACCTCGATCGCGGATGCCGAGTTGCTCCTGGATGAGGCCATGGCTCTGCGGCGCCGCGTCGGCTTGGCAATGCAAGAGGTCCAGCGCTATTTCGCGGTGCCATCAGACGCAGCCACCCCGTGTTCCTGCGGCTTGGAAGACCAATGCCGTCTGCCCGCCTGGCTGGACTCCCAGGCCTTTGAGGACTCCGTTTCGGTAACGCCGGCTTGAGCCGCCGCCTGTACAATCCCCGCCCATGACGGCAGACCCCCGGGCGTTCATCGCCATCGACAGCGACGAGGCCCTGGCCCGCGCTGCGCGGCGGTGGGCCGAGGCGCCGCTCGTGGGCCTCGACACCGAATTCATCCGCACCAACACCTTCTACCACCGCCTGGGGCTGATTCAGGTCTCCGACGGCCGCACGTCCTGGCTGGTCGATCCTCTGGTCGCCCGCGATCTCTCGCCCCTGGCCGCGGTGTTCCGCTCGCCGGGGATCAAGATCCTGCATTCGGCGAGCGAGGACATGGAGGTCTTCTACCGCGCGCTCGGCGTCCTTCCCCGGCCGCTGTTCGATACTCAGATCGCGGGCGCCCTGGCCGGCGCCGGCGCCTCTCTCAGCTTTCAGAAGATCGTGGCCCTGTACCTCGGCGTCGAGCTCGCCAAGGAGGAGACCCGCACGGATTGGCTGGCCCGTCCGCTCTCCGCCGCGCAGCTTGCTTACGCCGCCGAGGACGTGGCCTATCTGATTCCCCTCTACGAGAAGCTCACGGCAGCTTTAGGCGACCTCGGGCGTCTGACCTGGGCCTTCGAGGACTCCGCGGCGCTGCTGGACACCTCGCGGTTCGACGAGGAGCCAGAGGCGGCATACCTGCGGGTCAAAGGGGCCGGCCGGCTCGATCGCCGGCAGCTTGCCGCCCTCCAGGGGCTGGCGGCCTGGCGGGACCGCGAGGCCCGGCGCCGCGACCTGCCCAGGAGCTTCGTGGTCAAGGACGAGCTGCTCCTCGCCCTGGCCACCCGGCGGCCGAAGGCGGCCAAGGATCTCGAACGGCTGCCCGCGTCCGATTCCAGGCAGGTAGCATTCGACGGCGGCGTCTGGCTGCGGCTTCTGGAGGAGGCCGCGGCGCGCCCCGAGGAAGAGCTCCCCCCGCGGCTGTCGGGCAAGCCGCCGTCTGCCGCGGTGCGCGAGCTCGAAGCCCGGCTGCGGGACCTGATCCGGGACAAGGCGGCGGCCCTCAACATCCCGCCCGAGGTTCTGGCCTCCCGCCGCGTCCTGGACGCCTTGCTGCGGCTGACCTTGGGGAAGGCCGATCCTCGTCTCCCGCGGGAGCTTCAGGGCTGGCGGCGAGAGGTGATCGGCGAGGACCTCCTGCGCGAGGTCCTCGCCGCGCCCCTGGCGAATTTCGGACAAGGCTCTATGGCCTGACTCGCGATTCGCCCGAGACATGTCGCGAGCGGTTTTCGTGCGAAGTTATCGACAGGTGCAAATTGATCTGTGGCCATCTTTGTCCGTCTATTTCGCGGAATTCTTGAATGCGGTACACTAACGCGATGACGATGACAATCGAGGACGAGGTCAGGCGGGCGACGAAGTTGCTGGAGACCGTCATGCAGGCTGCGGGGCTGACCCGGAAGGACCTGGATCAGAAGCTTGGTGCGGGGCCGGGATACGTCAGCCAGGTGCTGACCGGCAGGATGGAGCTGAAGCTGCGGCACATCATCGCCATCCTGCGGGCCTTGGAGGTGGAGCCCACCGTCTTCTTCCAGACTCTGTATCCGGAGAACCGGCCGGCGACGGACGCGGTGGTGATGGAGGAGTTCCTCCGCCGGTTCCAGCAGTTGGGTTTCGGAACCCGGCCGGCGCAACCGGCGCCGTCTCTGGATACCCAGGAGCTCGAGACGTTGATCCGGAGCGCCGTCCGCGCGGCCCTCTCCGAGCCGCCGGAGGAAGAGCGTTCCGGCTCGCCGGGCAACGGCGAGGACCGGGGCGAGAGGCACCGCGAGGGCAGGAGCCCCCGCGGCCGGGAGCGCGAGAAGGTCTAACCTCGCGCCGTGCTCTTGGGGGCCGGCGACTCTTCGAGTCGAAGCAGATCCGCGGCCACGGTGCGCAGCAACTCCGCGGTTGCGCGCTCCTGGCGTAACGCCTCCCGCAGGACGAGCAGCATGCCGAGAGCTTCGCGCCGGATCTTGCGTGCCTTGAAAACCGAGATCGTCTGATCGATCAGCTCGCGGATTTCCCGCGTTCGTCCCGCCCTCAGCCAGAGGGCTGCCAGGTCGAGGGACACCAGGGCCACGTCGTACGGCAGGTGGGCCTCTTCGAGCCGGGCCCGCACTTCCAGGAACCTCGTCTCGGCGCAGGCGTCGTCGCCGATTCCGGCGGCAATCCGTCCTTCCAGCCAGTGGGACTTCACCCTTTCGATCGGCCCCGCATGGCGGGCGTAGAGAGCCTTGCTTTGCAGGTAGAGCTGATGGGCTTGGGCCGGTCTGCCGAGCTCGGTAAGGCACCAGATCAGGTTATGGATCGCGATCTGTGCGAGCTTGGGATCGCGGGCACCGTCGAGGAGCGCGATCCCGCGGGTCAGGAGCTCGATCGACTCCTCGAGCTCAAAAGCATAGCCGACGGATATGCCCATACTGATGAGAGCACGAGCCATTCCGTGGACGTCACCCTCCCGTTCGTGGATCGCATATACGAGGTCGAGCAGTTGGCGGGCCTCGTCGAAGCGGCGCTGGTCTTTGTAGAGGGAGGCCGTGAGGTCCATGAGGAGGGCCAGGAGGTGGGGGTCGCCGCTGCCGCGCCCGGCCCTCTCCACCGCACGGGCAAGATCGGACTCGGCGCCCGGGAGGTCGTCTGCCACCCGGCGCGCGTTACCGAGCTCCGCCCAAGCTCGGGCTTGCAAATCGGTGGTCGACGGGTCGTCCGCGGTCCCGGCGTCGAGTCGCTCGGCCAGGGACACGGCGAGCTCGGCGGTCAACACCACCGTCTCCGGATCGCTGGAGCGCAGCGCCCGGCACCGCTCCAGGAGGGCCTCGCATCGGGACCGGTCGCGTGACGCAAGGTCTTTTTGGGTGAGGGCCCCGGGGCTGGGCACCTCCCTGAGAACGGGCTCGCGGTCCGCGCCAGAGCGCTCACGGGCTATGGTGCTGGCGTACCGGCGGGCGTTCGCAAACGCTTTGAACAGAGGGAAATCGTACTGGGAGCCCTGATCCGTCGCCGGCTCCGGGTGGTTGCGGCCGGAGCCGAGCACGGTGGCGGCCAGGGGCACCATCTTTGCCCTGCACGCGGCACAGCCCCGAATCAGATGAGCGACCAGAGGGGCTGACTGGCTGGCGGACAATTCGCCGAGGAGGAAGCGCTCCAGCTCGGCCCTACGCGGGTGGCGGGCACCCGAATCTCCTTCAGCCATGAACCCTCCCAGAGAAGACAAAAGATCCACAGAATTATCGCACAGATCCCGCCTATCTGTGACGAAAAGTGATCCCCGGAGGAGACGATTCCTCCGGGCTCCCCCTGCCGCCGGGAGCCTCAGCCGTTGGGGTCGACCATGGCTCCCCGGTTCAGCGTGGTCCTCGAATCCGTTGTGCTGGAGCCCACGGGCGTCACGGCCGTGCTCTTCTGGACCATTCCCTGGAGACCCCGGGCAGGGGCCTCGGCAGCAGGGAAGCCGAGCCAGTCCAGGAGCCGGTCGAGCAGCGATAGGCTGGCGACCGGCGCCTGGGCGGCGTGCGGGTGAGGACCGGGAGCGGCCAGCGCGGGAGCGGTGGCGAGGACCAGGACGAGGGCGACGGCGGTCGAGAGGCGGTGAACCTTGGGGCTAGACATCGCAATCCCTCCTTTCCGAGGGCCGGCCGGAGCCCACCATTGGCCTCCGCGCCCGCGGCACGACTGTGAAGGTTTCTCTGGCTATTCTGAGGCAGAAGACCGAAAACCCAAGGTCTTCAGGGACACTTCCTTTTTCTTTAGTGCCTCAAACTCGCCGAAAGGAGTCTCCCGCCGGTTCCGGCAGGCCGTAAAAAAGCTGGCTCCAGCCCGCAGGGAGGATCGGGGAGAGGGGTGGAGGGAGGTTTACCTACCCGGTGAACTTGTAGCCCAGGCGGTGCACGGTGATGACGTGCTTGGGATCGGCGGGGTTGTCCTCGACCTTCTTGCGCAGCTTGGCGATGTGCATGTCCACCGTGCGGGTGAAGGGGATGGCATTGTAGTCCCACACCGTGTCGAGCAGCGTCTCGCGGGTGACGATCTCGCCCCGGTGCTGGATGAAGTAGGCCAGGAGCTGGAACTCGCGGGGCGACAGGTCGATGGCCTCGCCCCCCTTGCGCGCCTCGTGGCGCCGGAAGTCGATGTCCACGTCGCCGAAGCGGTAGGTTTCGAGCGGCTCGTTCGTGGCGACGGGGCTGCGGGAGCGGCGCAGCACGGCCTCGGCGCGGGCCAGCAGCTCCATGAAGCCGAAGGGCTTGGTGATGTAGTCGTCGGCCCCGAGCTTGAGGCCCAGGACCTTGTCGATCTCCTGGCCGCGGGCGGTGAGCATGATGATCGGCACGCCATGGCCGCCGCTGCGGAGCTGCCGGCAGATGTCGAGGCCCGTCATCTTGGGCAGCATCACGTCGAGCAGGATGAGGTCCGGCGGATCGGCCGTGGCCATCGCCATCGCGAGGCCGGCCTCACCGTCGCGCGCCAGGGTCACCGCGTAGCCCTCGTACTGGAAGCCGTCGCGCAGGGCCACGGACATGGCTTCGTCGTCTTCGACGATCAGGACGCGTGCGCTCATCGGGACCTCAGGCCTCGGAGGGCCGCTCCCGGGGCTCGGCCTGCGCCGCGACGGACGTCAGGCCGCCCGGCTCGGGCACCTCGACGGGCAGGTGGATGGAGAACGTGCTCCCTTCGCCGGGCCGGCTCTCCACCGTCACCCGGCCGCGGTGGGCGTCGACGATGTGGCGGACGATGGAGAGCCCCAGGCCGCTCCCCTTGACGTCGTGCACCAGCCCGGTGCTGACGCGGTGGAAGCGGTCGAAGATCTTGCGCTGCTCGTCGCGCGGAATGCCGATCCCCTGGTCGGTGACGGCGACGACGATCCAGTCGCCGTCGCGGCGCAGGGCGACGGTGACGTCCTTCTTGCCGTTCGAATACTTGACGGCGTTGTCGAGCAGGTTGGAAAGGGACTGGGCCACGGCTCCGGGGTCGATGCGGGCCGGCGGCAGGGGGACGTCCGCCCCCTGGAGGACGATGTTGAAACCGCTCTGGCGCAGGCGCACGCCGAAGGTCTTCAAGGTCTCGCAGACCACCTCGCGCACGTCGCAGCGCTCGAAGTGATAGGTCTTGCGGCCGGACTCGATACTGGCGAAGTCCAGGATGTTGTTGATGAGCTGGGAGAGGCGCCGGCTCTCGGTCTCGATGTACTCGCCGTACTCTCTCGACTTCTCCGGACCTTCGGCCCGCCCCAGGCGCAGGAGCTCGGCGAAGACGCGGATCGAGGCGAGGGGCGTGCGCAACTCGTGCGAGACGTTGGAGACGAACTCGTTCTTCATCTGCGACAGCTTCATCTCCCGCGACGCCGTGCGCAGGGCGAGGAGCACGCCGCCCAGGAGCACCGTGGCCAGCGCGGCGGAGAGGCCGACGTTGAGCAGGAAGTTGCGCCGCGCCACCACGGCCGGCGTGGCGTGCCGGCTGGCGAGGCCGACCGTCCAGTCGGTGAAGACCAGGGAGAACGGCTTCTCCACCTCGGCAGCCCGCCTGCGCAGCGCGCCGAGCGCGCCGGTGGTGTAGACGATCCGCCCCTTGGCGTCTTTGACGGAGACGATGGGCGCCAGCTCGCCGGAGTCGAAGGCGGCGAGCGACTTGTCGACGGCCATGGGGAGCACGCGGCTGCGGAAGTAGTCCTCGTCGAGCACCATGCCGGCGAGGCCCACCAGCTTGGAGGAGTCGTCGGTGATGGGGTAGAGGAGGATGCGGTAGTCGGGGTCCTTCTCTTCGGCCGCCAGCCGCACCCGCTCCACCACAGCCCCCTTGTGGGCGAGCATCCGCCATGGCGAGCTGGCCACGTAGACGGCGCGCAGCTCCGGCGACCAGGACGCCGGCTGGAAGGAGTCGCAGGAAGGATAGAAGTAGAGCGGATTGCCGTCCCCTTCCTGCAAGTTCACCACGAACAGGCGCTTGACCCCTTCCACTCCTTTCTTCTTGAAATGGAAGGCCGCCTCCCGCAGCCGGCCCGGGGAGAACACCGAGGCCGGCAGGCTCAAGACCCGCTCCGCGTTGTTGCGGTAGAAGTAGTCGACCTCCGAAGAGACCGCCTCCAGGAAATTGTTGAGCACGGCCTTGTGCACCAGGGCCGAGGCCTGGTCCAGGCGCACGAGCGACCGGTACTGGAGCGCCAGCAGCACCAGCAGGGGAATGAGGATCGCCGTGAAGCCGATCCAGTGGGTGTAGCGCCGCAGCGCCGGGGGCAAGCTCATGGCTGAAGGGAGTCTAGAGCAAAAGCCGGCCGCGCGAACATGGGTATCCGGCCCGTTTACAGTTCGGTTACGCCCTTTGCAAAGTTTTACGGCGTGGTGAGGACGTTTACGCCGGCGGACCGCTATCCTCATCATCCATGAAGACGGGAGGTGCGAGATGAAACGGACTGTCCTCGCGGCTGCAGTCCTGCTTTTGGGCGTCGTCCTGGTGGGTTGCACCCCCTCGTTGGCGGATCGTTCCTACGGCGCCGTCCGCGACGGCGCGCAGAAAGTCCTCTCGCTCACCTTCACGGTGGCCGCCGCGGTGACCAACTGGCTGCCCGAGGCATCGGAGACGAGCTGCCCGCGCTGCCCGCACGCGAAGCCTCCCGCCGGGGAGGCCGCCGCGGCGGCCATCTGAAGGTCGTCCTGGCCACGGCATTGCTGCGGTATACTCACCGACACGAAATCGTGTTGAGGAGCCTGTATCGCGCGGTACGCCCTGATGACCTTGCCAGACTTGTTCTGTGTCGCACTCATCGCGTTCGGGTTACTCGTTGACCACTTCGTAGTGTGGCGCGCGTTCCTGCGGCGCTCGGAGGTTGATCCAACCCGGGCGCGGCCCTGGCTCTATCGCGCTCTGGTCGGCCAACTGTGGGCGTGGGCCACCTGCGTAGTCTTGCTGTGGTTGTATCAACGGCGGCCCTGGGCACTCCTTGGACTGAGCGCGCCGCACGGTTGGCGGCTGTGGGCCTCGGTGGCTGTGGTGTTGGCGTGCGCTGCCACGCTTGCCGGCATGATCGCCAAGCTCGTACGACTACAGAGCCGAAAGCGCGTCAAGATGCGGAGTGAGCCTGCAGCACGGGCACCTCATACAAACTTCGAGCTGGGCTGGTGGGCGGCCGTGTCGTTGTCCGCCGGTTTCTCCGAAGAGCTGATCTTTCGCGGCTACCTCATCTGGGTCGCCCAACCACTGCTCGGGTACTGGGGCGCCGCAGCACTCTCCGTCGTCTTGTTCGCGATAGCCCATGGGTACCAAGGCGCTGGCAGTGCAATGGCTGTTGGAATCGTTGGCGCTTTGTTTACCGTGGTTGTACTGGTCTTTGGATCGCTTTGGCCAGCCATCGTGATCCATTGCCTCCTTGATCTCCAGCAAGGTGTCTCTGCATGGCTGGTGCTGCGCGAACCGCTCGCTCCTAAGGTCCTTGCGAAAGATAGCCAGACCTGAAGCTTCTGGGGGCGGAATTAGGGTGAGCCGCTAAGGACTAGGGGAGAAGTTCAGAGTAATGTTAGATGGACAGAGAGATGACAGCTATATGAGCAAACCCTCGATATTTGTCGGCTCATCAAGCGAGGGCATTGAGGTTGCTCGCGCGATCGGCTTTCAACTCGAAGATACCGGTGAGGTGACGATCTGGAATGAGGGAGTTTTTCGTCCTAGCGAAGGAAGCCTCGAATCGCTAGTCAACTCGCTCGACCGCTTCGACTTCGCCATCTTCGTCTTTACGCCCGACGATGCAGTCATAGAGCGGGGTGACACTGCTCTCGCTCCACGGGACAACGTAATGTTCGAGTTGGGCCTGTTTCTCGGTCGCCTTGGTAAGGGCCGGACTTTCGTAATTCGGAGCAACCAGCCAATCAAGATCGCCTCCGACCTACTTGGCATCACGGTATTAAAGTACGATGCCAACCGGAGCGACCGGAATCTTCGCGCTGCGGTCAGCGCTGCTTGCGTACCAATCCGGGAAGCTATTCGCGATCTTGGTCGCCTAGATGCGCGTGGGCTAGAGCAACTGACGCGTACGTCGTCGCAGTTGCAGAGCGACGTCGAGAACGCTGTTGCGTTGCTCGCCCGTGCGCGAGCGTTCGAAACGGAACTCTTCCTCAAGTACCAGGGTGGTCTCCTCATAGACCGAACGGAGGCCGATCGCCTAAGACGGGACATTCAGGAATTGACCGACGTAGCAAAGAGATTTCGACAACAGGAGGCCAAGTGAGGTATCCATCTAACTCCGGGCATCAAGCGGATGGCTGACGCTGGGCTCAATCTCGCCGCAACTCCCGTAAGAGCTCTTCTCCCGAAATCACCTCGCCGCGGTCTGCCTCCTCGATCGAAGCCAAGAGGGCGGCCTCCGCTTCAGGGCCAAGGGTGAAGGTGCCCTGATCCTCGGGCGCCAAGATGGTCACAGCCATCCCCTCGGCCAACTCCTTGTCAGGAACCTCGATCTTGCCGTTGACGACTCTTCCGCTGGTTACTCGCATGATTGCATTCTACCGCAAAGCCGCGTTCGATGCCCTGGGAAAAGGCGCCGCACCGGGACCGTGGGACCTGCCGACCCAGGTCGTCGGCCTTCGGCCTCGACCCCGAGCTAAGGTGACGAGCCCTTAAGCGAACGCGTCGCCGACCTTGAAGGTCCAGCCTGGAACGGTGGAGGTCGCGTCGAGCGTATCCTCGGCGGTGAGAATCTCCGGCGTGGCGCCAGACAGGTGTGCGAAGACGACCTCTTTCTTCGGGTCGACGACGTTCACGAGCCGCGCTCCCGCCCGGAGCCAGGCGAGGACCTTCTCTTCGACTTCGCTATAGCTGTCTGAGGGAGAGACGACCTCCACGGCGAGGTCTGGGGCGCCCGGGAAGTGCTTGTCCTCGGTGAAAGTCGCCGCTTCGTAGCGTGACTTGGGAGATGAACGCAACATCCGCACCTCGAACCTCATCGGGACCCTGCCGGAGAAGGAAGCCGGTTTCGGCTGCCACGACGATGCCGAGATCGTTCTTCTCTACGTGGTTCGAGAGGCTCACTGCAATGCGATTTGCGATTCTGCCGTGTCGCAACCCGTGGAGGGGCATGCGGCGAAGCTCTCCTTGCACAAGCTCGTATCTCCAGCCGTCATCCGGCATTTGGAGGAGGTCTTCGGCCGTCCCATAGCTGCGTGGCCGGGATCATAGGAAGAGGATACCACGAGGCAGTCTTTATTGGCCCAGACGGCTGGCGGGAAGCTGCCGGCGGGGAAGGGCGCGCGCCCGCGTTTACGAATCTGTTACGTCGATTGCAAGGTTTTACGGCGCGTTGAGGACCTTTACGTGCGCCAGCCTCTAGTCTCGCAGTCATGGTGAGAGAAAGCGACGACCGGCTGCCGGCGACGCCCCCCTCTCCTCGTTGTCCCCGGGCCCGGCCGAGCTGAATCGGCCTGCCGTTTCGCCAAAGGAGACGCGCCATGAAGCGAATCATCCCTCTCCTCGTCCTTGCCTTCGTCCTCGTCCTCTCTTCCGCAGTCTTCGCCGGCGGCGAGGAGTGCGCCCATGCAGCCAAGACGGCTTCCGCCCACAATGCCCGCAAGGCCGAGCTCGCGGCTCACGGCTGGCTCGGGCTGAAGACCGCCAAGGAAGCGGCCGGCGGCTATCGCGTCACGGCCGTGACCGAGGGCAGCCCGGCGGCCCAGGCCGGCTTCCGCACCGGCGACGTGCTGCTGGCCCTCAACGGCGTCGCCCTGAGCGAGGCCAACAAGGAGGCCGTCCACAAAGCCAAGGGCGAGTGCGCCGTGGGCAAGCAGGTCACCTACAAGGTGCGCCGCGACGGCGCTGAGAAGACGATCACCGCCACCCTGTCGACGGTGCCCGACGCGGTGCTGGCGGAGTGGATGGCGGAGGACGCCAAGTCGGCCCAGGTGGCGCAGGGCTCGAACTGAGCTCAAGCCTTCTCAACCCCAACCTACCCGCCGGGCCACGATCACCTCTCCCCTCGGCCCGGCGGGCCCTTTTTCAACGGAACCCCACCTTCACCACCGCCCGTCCCAGGTGCACCTCGTCGCCCGGCTGGAGGCGCACGCCCCGGCGGTCGTGGGCGCTGACCTCGATGGTCTTGCCGCTGCGGTAGATGCGGGTGCCCGAGGCGTTCTGCTCGGCGCGCAGCCAGTAGCCGCCGCTGGCGCCGTCCCAGGCGATCCTGGCGTGCTCGCGCGAGACCGTGTGGTTGATCTCCCCCTCCTCGCGGAAGGCCACGTCGTTGCGCCGCTTCACCCGGCCGTCGGAATCCACGACCTCGTCCAGCCGGCCGAGATAGATCCGCTCGCCGTCGAGCTCGTAGACGTGCTGCGTGGCCGTGCCCTTGAGCACTGTGACCTCCAGGCCGGGCCGGGCCGCGGCGGCAGGTGCGGGCGCTGCCTCGGTCTTGGCGTACTCCACCCAGAAGCGGCGCTCGGCGAAATTGGGGCTCGCGGCCTCCTCGAAGGCGACGTCCACCTCCAGGCCCGGCGGCACGGGGCAGTCGCGCTCCCGCAGCCGGGCCGCGACCTCCTCCTTGAGGTTCCAGCCCTCGCGCACCACGGCCTCCAGCTCGGTGCGCACCTGCGGCTCGGGGGTGAGCAGGTGGACGCGCAGCCGGTTGAACGGGAACACCCGCTTGCCGCCGCCCACGGCGATCACCCGGCTTTCCACGTCGTCGAGGATGGCCCGCCGGATCTCCAGCGGCGAGGCGCCCTTCATCCAGGGCTTGAGCCAGTCGCGCATCTTGCCGAGGAAGTCGCTCATGGTTCGCCGCTATCTCCTTGCTGCCGGTTTCCTAGGGTTTCGGCGTTAGCGGTACCGAGGGATTCAAGGACGGAGCCGGTGTCTTTCCCGGCGCCGCCGGGGCCTGGGCGCGCAGATCTCCCAGGTCTGAAGCGGTCTTCACGATCTCGCCCGCCGCCGGCGCGGCCAGCCGGCCGCCGTAGCCGCCGTGCTCGATGATGACACCGAAGGCGATCTTGCGGCCGGTCTGCACGTCGTAGGGCGCGAAGCCGATGAACCAGGCGTGGGAGCCCTTGTCCTTGACCTCCGCCGTGCCCGTTTTGCCGGCGATGGCGGGTTGGACGCCGGCGAGGTAGCGGGCGCCCGTGCCTTCCGTCACCACCCGGCGCAGCGAGCCGGCGAGGCTGCGCGCCAGGTCGGGGGCCAGCACCGGCA
>JBAPYB010000373.1:0-2123 GCA_049284515.1 Thermoanaerobaculia bacterium
GTCGCGGCCTTCGCGCCGCCCTTCTTCGCGGCCCTCACGTTCGGCCAGGCTGAGGGCGCCACGGGCGTCCTGCTCGGCGATCTTGGCGCGGTCGTAGAGGTCGAGCTCGCCGGCACTGAAACCCGCCATGCGGGCCACCTCCAGCGCCTCACGGAACGGCGTCTGCGACAGGGCCGGCGGCACCACTTCGAGGTTCTTCGTCTCGCGAAAGAAGTAGGCCCAGCGGTCGATCGTTGCCTGCGGATCGTCGCCGGAGCGGTATTTCGGCAGCTCCAGGAAAACGTACTGCACCTGGGAGAGGCCGAGGGCGCCACCGTGCTGCTCCTGCATCCGCCAGCGGCTGAGCATCGGCACCGGCGCGCCGCCCGGCACCGGCGGCCCGGGCCAGAGCAGGAAATCGCAGATCGTCACGCCCACCACGTCGTCGAGACCGGGGTAGTCCTCGCCGGCGCGCAGTTGGGTGACGTAGGCCTTGGAGGTGTTGTAGACCACCCGCTTCTCGAAACCCTCGACCTTGAGCACCTGCATCTCCACCACGTAGTGCCGGCCGCGCTGATCGAGGCACTTGACGTCGACCAACGACAGCTTCAGCTCCTCGACCGGCACGTGCTGCGCCGGGGAGAGGTATTCGAGGTCGACGATCCGGTGGTCACCCTCGAGCTCCAGAAGGGCGTTGAGCAGCTCGATGAGAAGCGGCTTGTGGACTTCGCTGCCGAAGATACGCTTGAAGACGAAGTCGGTCTTGGGATCCGCGAATACCGGCCGCATGGCGGCATCCTATCGCAAGCCCGTGCCTTGATCGACCGGCCGGTCCTCACTTCGCAGCTTGCACCTGCGACGCCTCATCCCCCCGCCCCACGGCGCGCAGGAGGCTCGCCCAGTTGGCGAGCGTCTGGTCCCACTGCGTGTAGGCCGCTCCTGTGGCCCGCAGCTTCATCAGCCGCCGGAAGAGAGGCTCGGCCTCGGCGTACCGCCGGTGCTCGAAGTGGAGGTCGGCCAGCGCGGCGAGGGTCTGCACGAGTTGGGGATGGTCGGGAGCGAGGGTTCTCTCATCAATTTCCAGGGCGCGCTCGATGAGCTGCCTGGCAGCCGCGTCGTCGCCCAGAGCTTTGCGCGCCCGGCCGAGGTTGAAGAGAGTGCGTGCGAATTCCGGATGCGTCGGGCCGTAGACTTTCCCGGAGGTCGCCACCAGCCGCTCCAGCAGCGGCGCGGCCTCCGCCGGGCGCCCTTGGTCCTGGCGCAGGAGCGCCAGCGCCTCGCGGCTGCCGGCCAGGTCGGGATCGTCCGGCGGGAGAGTCGCCTCGCGAATTTCCAGGGCGCGCTGGAGGAAGCGTTCGGCCTCGGGAAGCCGGCCACGGTAATATTCGATGCCTCCCAGGTTGTGCAGGACCTTCGCCACACGCAGATCGCGATCTCCCCAGAGCTGCTCGTGGAGGGCGAGCGCACGGCGCAGCGTCGTCTCCGCTTCGGCGAAGCGGCCCTTGGACGCCAGGGTCATGCCCAGCTTGCCTAGAACCTCGGCCACTTCGGCCTGGTCTGGGCCGAGGCGGGCCTCGCGGATCGCCAGCGCCCGCCGGAACAGCGCCACGGCATCGCCTTTCCCGGAGCGCTGCGCGAGTGAGCCGAGACGGACGAGGGTCGCCGCGACCGCCAGGCTGTCGCGGCCGTTGAGCCGTTCGCGGATGGCGAGAGACTCCTCGAGCAGGGGCCGAGCCTTGTCGTAGAGGCCGAGCTCGGTGTGGATGCCGCCCAGGGTGTCGAGGAGCCGGGCCTTGAGCAGCGGCTGGTCCTGGAGCGAGCTCCCGAGGCGCTCGGTGCCGCGGTGCAGGATCTCGCGGGTGTCCGGAATCGTGCCCCGGGCCTGCCGCGGGTCCGAGGCCTTGAACAGATCCTCCAGGAACTGCGTCTCCGCGTCGGCCCGCAGCGCCTCCTGCTCGGCGCGACGCGCCTGGGCGGCGGTGGCGACGAGGCCTCCCCCGAGCGCCACGATCACCAGCGCCGCCGAGGTCAGGAAACCCCGGTGCCGGCGCACCAACTGCCGCAATTGGTGGACCTCCGGCGCGGGCAGCGGCACGGAGACCTCGATCTTCGTACCCGCGCCAGGGCCCGATGTGATCCCACAG
>JBAPYB010000374.1:0-2663 GCA_049284515.1 Thermoanaerobaculia bacterium
GAAGACGCCCGCGCTACGCCGCGGACGAATTTATCTGACCACGCTGAAGACCGGAACAAACTCAGACGGCGATCACGAAATAGATCGGGCGCCTACAGGCGGGGTAGCTTCCCCTTCGAAGAGGGGAGCGTCGCCGCTCACCCCTTCCCCCGGAACCCCCGCGCCTCCCGTCCGAACGCCCTGAGCTGGCCGCAGGCGGCGGCGACGTCGTCTCCCCGGCGGCGGCGGATGGTGGCGATCCAGCCGCGCTGGCGCAGGCGCTCCTTGAAGGCTTCGATGCGGGCTTCGTCCGGCGGCACCATGCGGTCGCCCAGGACGGGATCGGGATTGACGGGGATGAGGTTGATCTTGGCCTTGAGGCCCGAGAGGAGCCGCGAGAGCTGGTCGGCGTCCCGCAGCGAGTCGTTGAAATTCCGGATGAGGATGTACTCGAAGGTGAGCTTGCGCCCCTTCTCCAAGGGGTAACGGCGCAGGGCCTTCAGCAGGTCGGCCAGCGGGTAGGTGCGGTTGACCGGCATCACGGCGGAGCGGCGCTCCTCGTCCGGCGCGTGGAGGGAGATCGCGAGGTTGGGCCGGCGCTGCCAGCGGGCCATTTCCTCGAGGCCGGGAAGGATGCCGACGGTGGAGACGGTGATGCGATGGGGGGAGATGAATTCGGTGAGGATCTCGACCGCCCCCCGCACGCTCTCCACGTTGAGCAGCGGCTCGCCCATGCCCATGAAGACGACGTTCAGCCCTTCGGCCGGCAGGCCCCGGTCAGCGCGGATGGCGAGCACCTGGGCCACGATCTCGCCGGCCGTGAGGTTCCGTCCCGCGCCCCAGTAGCCGGTGACGCAGAAAGTGCAGGCGAGCGCGCAGCCGGCCTGGCTGGAGATGCAGAAGGTGTGGCGCCCCGCGTCGGGGATGTCCACCGCTTCGACGGTGGCGCCGTCGTGCAGGAGGAAGAGGTACTTGCAGGTGCCGTCCGCCGCCTCGTGGCGCGAGGCCAGGGCCGGCAGGCCGATGCGGAAGCGCTCGGCGAGGCGGCCCCGCAGCTCTTTCGAGAGGTCCGTGAAGTCGGAGAAGTCGCGCGCTCCCCGCTCGTAAAGGCCCTGGTAGATCTGCTTCACCCGGAACGGCTTGTCCACCACCGGGGCCAGGACCTCGGCGAGCTCTCCGCGCGACAGCCCGAGGAGGTCCACGCGCTCGGGCGCGGCGAGGCTGGGGGATTCGCTCGTAGCAATCATGGGAAAAAACAAGGACTCAAAGGACAGCAAGGACTCAAGGACGACAAGGACGGTTCTTCCCGTGTCTTTGGGGTCCCTGTCGTCCTTGATGTCCTTTGTTTTCGGGTGGCTCCTGAGGAGCTCAGTCGGCGACGGCGCGGCGGCGGCGCAGGCTGCGGGTCGGATCGATGCCGATGGAGCGCAGGAACGACAGGTCGCGAACATCGATCTGGAAGGCGGGCTCGGCCGAAGAGCGGCGCGGCGCCGTGGCGGCGAAGAACGGCTCGATCTCGTCCGGCTCCCGCTTGCAATCCACCAGCAGGTAGAGAGCGTAGCCCTCTTCGCGGATCCTCCGCAGCGTGCGATTCACGTCCGAGCTCTCCGAGATCGCTTCGGAAAGGGCGCGTCTCAGCTCGCGCAGCATCTGATGGAGCTTGTCGTCCAGCTTCAAATCCTCCTGGCTCTCTGGAGCCGCCGCCGGATTATCCCTTGCACCCCCTGAGGAGTCAAACGGCACTCCAGGCGGCCCCCAAAAACAGTCCGCCGCTTGCAACACCCTTCCTCCAACCCTCATTCCCCCGGCGTTTCCGCAGAGTCTAGCATGGTAGGCTCAAGCCCGCCGTGAAGGGGATTTTCAGCAGCTTTTCCGAGGGCTTTCAACGGACTTTCAACAGGGAGGCTCGCCGAACCATGACCTATCCGGCCGAGACCGTGATGGCGGCGGCAGGATTCACGCCTCGCGAGATCACGCCGCTGACGGGCGACGTCTCGCCGCGCCGCTACTCCCGCGTCGCCCTGGACGGCGGCGGCAGCGCCATCCTGGCCACCTATCCGCCGGAGATCCTGGCGACCGGCCTGCGCTTTCTGAGCACTACGCACACCCTTGCCGCGGCGGGAGTGCGGGTGCCTCGCATCCTGCTGAGCGACTGCGAGGCCGGCTGGATGCTGATCGAGGATCTCGGCCCCCAGACCCTGGCCGAGTGGGGCCAGGGCCGGCCATGGAGCGAAGTCGCTCCCTGGTTCGACACGGCCCTGGACATCGCCGGACGGATCGCGCGCCTGCCGGTGTCGCCGGAGGGCGGCCCCTTGCAACAGAACCCCCGGCTGGGCACCGAGATGCTGCGCCGGGAGCTGGTGCAGACGTGGGACCTCTTCCTGGAGCCCCGGGGCCTGCTGGAGGATGCGGACCTGGCGCTCGATCTCCATGCAGCGCTCGACACCCTCTGCGCCACCCTCGGCGGCGAGCCGCCGGTGCCCTGCCATCGCGACTTCATGGTGCGCAACCTGATGCCGCTCGGCGGCGAGCTGGCGGTGCTGGACCACCAGGACCTGCGCCTCGGGCCGCCGCTCTACGACGTGGCCTCGCTGCTCAACGACACTCTCTTCCCCCCGGCCGAGGCCGAGGAGGCGCTCGTCGCCGCGCTCGCCGGCGCGACGGACGACCGCGTCCGCTATCAC
>JBAPYB010000375.1:0-20455 GCA_049284515.1 Thermoanaerobaculia bacterium
CGGCCGCCTGCCGTGTCGCTGCGAGCCGCTGCAGGCCGAGGGCTGCGGCCTCGAAGGCCGCCTCCCACGCCTCCCCCTCTGCGACCCGCCCGAGCGCCTCCTCCAACTCGCCGAAGGGCAAACCGGAGAAGGCGACTCGATGCCGCAGGAAATCGATCGTCTTCATGGCTTCCGGGTGGCGGCGGCGTCCGCCTTCGGCAGTTGCGAGGCCTTCACCTCCGAGATCCCTTCGATGCACAGGCGGCCGATCTTGTTGGCGAACTGCTCGCTGAACCAGATGCATCCCTGGCTGTCGCGGTCGAGCCCGCCCACCCACGCCCCCTCGTTCGGGATCTTGTAGACGCCCGCCAGCTTCTTGCTGCCCAGGTCGAAGCGCAGGATCGCGTTGTAGAAGACCGTCGACACCCACATGTTCGAGCTCTTGGGGTCGTAGAGCAGCTTGAACGGCGCCGACTGCACGGGCAGCAGGTACTCGGTGATCTTCTTCGTGGTGCGGTCGAGCATGGCCAGCTTGTCGCTGCGCATCTCGGCGAACCAGATGTTGCCGTCGTCGTCGGCGATCAGCGACAGCGGCCAGGCCACCCGGGTGGGGATCGGCCAGCGCTCGATCTTCCAGTTTTTCTTGTCCACCCAGCCGATGTGATTGCCCACCTTCTCGGCGAACCAGACCTCGTTCATGGGATCGGCGTAGATCGTCCGCGGCTCCGCGTTCGCCTGCGGCAGGTCGAGGAAGCGCCATTCGCCCTCCGGCGTGCGCCGGCCGAGCTTGTTCGCCTGCGAGAACGCCACCCAGACGTTGTGATCCTGGTCGACGGTGATCCCCACCGGCAGGCTGTTCGGCACCGGGACGTCGTACTCGGTGACCTCGAAATTGCGGACGCGGGCGATCTTGTTGGCGCTGCGCAGGGTGAACCAGACGTCGTCGCTGCAGGGATCGAGGGCGAGCGAGGTCGGCCCCGAATCCGGCGAGGGGGTCTTGAGCTCCACCAAGGCGCCGTCCCGGATGTAGCCGAGCTTGGTCCCCGGCGGTCCCGGCGGGAAACCCGGTCCGACCCAGCCGCCGCCCATCTGCGTGAACCAGACCGTATCGTGCCGGTCGATGCCGACGATGCCCGGGATGGCCTGCGGAGTGGGGACGTCGAACTCCATGATGGTGTGCGGCGCCGGCGGTGCAACCGACGTCGGCCGGCCCGAGCCCGCCTCGCCCGCCATGTAGGAGAGATCGGTGCGCACGATCACCCCGACCTTGTTCGTGGACTGCTGCGCGAACCAGACGTTCCCCTTGGAATCGACGGCGACGCCGGCGGGGTGCGAGTCCTTGCCGGGGATGGTGAAGTGCTCGAACTGCAGCGTGCGAGGGTCGAAGCGGCCGATGCGGCCGGAGAAGATCTCCGAAAACCAGAGGTCTCCCCGCCGGTCGGTGGCCATCAGGAACGGCCCGGAAAACCGGTCGGGCACCGCGAACTCGCGGATCGTCCCCTCGGCGCCGATCCTCCCCACCTTGCCGCCGCCGCGCTCCGAAAACCAGACCGTCCCCTCGGCGTCGACCACCAGGCCGCAGGGCTTCGCCTCGGGCGTCGGCAGCGGGAATTGGGTGAAGGCCTCGGCCGCGGGATCGAACCGGCCGATGACGTTGACGTCCCGCTCCGCCACCCAGACGCGGTCCTGGCGGTCGACGGCGATGCCGGTGGACATCGTCTTCGTCGCCGGCAGCGCGAATTCACGCATACGGCCGGTGGCGGGGTCGACCACCCCGATCTTGTCGCCCTTGGTCTCGGTGAACCAGATCCGCTGTTTGGAATCGATCGCCAGGCCGGTCGGCCAGGCGTTCGGGGTCGGGATGTCGAACTCCTGGCGTTTGCCGTCGCGGCTCAGGCGGGTGATCCGGTTGCCGAGCCGCTCGGCGATCCAGAGGTCCTCCCGCGCATCGAACAGCACGCCCATCGGGCTCGACTCCTCCTGCGACAGCTTCCATTCCGAGATCGTGCCGTTCTTGTCCAGCCGGCCGATCCGGTTCTGCGCCGGCACGTCGATGAAATTGCGGGCGAACCGGCCGCCGCTCTCGCTGAACCAGACGTGATCGTTGCGGTCGATCGCCAGCACGTGCGGCACCGCCTGGGGGGTCGGCACCTCATATTCGAACAGCGTGTAGGGGCGCTCCGCCGAAGAGTGCAACTGGTGGATCGCCGCCTTGGCCTTGATCGACTGGTCGGGCGGGGCCCAGGCCTCCTCGCCGCCGGCGGCCGCGCGCAGCCGGGAGCCGGCGGCGAGCAGCAGCACCGCGAGGAGAACGGCCTTGATAAGAACGACACCCTCACGCCTGACGGCTTGCCGCTTGTGGGAAAAGCCCATGGCTCCCTCCGTTGTCTGCTTCGAGGCGCGTTTTGAGCGCCAGCATGGTTTGAAGACTGTTGTGATGGAGAATCCCGCGCAGGGCCGCCGATACGGGCTCGTCCCCCGCCATCCGGGCCCCGACCGCCTCCAGGAAGCGCGCCGCCGGCTCCGGATCGACGTCGATCCAATGCTCGCTGGTGACCCGCGTCGCCGCGCCGCCGGCGGCCGACAGCCGCCACCAGCCGTAATGCCGCCGCAGCGCCGGCGGCGGCTGGGGTTGGAAGAAGAAGATCGCCTCCGCCTGCAGGATGCGCACCGACTTGAAGCTGTCCTGGCGCTGGCCGGTGGCCACGCGCATCGTCAGCACCTGCACCGCGCCGTCCTCGTAGTGCATGTCGATCGCCTGGACGTGGGGCGCCACGCTCGGCCAGTCCGCCAGCTCCCAGAACTCGCGCCGCACCCGCTCGAGAGGAGCGGCGATCTCGATCGAAAATTCAATGCTTTCCATCTTGCGGCTCCGTGAGCGGTACACGGGAGATCAGGTTGGCGTTCTGCTGGGTGAACCAGATGTTGCCGTCGGAGGCGGCGACGATGCCGCGCGGCTTGGCGCCGGCCGACGGCATCGGGATGAGGTCGAACCGGCGCTGCGACGGGTCGAAAACGGCCAGCCGGTTCCCGCCCACGCCTCCCATGCCGCCGCCGTCCGTCAGCCAGATCCGGCCGCGGGCGTCCATCGCCAGCTTGACCGGCTCCGACGTCTCCGCCGGGACCTTGAACTCCTCCCAGGTCCGGGTCGCGAGATCCAGGCGCGCCAGCTTGCCGGCCCCTCCCTCGGCGACCCAGACGGCGTCGCCGGCCGGCAGGACGCCGGTGGGCGACGCGTCCGGCGCAGGGAGATCGAAAGCCTCGAACGTGCGGGTCGCGAGATCGAAACGCGCCACGTAATTGCCGTTCTCCTCGGTGGCGGAGATCCACAGCGCGCCGCGGCCGTCGGAGTTGATCATCAGCGGGCTCGAGTCCGGGCGGGGCAGCTCGTGCTCTTCGAACGTGCGGGTGGCGCGGTCGAAACGGGCGATGCGGTTGGCGGCGAGCTGCGTCAGCCAGACCTCGCCGTGCGGGTCGAGCGTGATGCCGGCCGGCAGGGCGGCGTCGCGCGGCAGGGGGAACTGCTCGACCGCGCCGCTACGGGGATCGATCCGCGCCAGCGCGTTGGCTTGGAAGAGGGTGCTCCAGAGCATCCCTTCGGCATCCCGGACGAGGCCGACCGGCATCCCGCCCACTCCCGCCAGTTGCCACTCCTTGAACTCGTGAGAGCGCATCTGGAAGGCGCCGATCCGGTTGCCGTAGATCTCGTTGAACCAGAGCCACCCCCCCTCCCCCTCGACCAGGTCGTTGCCGGGACCGCTGCCGGGGCTCGGCAGCTCGAAGCTGCGGATCGACATCGCGGAGACCGGCCCGGGCGCCGCGGCCTTCGCGGGCGCGGGCGCCGGTGCCGCCGCCGGTGCCGGCTCTGTCCCCGGCGGCTCGGCGAATTTGGCGGCGAGCTCCGGATCCAGCATGCCGATCTTGTTGCCCATCTGCTCGGTGAACCAGACCCGGCCCCGGGGATCGACGGTGATCCCTCCCGGCCGGCTGTCGAGCGTGGGGATCTTGAACTGCGAGAAGCGCTCGGTCGCCGGATCGAACCGGCCGATCGCATTGCCGAACACCTCCGTGAACCAGATCACGCCGTCGGGACCGGCCGCGATCTTGAACGGGGCCGAGAACGGGGTCGGGATGGGATATTCAATGATCTGATCGCCCAGCACCTTCGCCAGCTTGTTGCCCACCATCTCGACGAACCAGATGACGCCGTTCGCCGTCTCGCAGACTCCCGTGGGCCGGGCGAGATCGGTGGGAATCTTCAACCGGGCGATCCGCTCGCTGGCCGGATCGTAGTAACCGATCTCGTTGGCGGTGCGCGCGGTGTACCAGGCGCGCCCCTTCGAATCGATGAAGACGGTGCGCGGCTCCGAGTCCTTGTCCGGGAGCTCGATCCCCTTCACCTCGCCTGTCTTGCGGATCACCCAGCCGATCTTGTTGCCGTAGCGCTGGGCGAACCAGATCCGGCCCTGGCGGTCGATGTCGATCCCGAGCGCGTACCCCTTCGGATCGCCGAGCGGGAGCTCGGTGATCTGTCCGCTCTTTTCCAGCCGCCCGACGCGGTTGGTCAGCCGTTCCGTGAACCACACCGTCCCCTCGTCGTCCATGACCAGGGAATCGACCCCTACGGTGCTGCCGTCCGCTCCCGGCGTGGGGGTGGCGTATTCGATGATGCGGCCGCTCTCGTCGAGCCGTCCCAGCTTGTTCTGCGCCTTGAAGTCCTCGAAACCGTAGAAATCGCCGCCCCCCTCGGTGAACCAGATGCTGCCGTCGGTCTTGCTGGCGATGACCATGCGCGGCACGCTGCGCAGCGTCGGCACCACGAACTCCTTGAACGCGCGCTGGTACGGGAAATCGGGAACGGTTTCGGTCGACCCCTTAGCATCGCGGACCACCACCGTCCCGCGCATGAAGTTGTGCCGGAAACAGAGGTATTGATAGATCCCGGCCTTGGTGAACGTATATTTCCAGTCCGTGGAGATCGCAATGTCGCCCGAGAACAGGGTCAGCTTCTCGTCGGTGATCGTGTGGATCATCTCCGGGCCGGTATTGCGCCAGACCACGGTGTCGCCGACGCTCGCCTCCAGCTTGAGCGGGTTGACGTACGGCGGAGCATCGAGCAACTGGATGACATGGGTCGCTGCCCGGACCGGCGTGACGGCGAGCGCGCTCAAGGCACAGGTGAGCAGGAAGGAGCGTGGCAGCCGGCGGATCGTCATGGACGTCACCGCCCTTCCACCGTGATCAGGTTCTGCTCGACCCGGTCCGCGAGCTCGGCGACCGTCAGCACGTCATCCAGGTGAATCCGCCGCGAGCTCAGGCCGAAGCGCCTGGCGAGGAGAGTCGTGAGCTCCACCATCTCCACGGAGTCGAGCCCCAGATCCTTCTGCAGGTCCTGAGCGGGCAGGATACGGTCGGCGTCCGTGCAGAAATGACGGAGGGATTCGAAGACGGCCTGCTCCAGGGTCTCTCGCGTCCAATCTCTCATATCCAGTTCTCCAGTTCTCCGGGTTCTCGGCTCAACCATAAAAAATCGCAACATTGATGTCCCCAGGAAGCGACGATCGCCGACTCGCCGCCGTGGCCCCGCGCCAGCGCGGCGACGGCCGCAGCGGCGGCCAGAGCGCCGCTCGCGCCGAGGCTCTCGCCGAGCCGCGACGTCACTCGCAGGCGGCGCGCGCACGCGAGAGACAGAAACCTGTCGTCGTCCGCGAGCTCGTCGAAGAACGGCTCTTCTTGATCCGGCGCGTTCAGCACCAGCCAGGAGGGCGGCGGCGCCGGCATCGGCGCCAGGAAACACGCGAGCTCCGTGGAAAACCATTCCTGCCAGCGCACTCCAGGCGGGATGGCGCGGGTACGGTGGGCGCGGATCTGAATCCCCCGCCCCTCCCTGGCAGGCGCGAGCAACAGATACGCCGCCCCCTCGCAGAGCCCGCACGACGGCGCCAGCGCCGAGAGCGCCCGCTGCACCAGCGGGGTCACCGGCGCTTCAATCCCGCCGGCAAGGAGCAGGTTGGACCTCCCACCGCGGATCCTCTCGTAGGCCAGACCCAGGGCCTGGGATCCCGAGCACCGGTCGGTGGTGACGGTCTTGGCGAAGCCTTTGAGCCCCAGGTTGATGGTGATCTGCCCCTGGGGCGCCGCGGGAAACCAGGCCGTCGCCAGATACGGGCTGACGTTCTCCAGCCCGGATTCATGAAGAGCCCGCAATTGGGGCTCGGTGAAAGTCCAACCTGCGAACATATTGCCGGTGACGACTCCGCAAGCGGATTGATCCTCGTTCCATCCTCCCGCCTCCAGGGCCCGGCGTGCGGCGACGAGCGCCAGGAGCGAGAAGCGGTCCACCTTTCGTATCTCCTTTGTCGGCAAGCAAGCGGCTGCTTCCAGATCGCCGCGCGGAACGAGTGGGGGTACAGGGTCCCGTGCTATCGGACCTGCTACCCGGTCGAGCAGCTCGTCAGGCCTGCTCACGGCCGGCGTGATGACGCCACAAGCCCGCACCTCCACCCTGCGCGATCTCCGCACGACGATCTCCTTGGTTTTCCGTGCTACTCGGTTACGGCGTCATTTACCCGCTCGCGTCTGCGCGGCTACGGCGGCCTGCCGGGTGCCACCGTTGACGTTGCCGATCACGCGGAAAAGGTAGAAGCGGGTGGGGACCTGCAGGGCGCTGTAGAAGATCCTCTCCAAAGCCAGGTACGCCGGATCCGTGGGGCGGTCGCCGCCCCGCCGGATATAGGAGTCCTCGGCATTCTCGAGGGTCTCGTACTCACCGTAGTTGATCGACATCTTGGCGGGCTTGAGCGCCCGCGGCGTATAGGGGGTCTGCACGGCGGGATCGACCAGATCGTTTTCCACCAGGACGTCCTCACCGATGTAGCCACGCGGCTTGCGGTCGCGGGACAGCACCTTCACCCGGTGCAGGGTACGTTCGTACTCGGCGCGGAATTCCGGATAGGGGATGAACAGGCCGAGGTGCGCGATCTGCCCGGTCTTCTGGACGCCGAACTCGCGGCCGTTGGGCTGATCCTTGCCGCCGCCGTTGCGGAAGTAACTGAAGGTGATGCGTGCCAGGTGGGTCTCAGGATCCCGCCGCAGGTACTGGCGAAGATCGTCCATCCGCCGCCGCATGTGAGCCTCGAGCGTGGCGCGGTCGGAGGATTTCGTGTAGGTGGCATAATGATAGGTCAGGGGATCGATGTTGCGCAGCAGGCGCTCGTTGATGAAGCCGTTGTCCCTGGCCATCTCCTGCCCGCTCTGGAGCAGACGGGTCTCGAAGCCCTGGACCTGGTCCGGCGCCACGTCCCAGATCGTTACGTAGCCAAAGACGTCGTTCCTCGCCTCGGACCGCTGCGCGAAGGCGAGAGCCAGCGCGACGAGGATCGACACGACACACGTTCTCGTTCTCATCTCTTTTCTCCTGTCTCGGGTGCCAGGACGTTATCGTGCCCGATAGTTTTGTGTGACCTGCCCCATCCGCCGGTCGGCCACGAGCGAATCCGACTGTGCCGCCAGAGCGGAAGCGGTATCGAAATACTGGCTGTAGACGATGTAGTTTCCCGTGGCCTCATCGCGGTAGATCGACGCTCCCGACATGCCGCTACGCTTGGTGAGCTCCGCGCGGACGGCATCGAGCGACGCACCGGGCTGGAAGAACTCGAGCATGCTCATCTGGCCCGTGTAACCGGACTTGAAAAATGCGAGCGACGAGCCGTAGTTGTCGTAGATATTCGTCGGCTTGCCGGGCACGACGCGGAGGAACTGCACCTGTTGCCCCCTCTCCCAGCCCCAGTTCGCCAGCAGGTGCTCGACCACGGTGGCTTGGATGTAAGCCGGCTCGCGCGTCTGCGCCGTGCGCAGGACGCTCTTGCGTAACGTCGTCGCCGACTCCGCCGCATTGCTGCTCTGGAAAATGCTCACCGAAAAGACGTCCATGGGCTTGCCGCCATCGGCAATCCCCTGGCTGATCGTCTCGTCCATGAGCCCGCCGCCCCCCCGGTTGTAGGGCCCGGACTGCACCAGGTCGTCGATCAACGCCGCGGTCGAGCTCGGATCGACGTTGAACGTGCTGACCACCACCGTGGGGGCATTGACGGTCTGCGCGATCCCGTACAGGGGATAGTCCGCCCACGCCGGAGCCACCACCCATCCGAGCGCGGCCATGGCAAACAACCCTGCGACCGCAAGTTGAGACACTCTTCTCCTCATATATCCTCCTTTTCTTGACGATGTACCGCTGCTGGCCGACGGCCAGCCTTGGAGAGCAAGAGATGTGCCCGCCCAACGAGTACCGCTTTTCGGGAATGAGCGCTTGGAAAGGGAAGCAATTTACCTCACGACCGGGCTGGCCACGAGGCGTGAAGTGGGCTCGAAATGTGGCAGCGTGTGGGGCGGTTTTGTCCCACTTGCGGCCAGGGCTCACTGGCTCCGGAAGGCGCGCGGATCGATCCGGTGCTTCTTGAGCAACGCCGTCAGGGCGCGACGATTCTTTCCCGCGGCGCGCGCGGCCCGGCTCACGTTGCCGCGGTTCTCCGCCATCAGCTCTTCCAGGTAGCTGCGCTCGAAGCTGACGACGATGCTGGCCTTCCGCTGCTGGAACGATTGCAGCGTTTCCGGCACCGCGGGCTTCGATCGGCAGTGGGCCAGGGGCGGCGGCAGGTCCTCCCGTCCAATGTTTTCCCCCGCACGGCGAATCACCAGCCACTGGGCGATGTTTTCGAGCTCGCGCACGTTGCCGGGCCATTCATAGGCGAGCAGAGCGCCGATCGCCATCTGCATGAGCTGAGGCGCGGAGAGACTGAACTTCTGCGCGTATTTCTCCAGGAAATGTCGCAGCAGGAGCGGGATGTCCTCGCTCCTCTCCCGCAATGGGGAATCCGCACGGGGAAGACGGAAAGACGGTAGAACAGATCCCAGCGGAAGCTCCCGTTCCCCGCTCCGACCTTGAGCTGATCGTTGCAGGCGGAGATGATCCTCACGTCCGACGCCAGATTGCGGTCTCCACCCACCCGGCGATACTCACGCTCCTGGACGAAGCGCAACAATTTGGCCTGAAGGCGCAGGTCCATGACGGAGACCTCGTCGAGAAAAAGGGTCCCGGTGTCCGCCTCGGAAATGAGCCCGGCCCGGTCCTCGTGCGCGTTGGTGAATGCGCCGCGCTTGTGCCCGAAGAACTCGCTCTCCGCCAGCTCCGGAGGAATCGCCGCACAGTTGACCGCGACGAAAGGACCATGCCGTCTGGGGCTGTTCTCGTGCAGCAGGCGAGCGAACATCTCCTTGCCGGTACCCGTTTCACCTTCGATCAGCACGTTGACGTCGTACCCGGCGGCCAGGAGGAGCTCCTCGCGTGCCCTGAGGAACGCCGGCGAGTTACCCAACAACTGATGGTTACCGATAGCAGAGTCTGCTCTTTGCTGGCGCATTTCTTTCCCCCTCCAGCCAGTTGGCACCTGAATATCGACACTTGCCGTCGGAAACTCAGCGGCGTCGTTCGCAAACCACGTACCACGCTCGCAGAACCCGTGATTCAGGAACCCAGAGGGAGAGGAGAGATCGTGATCTGAAACGACAAGTCATGCATCAAGACAACCGCGGACGGCCCGGCTCACGGATGAGCACCGTGCGGAAGACAGTCTCGGCGGGAGCCTCAAGTCCGGCAGGATACCGCGACCTTCGGCAAAGCGGAGAACGGCGGAATGTCGCGTTGGAGAAGGGGGCTGGGGAAGAGAGGGGTCCGGCCCGGAAAGTAGGGGAGCCGCGGGAGCCGCGAGATGCCAGAGGCCGGCCTGCAGGCGTAGATCAGGCGCAAAGCTTACACTGTGGTACCATACCGCCAGCGCACGCCGTTTCAGCGCTCCTCGAGCTCCTGGACCCCAGAGCTCTCACGAAGATGGCGCTCGACACCACCTTACGGAGAACCCAAGCCCATGCGCCGACGGATGGACTCTCGCCGCACACGTGTACTGTCGCAGTGGACCCTCGCCTTTTCGCTCCTCGGCCTTACCCTGCTGGCCGGCTGCTCCAACAACCGCAAGGCCTCGACGGCCCCCGAGCTGAAGCTGCCCCTCCAGAGGGGAACGGCGTCCTGGTACGGCCCCAACTTCCAGGGCCACCGCACGGCGAGCGGTGAGCGGTACGACATGCACGACAAGACCGCCGCTCACCTCTCCCTCCCCTTCGGCACACAGTTGGCTGTACGCAACATTCGTACCGGACGCGAGGTGATGGTGCGCGTCAACGACCGCGGCCCCTTCAGCAAGCGCCGCATCATCGACCTCTCCTACGCCGCCGCGAAGGAGATCGGCATCGTGGACATGGGCACGGCGAACGTCGAGCTTTACCTGGTGCCGGCCACCGGAGCGCCGCCGCGCTTCACCGTGCAGGTGGGCGCCTTCAGCGATTTCCAGCGAGCCGCGGCGCTGAAACAGGAGATCGCGCGCTATTACCCGGAGGCCGTCGTCGATTCGGACGGCACCTGGCACCGGGTGCAGATCGGCGCCTTCGACGATCGCGACCACGCCGAGTCGCTGCGCCGCGAGCTGATCGTCATCGGCATGCAGGCCGTCGTGGTTTCCGCCCGCTGATCGCCGGCGAAGCACGGGGCGAGGGGAGGTCCGCCCCAGGCGGCGGAATTCCTCGTCCCGTTTCGGGCGTTGTAGGGTGTCTGCACAAGCTGCAAGGGAGGCATGATGCGAAGGAACACCGTCCAGAGACCCAGAATCGTTCAGCCCGACCGGCCGTCGCGGCTGAAGCTGGCCGGCTTCGTCTGGGTGGCGGGGCTGGCGTTCCTGGCCTACCTGGGGGTGGCGATCGCCTCCGGCACCCAGGAAGGCGGGCCCCGGCTCTTCGGCGGCTTCGAGCTCCCGGAGGACCACGCCGCCATTCCGCTCTCCCGCCTTCCGGTCCTCGGCCAGGCCTCCTGGTACGGCTCGCAGTTCCACGGGCTCGAAACCGCCAGCGGCGTGCCGTTCGACATGAACGCCATGACCGCCGCCCACCGCACCCTCCCCCTCGGCACCCGCGTCCTGGTCCACAACCTGGAGAACGACCGCAAGGTGGTGGTCGAGATCAACGACCGCGGCCCCTACATCGCCGGCCGCGACATCGATCTCTCCTACGGCGCCGCCCGCTCGCTCGGCATGGTGGCGCCGGGTGTGGTCAAGGTCGAGATCACGCCTCTGTGAGTTGCCCGCCGCCGGCTCACCCGCAGGCCTAGAGACCCGGTTCGATGCCGAAGTCAAGACGCCTGCTGTTGCTGTCTTTCTTCTGTTCTCTTTTCGCGCTCGCGGGGCTTGCTTCGCTCCATTATATTTTCCAGCTCTACCAACTCCCGGAGAGTTGGTGGTTTCACCTCGCGGTTCACAGCCTGTCGCTCATCGGCGCCGCAGGCATCGTCGGATTCTCTTTCGAGTTCTTCCTGAGGAAAGACCTGCTGCACGAGTTCCGGGAGCAAATGCGGGACTTTTTCGAGCAGGACGCTGGGATGGCAAAGCTGCTCGACCCGGAAATACGGAGGGAGCGGGTCAAAGCCACTCTCAAAGCACAGATTGGCGAGGACATCGGAGGCGCGCTCTTCGACGGAGTGGTGGACCGATACTTTTCCCGCCCGTCTCTCTACCGGCGAGATTTCGTCTACGAGGCCACGGTCGCGGACCTCGACAGCGACATCGTCATCGAGAGCCGCCATCCCTTGACCCTCAAGAAGGACGATTACTACCGGCTCACCATAACCCAGAAATACGAGAGGGCTTTTCCGGAGACCGAGACCATCTCCATCGGGTGCATCTGGAGCGACGACTTTCAGGAGCTCAACTATTGGTTCTCCCAGCCTGATTGTATCTATCGGGAGCAAGTGGTCCTCACCTCTGCCGACCAGCAGGCGATCATCGGCTGCCTCCAGGACCTCGGAGCCAAGCACGCCCTCGAAGGGGTCGAGAAACTCCTCCACATCGAGTACCTGCGCATTGATGGAGTGGAGCTCAAACGCAAGTCGACCACGAGCCGACTCAGGGAGAAAAGCGCGGGCATCGTCTTCCTTGTCCCCAAGCGCACGGTGAAGTCCCGGCTGGCCGCCTATGAGATTCAGATGACCGGCCTGGTCTGCAAGGGCACCCGGCAGCATCCGGTCATGTTCGGCGAGCCCACCGCAGATCCAGACATCACCTTCAACTTCCCGGCCCGCGACATTGCCAGCGTGCTCGCCGCACCGATCTTCTCCGGCAAGTCGGCGTTCGAGCCAAGAATCGACTCGAACCCGGCCTCCCGGCGCGTTCACGTCGGCTTCGGCAAGAGGGTGGGCAACCCGACCTGGGTCTTTCCAAACAGCGGAGTGGTCTTTTTCTGGGACCGCACCTGAGATCCCTGCCAAGATATGCCTACGGACTACCGCGAAATCCCGATCCCCCTGCGGCGTGATGCCAGCACCACGGCTGGCTACGGTCACGTCCCGGTTGACCTGGATTCCGACCTGTCCCAGGAGCCGCTGGTGCCGCTTGCAGAGGCGGGCGTCGCCGCGGAGAGCTACTATGCCAGGTCCGACGGCTTCAATTCACCTTACTATCGTGCGCTACCCTGTGCCCCGCAGACCGTCTCGTGCCGGCGCAGCGTCGCGCTGAAGTTGCGGGAGGTCAACCAACGCCTGGAACCGTTCGGTCTCGAGCTCCTGGCGTGGGACGGCTACCGGCCCATCGCCTGCCAGCGAGAGCTCTGGGAGTTTTTCCTGCAAAAGGCGCGGCAAGCGCTCGGCGAGGCTTCGGACCTCAAGTACTCACGCTATGCCAGCCGCTACTGCTCGAATCCGAGCACCTTCAACCCTGCCGATCCCACGACCTGGCCGACACACATCACGGGCGGTGCCGTCGATCTGACCCTGCGCAGGATCGCGACGGGAGAGCTGCTGAACATGGGCGGCACTTTCGACGATCCCTCGCGCATCAGCCATACCGACTTCTTCGAACGCTGGCGAAAAGGCAAGCTGTCGGTCAGCGCGCTCGATGCGCAACGCAATCGCAGGCTCCTCTATTGGGCCATGCTGGAATCGGACTTCGTCAACTATCCGTTCGAATGGTGGCACTTCGACTGGGGAACCCAGATGTGGGCGCTCAAACGCCGCCCGCGAAAGGGCGCCAGGGCGTTCTATGGTCCAGCCGACTCAGCTTCGGGATAGAGACCGGAAACCAAAGTCCCGGCTCAGCTCGAGCTGCACCTTTTTCCGCTCCTCAGCGCGCTCGACCATCTGATTGATCATTTCCGTGAAGAGCAGCGGCGGCTTCGACTTCGCCCACAGGTAATAGGACAACGAGCCTGGCAGGGTGTTGATCTCGTTGAAGTAGATGGCATCCGTCGTGCTGTCACAGATGAAATCGATGCGGGCGACGCCGCCGCAGCGAAGCACGCTGAAAACCCTGCCGGCAAAATCACAGGCCTTGGCTTTGAGCACCTCCGGCAGGTCGCTGGGGTCCACGACTCGCGACAGCCCGGCCATCCCCTCGGCCAGCGAGCTGCCTTTTCGTCCGCCGCCGCCCTGCATGTATTTCTCTTCGTAGGTCAGGACGCCCCCGCCGGCGACCAGGGGGATTTCCGTCACCGACACGCGTTGCGTCTCTCCGTCCAGCACGGAGACGTTGATCTCGAGCGGATTGGAGATACAGGGCTCGACCAGGGCGAAGAGATCCACCTCGAACACCTGCAGCAGGGCGGCGTCCAATCCGCCTTCGTCGTCGACCCGGTTCACGCCGACGCTCGAGCCCAGGCTGCATGGCTTCACGAACAATGGAAAACCGCCGTCCAGGGCCGCCAGGACGCGCCGCCGGGTCTGCCGGACGCCTTTTCTGAATTCGTCCCTTCCCACCAGGCAGCCGGGAAGCACGGGAATCCCGTGCTTTTCCACGATGCACTTGGCCAGATATTTGTCCATGCCGACCGCCGAGGACAGGACGCCGCATCCCGTGTAGGCCACGTCGGCCAGCTCCAGCAGGCCCTGGACGCAGCCGTCCTCGCCATAGGTCCCATGGAAGCAGGGGAAGTAGACGTCGACTTCAATCACGGTCCGCGCGCCCCCTGCAAGGGCTGCCTCCCGTTGCTCGCCCAAAACGACGAGCCCGCCGACGCCGGGAGCAGGCAACAGCGCCACCTCCTGCACCTCCCGCAGCGAGGCCGGCAGGTTTTTGTAGAACTGCTTCTCGAAGAGCTTGTCCCCCGAATACCATTTCCCGTCCTGCGCGACGTAGACCGGAATGGTTTGCAATACCTCCTCGTCCACGGCCTCCATCACCTGGAGAGCGCTGATGACGGAGATCTCGTGCTCCGTCGAGCGTCCGCCGAACAGGACCGCCAGCCGTTTTCTCGATTTTTCCATGGCCTAGAATCTCGGCAGCCGCTCGTAGAGGTCCGGCAGGTCGTTTTCGATCAGCACGGCATCGCCCTCCCGGGTCCCGGTCTTGATGTAGGCCAGCGCCGAGTCCCGGTCCTCCAGCAGCCGCACCTCCACGTGGCTCTGCACCGAGGCCAATCCCGCCTTCAGGGCCTCACGATTGGTCGGACCTACGATCACGACGACGTCGCACACGGAGGCGGCCAGGGCCGCGATCTCAAAGTTGTCCTGCGCCTGGCGCGGCCCCAGCTCGACCATTCCCGGCGTGACCAGGATCTTTCGCTTGGCCGGCAGCGCTCCCAGGACTTCGAGGGCCGCCCGGAAGCCCGTGGGATTCGAGTTGTAAGCATCGTGCAGAAAAGTGATTCCGCCCGCCTTCTCCAGCTCCAGGCGGTTGGATTGAGGCTTCAGGTTGCGGATCACCGCCAGGAGGTAGTCTGGATCGACGCCCAGCTCCGCAGCGAGGGTGAAGGCGCCGAGAATGTTGGAGAGGGCCGTCCGCCCCAGGAGCTTGGTCCGCCCGGGGTACGACTCTCCCTGCCAATGAATCACGAACCGGGCGCCTTCGAGGGCGAATTGGATCTCCGTCATCGCGCAATCCAAGGGACCGGCCTGGGCATCCAATCCATAGCGCAGAGTCCGCGCTTTCGGATTTTCCTCCGCCGCTCTCCGGCAGAGAGGGTCGTCGCCGTTGACGACCAGGATACCGTCGGGAGGGACGGCCGCCGCCAGCTCCGACTTGGCCCGGAAGATGGCCTCCTGGCTGCCGAAGCGCTCCAGGTGCATGACTCCGATCCTGGTGATGATCCCCGCTTGCGGATGCACCAGGTCGCAGAGCGCCTTGATCGATCCGACGCGATAGGCCCCCATCTCGAAGACGGCATATTTGAACCTCGGGTCCAGCCCCTCGCGAATGCCGCGGACGATCCCCATCAGGGTGTTGATACTGGCCCGCGGCCAGAACGTCGGACCCGAGCCCTGCAACATCTCGGCGAGAATGGCCTTGGTGCTCGTCTTGCCGTAGCTGCCGGTGATGCCGATGACGAGGGGATGGAGGCTGCGCAGCCGCGCCTGCGCCTCGCCGTAGAAACGCCGCTGTCTTCGCACCTCGTCTCCCGCCAGGAGGGCGTTGCCGGCGGCCAGGAAGAGGGGCGTGGCCTGAAAGAACGCCACCAGGACCAGCCAGAGGACCGCGATCCGCCATGGGCTCCGGAGCTCGGCGAGCACGAGGGCGACCGCCGGCAACAGGACGACCAGCATCACGGCCAGCGAGGCGGCATAGATCCGCTTTGCGCGCTCCGTCATCTTGAGCTTGATCTTGCCCACCTTCGCCGGGTCCTTCTCCCGCAGCGTTAAGGCCAAGAGCGTTGCGCAGAGGAGCAGGCTGCCGGCGTAGGCCCAGCCGGGCTGCAACCGGCCGAGGGCCACGGCGCCGGCGCTCAGCGCGCCGACTGCGCCCACCAGGGTGCCCTTCGTATCGAAGAGGCGGTGGGTCCGCACCCAGGCCAGGAACCGCCCATTGTGATACTCGTCCTGCTGCAAAAAGCGGAGGTACTGGCGGAGCCGGCGTGCCCCGAAGATGCAGCCGGCAAGAAGAACCAGGAAGGCCGTCAACCCGAAGCCCATACGTCCTGACTCCGCAGCCATCCCAGGATGTAATAGGCACAGAGATGGGCTCCGACCCCCTGGTAAGGGAAGTGATCTTTTCGCGGCATCGCCACCAGCCGGGAGGCCGGCAGGAGCCGGCTGTAGCGGACCGCCATTTCCACGGGCGTCTCGTCGTCCCGCTCTCCCCACAGCAGCAGAGAGGGGCAGCGAACCTGCTTCGCGGTTTCGGTGAGGTCTTCGTTCACGGTCTTCACCAGAATCTCACGCATCGCCCCCGCCGCCTTGTAATCCCGGGAGCCGTAGCGGTCCACGAACCAGGACCTCATGCCGGGACCGAACCAAGGCTCGGTCCAGCGGATGGCCGAACGCAGGAGGCGGATCCATGACAGGCGAAGGTTCGCTTGCAGCGACCGCTTCCGCGGCAGCCCGGCCGCGTTCATCAGGACCAGAGACCGCACCCGGTCCGGATGACGGCCCGCGCAACGCAAGGCCACACGGCCGCCAAAGGAGTGCCCAAACAGGATGCTGGGCTCTATGTTCCGGCTGTCCAGGAAATTGATGAGGCACTCCGCATAATCGCCGGTGCCCCAAACCCCTTCGGGCCGCGGCGAGTCGCCGAAACCCGGAAGATCGACCACCGTCACGCGCGCAACGGTCGACAGCAATTCACCGAGAGGCAACAGATCAGATTTGGATTGTCCCCAGCCGTGCAGCATCACCAGGTGAGGACCCTCGGAGCCTAGAGAGATCGATGACAGATTCTGAACGGTTCCGTCCTGAATAGACAAGCACAGCTCCATGAAGGTTCAGTGTCGGGACGGGTCGGTGCAGGCGCGTGCCATCGGTCCCAGTATAGGTGAGATCTTCCTGTGGCACAAGGACTTAGCGCTTACCCCAGCAGCACCCGCCGGGCCGACTTCACCTCGGCCAGCGCGCCGAGCTTGTCCACCAGGCCTTGCGTGGGCACCTGGTCCACGCGCAGGACGGCGAGGGCCTGGCTGCCGCGGCGGGAGAGGTGGATGTCCGCGATGTTGACGTCGTGCTCCGCCAGCAGAGTGCCGATCTTCCCCACCACGCCGGGCTTGTCCAGGTTCTCCAACACCAGCAGGTTTCCCTCCGGCTGGAACTCCAGGCGGTAGCCCTCGAAGCGCACGACGCGGGGATCGCTGTCGCCGAAGAGCGTGCCTCCCAATTGCACGCTGCGGCCGCCGCCCGAGAGGGTGACGTCCACGAGCTGCGCATAGTCGCCCTGCGCGCTGTGGGTGGAGCGCACCACCTCGATGCCCCGGCTCTCGGCCACCTTCTCCGCGTTGACGTAATTGATCGCCTCGCCCAGGAACGGCGTCAGCGCTCCCTTGAGCACGGCCACCGTCACCGGCACCCGCAGCGATTCATCGAGCCCCCAGACGTCCACCTGCAGGCGTTGCGGCGCGGCGCCCAGCAGCGAGCAGGCCATGCAGCCCAGGGTCTCCCCGAGGGACATGAACGGCTCCACCCGGCTGCCCGCGGCCGTGGGCCGGAAGGGCAGATTCACCGCCGCCACGGCCAGCGAGCCGGAAAGGGCGGCGAGCACCATCTCGGCCGTCTCGATCGAGATCCGTTCCTGGGCCTCGCGGGTCTGCGCTCCCAGGTGGGGAGTCGCCACCACCTTCTTGTGACGCACCAGCGTCAGGTCCTTGGGCGGCTCCTCGGCGAAGACGTCCAGGGCCGCGCCCCCGAGACGGCCGGCTTCCAGCAATGCCAGCAGCGCGGCTTCGTCCACCACGCCGCCGCGGGCGCAGTTCACCAGGAGGGCGCCCTGCTTCATTTTCGCCAGCCGGTCCCGGTCAAGGAGGTTCTTCGTCTGCTCGGTGAACGGCACGTGGAGGGTCACCATGTCCGCCTGGGCCAGGAGATCGTCCAGCGGCAACAGATCCACCTGCATGCGGCGGGCCGCGGCGGCGTCGAGGAACGGATCGTAGGCGAGGATCTTCATCTCGAAGCCGCGGGCGCGGTCCGCCACCCGCTGCCCGATGCGGCCGAAGCCGATGATCCCCAGCGTCTTGCCCTGGAGCTCGATGCCCGTGAGCTTGCGGTTCCACTCCCCGGCCTTCATCGACGCGTCGGCTTCGGCCACCCGGCGGGCGAGCGAAAGCAGCAAGGCGAAAGTGTGCTCCGTGGCCGACATCAGGTTGGCCGTCGGGGCATTGACCACCAGGATGCCCAGCTCCGTGGCGGCCGTCACGTCCACGTTGTCGACGCCGATGCCGGCGCGCCCCACCACCTTCAGGCGCTTGCCGGCCTTGAGCAGCTCGGCCGTGGCCTGGGTGGAGCTGCGCACCACCAGGGCGTCGAAATCGGCGAGGATCTCGGGGAGGCGGGGCCGTTCCTCCGCCGTGAGCTGATGGACCTCCGCTCCGGCAGCCTCGAAGAGGGCGAGGCCGGAGGGATCGAGCGGGTCGGCCAGCAGAATGCGGTGCTTCGTCTCTCCTCCCATGAGGGTGCCCAAGAATCAGCGGACCGCCTGCGCGGCGACCGTCTCCAGAACCTGATCGATCTCGGCGAGCAGCCCTTCGAGATCGGCTCCTCGCACCTCGCCCATGTGGCCGATGCGGAAGGTCGTGGGCTTCCAGTCGCCATAGCCGCCGCCGATCGTGAAGCCGCGCGCCGCGAGCCCCTTGACAATGGCCTGGGGATCGACGCCGGCCGGAGGGAGCAGGCAGCTCACCGTCACCGACCGGGCATTCTCCGCCGCGGCGTAGGTGCAGCCGCGCGAGGCGGCCCACTGCGCCGTGCGCTCGTAGAGCTGCTGGTGGCGGGCCCAGCGCGCCTCCATGCCCTCCGCGAGGATGCGGTTACTTTGGACGTCCAGGGCGTAGAGCAGCGGAATGCCCGGCGTGGTGATGAAGCCGCCCTCGCGGTGCTTCTCACGGTAGCGCAGGAGGTCCGTGTAGAAGCCGCGGTGGGGCACCTTCGCCGCCCGCTCGGCCGCCCGCTCCGAGAGCGTGAAGAGGGTCAGGCCCGGCGGCACGGCAAAGGCCTTCTGCGTGCCGGCGAGCACCACGTCGAGCCCCCAGTCGTCGGTCTCCACCCGGGTGCCGGCCAGCGAGGAGACCGTGTCCACCACGATGAGGGCATCGCTCTCCTCGCGGATCACCCTGGCGATCTCGGCCAGTGGGGAGAGGACGCCCGTCGACGTCTCGTTGTGCACCAGGGTCACCACGTCGTATTTCTTGCGCCGCAGCGCGGAACGGACGACGTCCGGGTCGACCGCCTGGCCCCAGGGCACGGACACCTTGTCCGCGGCCTTGCCGACTGACTTGGAGATCGAGTGCCACCGCTCCGAGAAGGCGCCGTTGGTGAGGCTCAGCACGTCCTGAGCGGCGCAGGAGATGACCGCGCTCTCCATGACGAGAGTCGAGCTGCCGGTGGCGACCAGGACGTCGCCGGAAGTGCGAAGAATCTTCGGAAGCCTTTCAGACAGAGACAGATAGAACGCTTTGAACCCGGCCGACCGGTGGCCCACCATGGGCAGCGTCATGGCCTGCAACGCGTCCTTGGGGACGTAGGTCGGTCCGGGGAGGAAGAACTTGATGGCCCCTCCTACGGGGTCAATCGCGGGGTCAGTCTTGGGGTCAGTCACGGAACACCTCTTCTCACCGGGACCCCGACGGGAGCCCCTGTCGTCGATGCCGCATTGTGGCAAAACGCCTCCCCCCGGCGCAAGTTGACCGCGGGAGGGTGCGGCGTCCCCTCAGAAGTGCGTGGAAAGGGGTGGAGGGGGACGGGATTGCTCGTCGCCTCACCTCCGGCGACCCGTCTGGATTAGACTCCTCCGGACGCCGCTGGCGTGGCGCGTGGGAGATTGGACCGAAATGGATGATCCAGGCAGCGAAGTGACGGAAGAGCTCCGGAGACTCGGCTGGGCGCTGCCCATTTCCCGCGATCAGTTGCTCAGGGTGATCGAGCGGGAGGGGATGCCCGCCGACTTCCGCGACCGAGGCCGGTGGGCGGCGGACCAGCTCACGGAGCTCTTGGCGTGCGTAAGAAACCTGACCGCCGAGCTGCCGGCCCCCAGTGACTTTTCCGAATCGCTGGCAGAAGAGCTGAGCAGCTTTTGCCTCACCATCGAGCTGACGCTGCAGGATGTTGATCTCCTGATCGGGGATCTGCAATGCATTCTGGGTGATCCCAACGATTTGTACCCCGAGGACGCCAACTGACCCGAGCCCTGGAAGGAGACGGCATGCGCAGCTGTCCGGCCAAGGCTCACCGCCGGCTGGTGCCGAAGGTCACTTCCACCGTCAAGCGCTTGCCGTCGCGCACCACGACGGCCTTCGACTTCTCTCCCGGCTTGGCGCTCTGGAGGACGTACATGAAGTCGTGGATGTCGCGGATCTCCTTGCCCGAGAGCTCCACCAGCAGGTCCCCCCGCTGGATGCCGGCGGCCTCCGCCGCGCCTCCCGGCCGCACGCCGCCGACCAACACTCCGGGGCGGCCGTCTCCGGCGTAGTCCGGCAC
>JBAPYB010000376.1:0-5112 GCA_049284515.1 Thermoanaerobaculia bacterium
GGTCTGGGCCGGACCAGGCTCTGGAAGCTCATCCTCCTCTTCGTCTTCGGGGAGGGCGAGGTCCCAGGCCTGGAGGATGACGGGCGCGGGCTTCTGCTTCGGCTGGCGCACGGGCCTCTCCCGCTTCTGCCACTCAATGCGCTCGTCGGGGCGGTGGAGGCCGGCGGTGGCGATGATCTCGATTTTGACGTCGAGCTCCTCTTCGATCCCCGCCAGCTCCTGCCGGTAGTGATTCTGAAGCGCATCCGCGAGCTCGGGGTGGAGGCCGATCTTGACCCCCTGGATGGCACCGCTGGCAGCGCGGGCCTCGATGCGGCGCAGCAGCGACAGGCTCACCATCTCCTCGCTCGCCAGCCGCCCCGTGCCGCTGCAGGTGGGGCAGGGACGGTGGGTGCGAAGTTGGAGGGCCTGCTGGATGCGCTGGCGGTTGATCTCCAGGAGGCCGTTGGGGCTGATGCGCCCCACGGTGGACCGCGCCTTGTCCGCCTTGAGGGCATCCTTGACGGCCTTCTCGACCTTGCGCTGGTTCTTCGACGCCCGCATGTCGATGAAGTCCACCACGATGATGCCGCCGACGTCGCGCAGCCGGAGCTGGCGGGCCACCTCCTCCGCCGCTTCGAGGTTGGTGTGGAGCGCGGTCTCCTCCTGGGTGGAGGCGCGGGTCGAGCGGCCGGAGTTGACGTCGATGGCGGTGAGCGCCTCGGTGGCGTCGATGACGATCGAGCCGCCGCTCTGCAGCTCCACCCGCCGTTCGTAGATGCGGTCGATCTGCGGCTCGAGATCGTAGCGGCTGAAGAGCGGCAGCCGGTCCGAGTAACGGATCAGGACCGTCTTCGAGCGCGGCATGAAGGCCATGAGGTAGGCCTCGGCCTTCTGGAACGCCTCGCTGTCGTCGATCAGGACCTCTTCGATCGAGGTATCCAGGTAGTCCCGCAAGGCTTGGAGGATCAGGTCCTGATCCGTGTAGAGGAGCCGGGTGCCTTTGCCCTGCATGGCCGCCGCCTGCACCCGTTTCCAGAGCCGCAAGAGCGCCGAGAGGTCGCGGGCGAGGCTGACCTTGGTCTGGTCCAGGGCGTTGGTGCGGAGAATGACGCCGCAACCGTCGGGAAGATCGAGTCCGTGGGCCATGCCCTTGAGCTTTTTGCGCATGTCCTCGTCCTCGACCTTGCGCGACACGCCGCGGGTGTCGTCGAAGGGAGTCAGCACGAGGTAGCGGCCGGCGAGGGAGAGGGCGGTCGTCAAGGCCGCCCCCTTCTGGCCCACGGCGTCCTTGGCCACCTGGACGACGATGGGCTTGCCCTTCTCCAGCACCTCTTCGATGCGCGGGTGGCCATGGTGCGGCTGCTTGTAGAAGGCGTCGGGAACCACGTCCTGGATGGCCAGGAAGCCGTGGCGCTCGACGCCGTAGTCGATGAATGCCGCGTTCAGGCTGGGCTGGATGCTGGCGATGACGCCGCGGTAGATGTTGCCTCGGGTGAGGTCCGATTCCGCGACGTCGACTTTGTAGTTCTCCAGGACGTTTCCCTGGACGATGGCGATACGCAGCTCTTCCGGACGCTGCGCGTTGATCAGCATTCTGCGAGTCAAGTTGTCTCCGTTCGGCTAGGACATGAGGGGCGGAATGGGGAAGCGGAGTGGTGAAGGGACCTCTTGCAGGGGATTATTCTGACCCACCCCCACCGATTCTGCAACCCCGGACCCTCATCACCCCGGCCCTCTTCTCCCAGCCTCCCCCCCTTCCGCCGGGAGAAGAGGGAGTGGTTAGTCTGGGAAGAAGCAAAGACGCGAGCTGCTTGAAGCCCCCTCTCTCCCGGCCGGCGGGGGGGAGGCTGGGAGAGAGGGGGTTGGGGGAGTGAGGGGTCCGCCCCGAAGGGGCGAAGGGGTGGCTATAACGTCGGGCTTTGGCAAGTAGAGCTAAAATAGCTGATCTGCTATACAATTCCTCCAGGAGGCCGTAGCTCATGAAAAGCTCGACGTTGGTCCTTACCGGGATCCTGCTGTCTTCCCAGGCCGTCCCTGGCTTCGCGGCCACGCCGCTCGCCGTCTACGACGACCAGCTCGAGAACGGCTTCGACAACTGGAGCTGGGCGGCGAACAGCCTCTCGCAGACCGCGGTCGTCCACACGGGGCGCTTGGGCGTCTCCTTCGAGCCGGACGGCTGGTCGGGGTTCTTCCTGCACCGCGACGCCGGGATCGATACCGCCGTCTACGACGCCCTGGAGCTCTGGATCGACGGCGGCCCGGCGGGCGGACAGAACCTGTCGGTCGCCTTCGTGACCGGCGGCACTCCGCTGGGGCAGGCGGCACTCTCCGGCTTCGTGCCGGGCGGACGGATCCCCTCCTCCGGGTGGGTGAAGGTCCGCATCCCCTTTGCCGCTCTCGGGATCACCTCCGGCATCTTCGACGGCTTTTGGCTGCAGGACGGCACCGGCGGCAACCAGCCGGCGGTCTACGTGGACGACGTCCAGCTCACGGCGCGCTCGACTCCGCCGCCGCCTCCCGCGGCCGTCCAGGTGAGCGTCGACCCCAGCGCCGCCGGCCGGCATCCGATCAGCCCCCTGATCTACGGCGTCAACTTCGGCGACGACGCCCAGGCCGCCCGCCTGCGGTGGCCCGTGCGGCGCTGGGGAGGCAATTCCACCACCCGCTACTCCTGGCAGCTCGACGCCAGCAATCATGCGTCGGACTGGTTCTTCTACAACCTCCCGGAGGCCACCCCCAATCCCTCGACCCTGCCCAACGGCTCGACGGCGGATCTTTTCATCGACGCCACCCGCGCCGCCGGCGGCGAGGCGCTGATCACCGTGCCGACCCTCGGCTGGACCCCGATCGACCGCAAGCGCCGCTGGGGCTTCTCGGTGCGCAAATACGGCCCGCAGCAGGCGACCGAGTGCACCGTGACCGGCAACGCCTCCTGGTGCCAGCCGGACGCGGGCAACGGCGTGCGGCCGAATGGCTCGCTGATCGCGGGGAACAACCCGGGCGACACGTCCAAGGCGATCACCCCGTCGTTCGTCACCGGTTGGATGGCCCATATCGCCGGGCGCACCGGCACGGCGGTGCAGGGGGGAGTGCGGTTGTTCGAGCTCGACAACGAGCCGATGCTCTGGAACAGCACCCACCGCGACGTCCATCCCAAGCCGGTGACCTACGACGAGCTGTGGCAGAAGACTAAGAGCTACGCCGCGGCCATGAAGGCCAAGGACCCGAACATCCAGATCCTCGGCCCCTCCGATTGGGGCTGGTGCGCCTATTTCTTCTCGGCGGCGGACGGCTGTGCGGCGGGCGCCGACGCCCGCGCCCATGGCAACGTGCCGCTCTACGAGTGGCTGCTCAGCCAGGTTCTCGCCTACCAGCAAGCCTCCGGGGTGCGGCTGATCGACTACGTCGACGTCCACTACTATCCGCAGGCCAACGGCGTGGCGCTCTCGGACGACGAATCGGCTGGCACCTCCGCGTTGCGGCTGCGCTCGCTGAAAGGGCTCTACGATCCGGCCTACGTGGACGAGTCGTGGATCGGCCAGCCGACGCGCATGATCCCGCGCATGAAGGAGTGGATCGCGGCCCGGCTCCCCGGCGCCAGGATCGCCATCACCGAATACAACTGGGGCAACGACGACGGCCCGTCGAGCGCCCTGGCGCAGGCCGAGGCGCTCGCCATCTTCGGCCGCGAGGGGGTGGACCTCGCGACCCGCTGGGTGGCTCCCGATCCAGGTAGCCGTGTCGAAGACGCCTTCCTCCTCTACCTGAACTACGACGGCCACGGCTCCAAGGTGGCGGGAGACAGCGTCCGCGCCACCAGCTCCAGCGTCGACGCGGTGGGCGCCTACGCAATTGCCTCGGCGGCCGGCCGGCTCTACGTCCTCCTGTTCAACAAGGACACGGCAGACCGCCAGACGACCGTGCAGGTGGCGGGCGGCCTCAGCCGGCCCGCGACGCTCTACCGCTTCGGCGCCGGCAGCCGGCTGGCCGCCGCCGGCACGGCGAATCCCGCGGGCGGAGCGCTCGCCCTCACCCTGCCGGCCCGCTCGGCGACGCTCGCGGTGGTGGACCCGTAGCGGGAGAGTGCCATAATCCCGGTGACCTTCACCCATGGGAGGAGCCGGGATGGCCAAACCGAAGAAGTCGCCGATCACGTTCTGCCTGGACATCGGGGGGACCGGCGTCAAGGGATTCACCGCCGATCCCGCGGACCGCCCGACCTGCGAGCGGGTGCGCCAGGAGACGCCGCACCCCGCCACGCCGGACGCCGTGCTCGACGTGGTGGCGGAGATCGTGAAGCAGATGCCGCCGTTCGACCGGGTGGCCGCCGGCTTTCCCGGCGTGGTGGTGCAGGGGAGGACGTTGACGGCGCCCAACCTCGATCCGGCGTGGGAGGGGTTTGGCCTCTCGGCGGCGCTGGAGAAGTTGACAGGCAAGCCTGCGCGGGCGGCCAACGACGCGGGGGTGCAGGGGCTCGCCGTGATCGAGGGGCAGGGCACGGAGCTGGTGCTGACCCTCGGCACGGGCATGGGCTTCGCGCTCTACATCGACGGCCACTACGTCCCCAACATCGAGATGGCGCACCACCCGTTCCGCAACAAGAAGACCTACGAAGAGCTGGTGGGCAACGAGGCCCTGCACAAAGTGGGCAAGAAGCGGTGGAACCGGCGGGTGAAGAAGGTCATCGCGCAACTGGCGCGGATCTTCAACTACCGCATCCTCTACCTCGGCGGCGGCAACGCCCAGGAGATCCACTTCGAGCTGCCGGAGAACGTCAAGACCGTCGAGAACGTAGCCGGCCTCCTGGGCGGCGTGAAGCTGTGGCAGCAGCCGGGGTGAGGGGTGGTAGGACATAGCCGCTGACTTTGCTGCGAGCGCCCCCGCCCAAGACCCTCACCCCTACCCCTCTCCCGACCACCCCATCCCCCTCCCCGGGAGAAGAGGGAGAAAGGCAAAGACGCCCCCGCCGGGACCCCTCTCCCAGTGAGGGGGGTGGGAGGGGACGGGCATAGGCGCTAACTTTGGCCCCAATGCTTCGTGTAGGGGCGGGTCTGGGCGGCAGGTTGGGGGCTCGACCCGCCCTGATTTCGACGATTTCGCCGCTGCAGGGCGGGTCGCGCCCCCTCCCGA
>JBAPYB010000377.1:0-6427 GCA_049284515.1 Thermoanaerobaculia bacterium
CTCGGTCCAGACCACCGGCTCGGCCGCCGTCCGCTCGCGCAACGCCTGCACCTCGGCGGCGTAACCCACGGCTTCCGTGGTGAGCAGCGGCGGCGCAGGCAGGACGGGGAGGAGCGCCTCGCGCCCCACCGCCGCCAGCTCGTCCAGGCTCTTCGCCATCAGCGCGCGGACGATCTGCTCGGTGGTGAGGCCGGCGGTCAGCCGCAAGTACTGGCGGCCGACCTCGGTGACGGCAGCGTGCAGGGTGGAGCTTGCGCCGTGGAGGCGCGACAGCAGGTCGTGGATCTCGCGCACCACGCGCCGCGCTGCCGCCCGATCGAGCTGCACGGCGTCGAGCACGGCGCGGATGCGTTCTGAAAGGCGCAGCACCTCGCGCAGCTTCTCGGCCGTGCGGCGCAGCACGACCTCGGAGTGGGAGGCCAGGGCCTCGTCGATCTCGTGACGCAGAGCGGCAAGGCGCGAGCGCATCGACTGGAGGTGGCGCAGCGGGTCGAGGCCGATTTCGAGGGCATACCGGACCCCCTCGACCGTGGGCAGCAACTCGCTCTCGCGCAACCGGTGGTGGAGGAACGACAGCACGTCGCAGACCCAGCGGCCGGTGTCGGTGAGGAAGTGGCCGGCCGCCGGCTCGAACTCCAGCCAGCCGCTCTGCCGCAGCGCCCGCAGGGTCGCCGTCCGCGCCGGCTCGGCCAGCCAGTAGAGGCTCTCGTCGAGATCCTGGGAAGAGAAGGCTGGCCGGCCACTATCCACCAGCGCCTCCATCACCGCCGCGCGCACGAAGAACTCCCGCGGCGCACGGCCGACCAGGGCGTGCAGGAGGGGATAGACGGCTTCGAGCTCGCGCACCGCGGCGAGCGCCTCGACCTGCTCGGGCACGAGCCCGCCGGTCCACTCGGCGAGCTCCTCCCAGCCGCGGCCGCCGGCCGCCTCCCCCTCGGCCGGAAGCTCGACGTCCGGCTCCGAGTCGTAAAGCGGTGTCCCGTTGCGCATCTCGGACATTACTATATCGGAGATCGATCCCCAGGTCGGCATGGGCTTATGCTATGCGCCATGAACATCGCAATCCTCGGAGCGGGCGGCGTCGGCGGTTACTTCGGCGGCATTCTGGCTCGGGCCGGGAATGCGGTGACCTTGCTCGCCCGCGGCGCCCACCTCGCGGCGATCCGCGAGCGGGGCCTCGAGGTGCGCACGCCGGAGGAGACGTTCATGGCGCCGGTTGCGGCCACCGGCGAGCCGCGGGAAATCGCTGACATCGAGCTTGCGGTGGTGGCGGTCAAGAGCTACTCGCTTCTGGAGATCGTGCCGGCGGCGCGGCTTCTGGCGGAGAGGGGCGCGACGATCCTGCCGCTGCTCAACGGGGTGGAGGCCGCCGATCGCCTGGTCGAGCAGGGCGTGCCGGGCGAGCGGGTGCTGGGCGGGCTGGCGGAGATCAGCGCCGCCCGGCTCGGGCCGGGAGTCATCGAGCGCCGCAGCCCGTTTCAGCGGATCGTGGCAGGGGAGAGGGCTGGCGGCCTTTCGGAGAGAACGGAGCGGATCGCCGCCGCGTTCCGCGAGGCCGGCGCCGAGGCCCGGGCGTCGGCGGACATCACGGTGGACCTGTGGCGCAAGCTCGCCTTCATCACCACCATGTCCGCCGCCTGCGGGCTGGCCCGCTCGCCCATCGGCCCGGTGCGCCAGGCGCCGCTGGGGAACCTGTTGATCGCAAGGGCGCTGCGCGAGGTGGTCGCCGTGGCCCGCGCCCGGGGCGTGGCCTTCCCGGACGAGGTGGAGGCCAAGATCCTCGGTTTCATCAGCTCCGCGCCCGGCGCGATGCGGCCGAGCTTTCTGCTCGACCTGGAGTCCGGCGGACCGACGGAGATCGATGACCTGAGCGGCGCCGTCTCCCGCTTCGGCCGTCAGGCCGGCGTCGAGACGCCGGTGCACGACGTGGTCACGGCGGCGCTCAGTGTCGCGCGGCCGGGTTGACCTGCTTCTTCGCCGATCCAGGCGCCTCTCGAAACCGGATCGGAGCCGCGCCGCCCAGGCCCCTCACTCCCCTAACCCCCTCTCTCCCACCGCACTCCCGCCCGACCGGGAGAGAGGGGGCTTGAAGCGACGTGCTTTCTCCCTCTTCTCCCGGCGGGCGGGGGGGAGGCTGGGAGAAGAGGGCCGGGGTGATGAGGGTCTTTGCGCGAGTCGCCGGACCCGTTATGCCATGTTAAAGTCCCCGCCCAAACCGCTTCCTGACTTCGAGGGGACGCCGTGACCGAGCCCAGCCCTAATCCGCCGCGCAGGCCTTGGCGCCCGTCGCTGACCACCTGGATCCTGATCGGTCTGGTGGTGGGCGGCTTCGTGGGTTGGATCTGGCCGGATTGGGGCGTCAAGGTCTTCTTCCTGCGGGACGTCTTCCTCAACCTGATCAAGTCGATCATCGCGCCGCTGGTCTTCTCGACGCTGGTCGTGGGGATCGCGGGTGGCGGCGATCTGAAGAAGGTGGGGCGGATGGGCGTCAAGGCGCTCCTCTACTTCGAGGTGGTGACCACGTTGGCGCTGTTCATCGGCCTCGCCGTGGTCAACCTGACGAAGCCCGGCGTCGGCGTCACGCTGGCGGCGCCGAGCCTGGAGACGGTGCAGAAAATCGGCGAGAACCATCCGAAGACGCTCGTCGAGACGATCGTCCACATTTTCCCCGCCAGCATCGTCGACGCCATGGTGCGCGGCGACGTGCTGCAGATCGTGGCCTTCGCGGTGATCTTCGCCCTGGCGGTCGCGGCCATCGGCGAGAAGGGAAAGCCCATTCTGCGGGCGATGGACAGCCTGTCGCAGATCATGTTCCGGTTCACCAGTTACGTGATGATGTTCGCGCCCATCGGCGTCGGCGCGGCGATGGCGCACACGATCGCGACGCAGGGCCTGGGCGTGCTCCTCAACCTGGGCAAGCTGATCGGCTCGCTTTATATTGCTCTCGTCGTCTTCATCGTCTTCGTGTTGGGTGTGGTGGCCATGTTGGCGCGCGTTCCCCTCCGCCAGTTCCTGCGCGCAGTGCGCGAGCCGGCGACCATCGCCTTCGCCACCACCAGCAGTGAATCGGCCCTGCCGAAGGCGATGGAGGCGATGGAGCGGCTCGGCGTGCCGGCCCGCATCGTCGGCTTCGTGATGCCGACCGGCTACAGCTTCAACCTCGACGGCACTTCGCTCTACCTCACCCTCGCGGCGGTCTTCGTGGCGCAGGCCGCCGAGGCGACCACGGGCTACCACATGGACTTCAGCCACCAGCTCGTCATGATGCTGACGCTGATGGTCACCTCCAAGGGGATCGCCGCCGTGCCGCGCGCTTCGCTGGTGATCCTGCTGGCCACGCTCGGCACCTTCCTGCCCGGCAATCTCGGCCCGATCGGCGTCGCCGTCATTTTCGGAGTCGACGAGCTGATGGACATGGGGCGCACCTGCGTCAACGTCATCGGCAACTGCCTGGCGACCTGCGTCATCGCCCGCTGGGAGGGGGAGTTCGACGACGCGCGCGCCCTTGTCTTCGGCACGCCGGAGGAGGCCCGGCTGGACCTCGCGGCCGGCGAGCCGGCGTTCGTCCGCGCGGTCGAGCTGGGCGACTGAAGCCGGCCGGCTCGCCCCCGGGGTGCCGAGGGCGGCCCGGCTCGCTCTCCCGGCCGTCCTGCACCTTGCTTCTTAGAGGCAGCTCCTAAGGGTTTCAACCGCTTCGCAGGGATCTCCGGCTTCACAACGTCGCAGGGGGGCGGTTCGCCGTTCTCCCGCGTCTTGCTCGTGCTCTATGAGGGAGGTTGCTCCCTCTTTTTCCTATGTAAGGAGGTCGTATGAAACTGAGTCGCCGTGAACTGCTGAGGCTCGGGGCGGTAGCGGGGGCGGGAGCGTTGCTCCTGCCCAAGAAGCTCGCCTTCGCCCAGAGCTCGCCCTCCCTCACACCGTTCGTGGATCCGCTGCCGATCCCGCCGGTCATCACGCCTGGTTCCTCGGTGGTCAACATCCAGATGACGCAGTTTCGCCAGAAGCTGCACCGCGACCTGCCCTCCACGAAGCTCTGGGGTTACAACGGCATCTACCCCGGCCCCACCTTCGAAACCCGCACCGGGCAGCCGATCTCGGTGCAGTGGAACAACGACCTGCCGAGCCATCACTTCCTGCCCATCGACCACACCATCCACGGCGCGGAGACGACCGTGCCCGACGTGCGCACCGTCGTCCACCTGCACGGCGCCAAGGTGTTCGGCGACAGCGACGGCTACCCCGAGGCCTGGTTCACCAACGACTTCGCGCACACCGGGCCGTTCTTCTCCAACCGCGTCTACCGCTATCCGAACGATCAAGCCTCCATGATGCTCTGGTATCACGACCACGCCCTGGGCATCACCCGGCTCAACGTCTACGCCGGCCTCGCCGGCATGTACTTCGTCCGCGACTCGGCCGAGGACTCGCTGCAGATCCCCAAAGGGAAGTACGAGGTTCCGCTGATGATCCAGGACCGCCTCTTCAACCCGGACGGCTCGCTGAGCTACCCGGTGCAGGACCCGGGGGTGACGCCGCCGATCCCGCCGATCTGGATCCCCGAGTTCTTCGGCGACACCGCGCTCGTCAACGGCAAGGCCTTCCCCTACCTGGAGGTCGAGCCGCGCAGGTACCGCTTCCGGGTGCTCAACGCCTGTAACTCCCGCTTCCTGCACATGACGCTGGTCAACAGCCACGACTCGCACGAGACGCTGATCTTCAACCAGATCGGCGCCGACCAGGGCTTCCTGCCCAAGCCGGTGGCGCTGGGCGACCTGCTGATGGGGCCGGCCGAGCGCTACGACCTGGTGGTCGACTTCACCGGCAAGTCGGGCAAGACGTTCGTCCTGACCAACGACGCCCCGGCGCCCTTCCCCGGCGGCGGTGCGGTGGACATGCCGCAGATCATGCAGTTCCGGGTCAACAAGCCGTTGACCCATGCCGACCATCCGCTCCCCTCCACTCTGGTGCCCGTGCCGCTGATCGACACCCACAGCGCCAGCGTGACGCGGAAGCTGGTGCTGGCCGAGGACGACGACCCCACCACCGGCGATCCCATCGAAGGCATGCTCGGCACCGTCGAAGCCGGCGCCCTGCACTGGAGCTCGCCCATCACCGAGAACCCGCGCGCCAGCGCGACGGAGATCTGGGAGCTCTACAACACCACCACGGACGGCCATCCCATCCACGTCCACCTGGTGCGGTTCCAGATCCTCAACCGGCAGAAGTTCGACCTCAACCGCTTCCAGTCCACGGGCCAGATCCACTTCATCGCGCCGCCCGAGGCCCCCGGTGCCAACGAGCGGCCGGCGTGGAAGGACGTCGTCAAGGCGTTCCCGGGCGACCCCGACAACGGCGTCGGCGTGGTGACGCGCATCATCCAGAAGTTCGAGCTGCCGAACGGCGCCTCGGCTCCGCCGCAGGGGGTGCCGCCGTACGTCTGGCACTGCCACATCCTCGAGCACGAGGACAACGATATGATGCGGCCTTACGTCGTGCTGCCGTGAGGAGAGAGGACATGAAGCCGCGCCCAGCGATCGTGGTGCTCGCTCTGCTGTCGTTCGTCCTGTTGCCGTTCTCCGCGGGCGCTCAGGCGCCCGGAGCGACGCCCGCTCCGCCCTCTTCGTCCTCCGGGACGTCCGGCCATGGGATGCATGGCAGCTCGACCCCTGCCGGCGGTCACATGGCCGGCCTGCCCAAGGCCGCGCCGTCCGACGTCGCCTCGTCCGAAGCGATCGTCGCCGCCTACTACGAAGCGCTCTCGGGGCCGGAGGGGAAGAAACGCGACTGGAATCGCTTCCTGTCGCTCTTCTTCCCCGGTGCCCGGCTGCTGCCGGCCGAGGGCAAAGGGCACACCGGCACCATGCCGCACTCCTTCACCCCTTCGAAGTACCTGTACGACACCGAGGTCATCATGGCCCGGGACGGGTACGTCCCCAAGGAGATCGCCCGCCGCGCCGAGAGCTTCGGCAAGATCACCCACGTCTGGAGCACCTACGAGGCCCGCCACGCCGCCGGCGACGAGAAGCCTTTCGTCCGCGGCGTCACCAGCTTCGAGCTGTTCCACGACGGCAAACGCTGGTGGATCGTCGCCGCCGTCTGGCAGCCCGAGACGACCACGCTGACGCTGCCGGCCGAAGACCTTCCCAAGTAGGTTTCTCGATCCCAGGCCGGTGCTGGCGCCGGCCTGGGGTCCCCTCGAGCTTTCAGCTTCTCGTGACGTCGAGCGTCCTCATGGCCGGACCGTGATCCGCCGCCTCGAGGCCCTCACTCCCCCAACCCCCTCTCTCCCAGCCTCCCCCCCGCCGTCCGGGAGAGAGGGGGCTTGAAGAAAAAGCGGAGTTTGAGGCCGGCGGGACGCCGGCGCTCCCAGGGAAGCCCGGTTGGAGCGGTCTTGCTTTGCTCCCTCTTCTCCCGGCGGATGGGGGGG
>JBAPYB010000378.1:0-7643 GCA_049284515.1 Thermoanaerobaculia bacterium
GCCTCCACCCGGCGGCTGGGCGGCGGCTCGCCGTGGGTGCCGGTGACGACCTCCACTTTCACGGCGTGGCGCTGCGGGTCGTCGAGCCAGAAGAGCTGGATGGTGCCCTGGTGGGTCACCGCCGCGCTGGCGAACTGGGTCACGGCCTCGCAGCCCAGGCGGACGGCATCCGGCCATGCCAGGGTCATGGCCGCGAGGACGTCGCGCAGGTTCTCCTCGGGAGGCAGGAACGCCAGGACGAAATCGGGCGGCCGGCCAACCTCTCCGGCGGCAGCGACCAGCGTGTCCCGCGGGTTCGTCCCTCCCGGCAACTGGACGGTTCGGCTCCGCATGACGACATGTGAGACCGCCCGGCGAGCCGGCGTCTCCCCTCCAAGTGAATTAAAACATGTGCCGGCGGATTCTACGCCCTGGAAGAGTGCGGGGGAAGAGCTGAGGGCGGCGATAACTCGTCTCAGAGTTCCCCCGCCCAAGACCCTCATCACCCCGGCCCTCTTCTCCCGCCCCCTCCCAACCCCCTTCACCGGGAGAAGAGGGAGAACAGCCAGAACGCCCCAGGAGTACCCCTCTCCCGGGGCGGGGGATGGGGTGGTCGGGAGAGGGGCAGGGGTGAGGGTCTTGGGCGGGGGAAACTCTCAGGTGGCAAAGTTGGCGCCTACCTACTCCAGATCCGCCTCCCGGTACTCCCCGTAGACGGCCCGCAGGCCGTCGGCGACCTCGCCGAGGGTGACTTCGGCGCGAACGCAGTCGAGGACGGACGGCATGAGATTGCGGTCTTCCCGGGCCGCCGTGGTGAGGGCGGCGAGCGTCGCGGCGGCCTTTTCCCCGTTTCGCCGCTCTCTCAGGGCACGCAGGCGCTCCACTTGATCCCGCTCGGCGGCGGGGTCGATGCGCAGGATCTCCCGCGGCGCCTCCACCTCGGACTGCAGGGTGTTGACCCCCACTACGAGCTCCCGCCCGGCCTCGACCGCCATCTGGAAGCGGTAGGCCGCCTCGGCGATCTCCCGCTGCTGGAAACCTCGCTCCAGGGCCACCATGGCACCGCCCATCTCGTCGATCCTCGCGATATAGCCCCGGGCCCGCTGGACGATCTCCTCCGTCCAAGCCTCGACGACGTAGGAGCCGCCCAGCGGATCGGCCACGTCGGCGACGCCGCTCTCGTGGGCGATCACCTGCTGGGTGCGCAGGGCGAGACCCGCCGCCTCCTGGGTGGGCAGGCCCAGGGCCTCGTCCAGCGCATTGGTGTGCAGCGACTGCGTGCCGCCGCACACCGCCGCCAGGGCCTGGAGCGCCACCCGCACCACGTTGTTCATGGGCTGCTGGGCGGTGAGCGTCGAGCCCGCCGTCTGGGTGTGGAAGCGCAGCCAGAGGGACCGCGGGTCCTGGGGCGCGAAGCGCTCCTGCACCAGCTCGGCCCACAGCCGGCGGGCGGCGCGGAACTTCGCCACCTCCTCGAGGAAGTTGTTGTGGGCGTTGAAGAAGAAGGAGAGGCGGGGCGCGAAGTCGTCGATGTCCAGGCCCCGGTCGAGGGCCGCAGCCACGTAGACGAGGCCGTTGGCGAGGGTGAAGGCCACCTCCTGCACGGCCGTCGAGCCCGCCTCCCGCATGTGGTAGCCCGAGATGGAGATGGTGTTCCACTTCGGCACCCGGTCGGCGCAGAAGGCGATGACGTCCGTCACCAGCTTGAGCGACGGGCCGGGAGGATAGATGTAGGTGCCGCGGGCGGCGTACTCCTTGAGGATGTCGTTCTGCACCGTGCCGCCCAGCCGCTCCCAGGAGGCCCCCTGCTCCTCGGCGACCGCCAGGTAGAGGGAGAGGAGGATGGCGGCCGTGGCGTTGATGGTCATCGAGGTGGTGACCCGGTCGAGGGGGATGCCGTCGAACAGCCGGCGCATGTCCTCGATCGAGTCGATGGCCACCCCGACGCGGCCGACCTCGCCGCGGGCGATGGGGGAATCCGAGTCGTAGCCGATCTGGGTGGGGAGGTCGAACGCCACCGACAGGCCGGTGGTGCCCTGCGACAGGAGATACCGGTAGCGCTGGTTGGACTCGGCGGCCGAGGAGTAGCCCGCGTACTGGCGCATCGTCCACTTGCGCTGGCGGTACATGCCGGCATAGAGGCCGCGGGTGAACGGATACTGCCCGGGATCGCTCGCCGGGGCCGGTGCGTCGGCCGGCCGGTAGAAGCGCCGGACGGGGATCTCGGAAGAGGTCTGCCGTCCCTCGTCCGCGGGTTCAACGGCAGCGGGGTGCTCGGTCTTCGTCTCGGTGGCCATGGGGGGATTGTAGCGGGAGCCGGTGAGCCCAGTGGTAGAGTCAGATTATGCTTGAGATGCCGCAGATCGATCCTGCCGTCGCCTGGGAGTGGGCGGAAAGGGCCGCCCGGTTCCTGGCCGCGGATCCGCGGGTGAAGCTCGTCTACCTCTTCGGCTCGGCAGCGGATCCGGAGCGGAAGATCCCGGTTCGGGATGTCGATCTGGCGGTCCTCATGGATCCTCCTCTGGGGCTTTGGGATTTTCTGAGGTTCAGGGCGGACGTAGTAGAGGCCGCCGGAGGCGAGATCGACCTGGTCCCCCTCGACAAGGCTGGGGTCGTCCTCGCCCATGAGGTCGTCGACGCGGGACGCTGCCTGTATGCCAATCCGCCGGAGCTCGAGACCGACTTCACGGTCCGTACCAATCTGCGCTACCTGGATTTCAAGCCACACCTCAAGGAACAGTGGAAGATCGCCGGCGAGCGGCTGGAGGAGCGTCTGCGTGGTCGTGCGGGTTGAGGCCCTCGAAACCCGGCTCGCGAAGCTGGATGGGGTCATTTCGGACCTCGAGGACTTCGCCGCCATGGACCCGGCGGCTCTCTCCAGGAGTCATCGAGACATGTTGGCCCTGGAGCGTTCCCTGCAAGTGGGGGCTTCACTGGTCTTCGATATCGGCAGCCATATTCTGAGCGCGGCGTATGGTGTCAGCGCTGGAGAGTACGAAGAGATCGTAGGCCTTCTTTTCCAGAGAGGTGTCCTGAGCGCCGGCTTACGGGGCCGGCTCAAGGGACTCGGTGGCTTCCGAAACGTTCTCGTCCACGAGTACATCGACCTCGATCCGGATCGGGTCCTGGATTTCCTCGCGAAGGCCCCTGGAGAATTCGACGACTTCGCCCATGAGATCCGGGATTGGCTGGCTGGTCATACGGAGCCATCCCCGCCATGAAGATCGTCTCCTTCGACGGCGACACGGCCACGGTGGCCCTCAAGGCCCTGGAGATCCGCACCCTGCGCAATGCCGTGGGGGAGGCGCTGCTGGGGCGAGGAGACCTGGAGGAACGGCTCGGCGTCCCCCGCGAGGTGGTGGAGGGGCTGCGGGACACCCTCGACGCAGTGTTCGACCAGGTGGACCCCGGAGACCTTTGATCGGCAGTAATCCGGAGTGTAATGTTACCCTCCTAGTTTGCGGGCTCCAGGTCGAAGGTTTAGCGATGTCTCCCTTTCAACTTCGAGAGACCCAGAAAGGAATTCCTTCCATGTCATTCCGTAAAGATCGCGTCAGGTCGGCGTTGTTCCTGGCCCTGTCGGCGCTGCTCCTCCTGGCCCAGCCGGGTCCGGCGGCAGCGGCCAAGGCGAAGGCCCCGGCGGCGGCTCCCGCGGGTCCCGTGGACCTCAACTCGGCGAGCCAGAAGCAGTTGGAGGACCTCCCGGGCGTGGGCGCGGCGACGGCGAAGAAGATCATCGCCGGGCGTCCCTACAGCTCCGTGGCGGACCTGTCGAAGGCGGGCGTCTCCGCCAAGACCGTCCAGCAGATCACCCCGCTGGTGACGGTCGGCGCCGCTGCGGCTCCGGCCCCCAAGGCCGCGCCAGCCCCCGCGCCGGCTCCGGCCCCTGCGAAATCGACTGCCTCCTCCTCCTCGAAGAAGGCAGCTCCGGCGGGCACGGTGGACCTCAACAACGGCAGCCAGAAGGATCTCGAATCGCTGCCCGGCGTGGGCGCGGCGACGGCGAAGAAGATCATCGCCGGGCGCCCCTACACCTCCGTGCAGGATCTCGCCCGGGCCGGCGTCCCGGCGAAGACCATCACCGCCATCACTCCGCTGGTGACGGTGGGCGCGGCCGCCTCCGCCCCGATACCGGGTCCGGTCCCCTCCTCCGCGACGCGGCCGGTTCCCCCCACCCGTCCGGCCCCGGCCACCGCGCCAGCGGCCACGTCGGCTCCCGTCACCGCCCAGGTGCCCCCGGCTCCGGGCATGGTGTGGGTGAACCTGGACACCAAGATCTTCCATCGCCAGGGCGACCCCTGGTACGGCAAGACCAAGAAGGGCCAGTTCATGACCGAAGCCGACGCCGTCAAGGCCGGCTACCGGGAGGCCAAGAAGGGCGGGAAGGCGAAGCAGCCCTGAGCGGGCAGGGGTTCCCCCTCCCAAGGGTAACGATATACTTGACTCCGCCAGCTAGGTAGGGTACACTTCTCCCATGGACACCTCAAAGCCCACCTACCGCGCCTTTCCGAGCACCCTCCTCTCCGCCGTCACCTACTTCGCGGACGCGGATACCTGCCTCAACTTCATGGTGGAGCTTCGCTGGCCCGGCGGCGTCACCTGCCCCACTTGCGGGAGCACGGAGGTCACGTTTCTCCCGGCCCGGAAGCTTTGGCAGTGCAAGACGAAGCATCCCCGGCGCCAGTTCTCCGCCAAGGTCGGCACGATCTTTGAGGACTCGCCGCTCGGGCTGGACAAGTGGCTCCCCGCCCTTTGGATGGTGGTCAACTGCAAGAACGGTATCAGCTCCTATGAGATGAGCCGCGCCCTCGGAATCACTCAGAAGAGCGCATGGTTTATGGATCATCGCCTCCGGCTTGCCGTCCAGAATGGAACCTTTGAGCCCATGTTCGGAGAGGTGGAAGTCGATGAAACCTTCATCGGCGGTGCCGCTCGTTTCATGCATGAGGACAAGCGGGCTGAAAAGATCACAGGTACGGGCGGTGCTGGCAAAACCGCTGTCATGGGGCTTTTGGAGCGCCACGGCCCGGACGGACACAGCCGAGTCAAGGCGAAGGTGGTGCCGAACGTCCGCCGGAAAACCATGAGCCCGGAAATCCGCCAGACCGTCACCAAGGGCTCGGAGGTCTTCACCGATTCGCTCCCCTCCTACAATGACTTGAGCGATGTCTACACCCATCTCGTAATCAATCATGCGGAGCGCTACGTTGACGGCAAGATCCACACCAACGGGATGGAGAACTTCTGGAGTCTCCTGAAGCGGTCCATCAAGGGAACCTATGTGAGTGTCGAGCCGTTCCACCTGTTCCGCTACCTGGACGAACAATCCTTTCGATTCAATACCCGCAAGGTAAGCGACGGCGCGCGGTTCCTTCTCGCCGCCGCTGGCATCATCGGCAAGCGGGTGACGTACAAGGAACTCATCGGAAAGGAGGAGGCCCCATGCGCCGCATAGGCAAGGAAGAGGACATCGGAAAGGCGGGAAGGGAGGGGCCTGACCAGCTCTCCCCAGAAGAAATGTTTGAGCGTTTCCGGGAGGGAGCACGCAAGGTAATCAACACCCCTAAATCCGTCATTGTCGAGCGGGAGCGACAATGGAAGACGGAGCGTGAGAAGGAAAAGGCCCTGCGGGTTGCGCAGGGCCAAGATCTGAAACCTAAGACATCCTGAAGACGCCCTTGGGGTATACTGTGGCTCGCGATAAATTAGCATAACCGGAGAGAGGAGCAACGATGCGAGTTTTCTGGTGGGACCTCGGCCTTCACTTAAAGCCCGAAACAAAAGCTGAGCACACAGCCCTCCTGCGGTTGAGCGAGTTTTTCGTCGGCCTGGGCTTCCCCTGTGATGATGATGACTTACTCCCCCTTGAACTCGAGTGGGGAGTTTTTAAGGTCGTTGCATGCGACGACGTCAAGGGTGATTGCGGCGACTAGTAGTTTGTCTTTGCCCGGGCTGGTGTCGATGAATCCGGCGAGATAGTCGAACACGCTTTGGGAGTTTGGGAAGTTACCCGAAATGAGGTGCCACACCGACCGTTGACGGCGAATTGCTTGAATCTTGTACAATGCCCGCCAAAGCTTCTCATACTTCTCCTCGCTTGCGTTGTCTAGCTGGTAGACTATTAGGTAAAACATGTTTTTGCGCTCCCTTTGGACGTAATGCCGGTTGAAGGAGGCGCTTCCGGTGGGATAGACTAGCGGTCGTTGACGTGTGAGGGCCGCCAGTAACTCAGGCCGGAGCGCGAAGAGATCCCAAGCCCTCCGAGTGGCGGGTGTAAACGACCCGCCACCGGAGGCATCCTAATCCCCCGCAAACCATTACAGGTATTGACTTCTGGTGGTGGACGCGCTAAGGTAGGCAGGTAACGGGCATTCGGCATCTTCGTCTCCTCAAAGGCTTAAGGTGCTGGCTCCTGTTACTCGGCCCGGGACGTTGGACGCGTCACCGGGCCTAAGTTTTACAAGAGCTACTAAAGAATCCGCGCCTGGTAGTGGTGCTGGCTGGAAGAACTCGGACATCCAGGCCGGACGAACAAAATAATCCCACAGTCGGCCCAACATTTCAAGTCAACTGCTGATCTTTGACCTTCGAGTTGCGCGCGAGGAGGGAAAAGACAGCACATTCCGGAGCATGTCAAGGAGAGGGCAGCAACTGCTTGCCGGTGAAGGCTTTACACTCTGAGTGTAAAAGTCCTTACCCTTGGCGAGGTAATCGTTTTACACTCAGGGTGTAAAGGTTTTCATTACTCCCCTATTTCCAGATACTTGCGAAGCGCCCGGCGAATAACCTCGCTCTTCGAGCAGCGCTCCCTTTCGGCCCTCAACTCTAGGGCCGCCTCTTCATCATCGTACAAATAAGCAGTTTCGCGAGTAAGGCCGCCCTTCGTGGTGAGCTTGCGGCGTGCGCGCGGTTCTCCTGCGGGTGTGCTTGGCATGGATGGGAGACTAGACAACACCGCGGCTGTAGTATACGGTCACCGCATTGACACGGTGCATGCATGATGTAGCCATGGACCGCGGTGGTCCTACGGCGAAGGTGCACCGTTTTCACCCGGAGAGGAGGTGGCGACGGGGAGAAACGGCAGAGCCAAACGGAAAGGGGCCGGGCCGTTGCCGCACAGCGGCCCGGAGTTCCAAGCACCTTAGAGAGGAGACCACGATGACACGGGAGGAGATCGCCGCCCGCGCCCAGCGGATGCTTTGGGGCGCCATTGCGACCTTGCAGGAAGTGGAAGACACCCTGGATTGCCTTGTAGGACTCATGCCGGACTCGCCAGAAGACATGCTGGAGTACCGCGTCCCCTACGACGTCATGCTCGAAGTGGCGGGAGCCATCGAATGCTCCCTGAACGATGACCTCCGGCCCATGATCGCGAGCCTCAAGCGGGCCGCCGTCATCACCAAGGAAGACGCGGAGCGGAGCTGGCTGGAACGTCGGGAGATTCCCAACTGAAGAAGGCCGCCGGGGGCGAGCCGAACCGCCCCCGGTTTAGCCTGCGGAGCCAAGTATATTGTTACCCTCCCAAGGCCCCTCATCACCCCGGCCCTCTTCTCCCAGCCTCCCCCCCCCCGTCCGCCGGGAGAAGAGGGAGGGGTTTGTCTGAAAAAAGACGAGACGAATCGCTGTTTTAGCCCCCTCTCTCCCGGCGGACGGGGGGGAGGCTG
>JBAPYB010000379.1:0-8934 GCA_049284515.1 Thermoanaerobaculia bacterium
CGGCAGGAGTGCGCCATCCGCGCCGGCGAGGCGACGCGCATCCTCGGCCTGACGCTCCACCCCCTGCGCCGGGACGACGGCGAGCCGCGCGGCTATCTGGCCCTCTTCGCCGACTTGACGGAGGCCCGCCGGCACGCCGAGGAGAATCGCCTCTCCGAGAGCCTCGCGTGGCTGGGCGAGCTCGCGGGCGGCGTCGCCCACGAGCTGCGCAACAGCCTGGCGACGCTGCGGGGCTATCTGACGCTCATCGACCGGCGCCCGGCCGACGGCTCGATCGCCGACTACCTGGGCGAAATCCGCAGTGAGGCCGATCACCTGCAAAGGGTGCTCGAAGACTTCCTCTCCTTCGCGCGGCCGGGCTCCGCCCGCATCCAGGAGATCTCCCTCCTGCCGCTCCTGCAGCGGGCCGCGGCCGACCCTGCCCTGGACGGCTACGCCGTGCAGGTCGAGGGCGCGGAGCCCGGCCTGCGGATGAGGGGCGACGCGCAGTTGCTGGAGCGGGCGATTCGCAACCTGCTCCACAACGCCGTGCAGGCGGAGCGCGAGGCCGGCCGTTCAGGACCGGTCGAAGTGAGGGTGCAGCAAGGGGCGGACAGTCTGGAGATCGCCGTGGAGGACCGGGGCCACGGCGTCAACCCGGAGATTCGCGAACGGCTGTTCCATCCGTTCGTGACGGGGCGTGCCGGGGGGGTGGGCCTCGGGCTCGCCCTGGCCCGGCGAATCGTCGTCCTGCACCGAGGGCGCATCCGCCTGGAGGAGCGCCCGGGCGGCGGCACCCGCGCCGTGATCCTCTTCCCTGCCGAGGAGGCAGAGACTTGATGATTATTGAGGGGATTATTGAGGGGGAGGAGGGGGAGGAGGAGGCGCCTGGCCGTCCGCCGGCGCGTCCCCTGGAGCGGGCGGGGGGGACTTCAGCAGGAGCGTGCTGCTCTGTACGTCGAACTTGGCGGTGGTGAAGTCGATGACGTCCGGGAACACCGCCGTGAAGGCCGTGTTCTGGTTCGGGTGGAGCGCCCGCGTGTCGAGGGTCGCCGGCTGCATGGCGAACTGCTCGCCGCGCGGATTGAAGAGCCGGACGACCACCGCAATGGCCACCGCCAGCTCCGGCCCCGTATTGCGCACGGAGCCGGTGATCTCCAGGGCGTTCGTGTCCTGATTGTGGCTCTGTTTCCAGTCCACCACCTTGACCAGGCTGGGAGCCGCGGTGGCGGGGGCAGGCTTCGCGTCGCCGGCGTCGTCTTTCGGGGGCGCCGGGGGGGCGGTCGGGTGGGGGAAGTCCTTGTCCGTGAAGACCCGGGTGGATTTCTTCGCCGGCGCCGCCTCGGTCGCGCTCGCTTTCGCCGCCGCCGCCTCTTCCACCATGGCCTTCGTCGCCTCCCGGCTGGCGTCGAGATCGACCTCCGCCAGCCGTAGCGAGGAGAGGGTACCGTCCTTCAGGGTGAAGACGACCCGCTTGCCGTCGACCTTCCAGGGGCCCTGGGTCTCGACCCTGCCGCCGTCGCGGGTCACCAACCAGTCGGCCCGGGCCGCGGCGGACCCCAGGAGGGCTGCGACGCCAAGACCGATCGCCACTGCCGTCTTCACCGCTAGTTCTCCTTCCAGTTCTTTCGAATGACGCACACCGGCACGGGTGCTATGCAGACGATATTACCATTGTCCTCCACGGTCTTGATGTCCTGCGTGAAGTTGGCGAACTGGCAGTTGCTGGGGAACAGCCCCATCAACGTCTTCGTGACGTTCGACAGGTTGGAGCAGAGCGGCGTTGGCGTGCAGTTCGGATCCTTCGTCGGATCGCAGGGGTTCTTCGTCGCGCTCGGCTCCACGAAGGGGTTGGTGGCGACGCCGACGATCGGTTTGCAACGCCCGCTGTAGCACTCGGGGGTCGGCGGGTCGGAGACGCTGCAGAGGGCGCCGGTGGGGCACGTCGGATCGCCGGTGGTGGTGTAGACCGTGAAGATGTTGCTCGTGCCGCTCTTCGCACAGACCGCGCCGGAGACCGTGATCGTCGGATCGAAGGAGGTGAAGACCGAGAGCCCGGCCAGGGTGAACGGCTTGGTGATCATCCGCTCCTGCGTTGCGAGCTTGAGGAACCAGCCCGGCAGAAGACTGCCCTGGGGGTTGATCAGGAAGTTCGAGCCTGCGGGAGCCGCGCTGAACGAGGTGACGTCCTGGTACTGGCTTTCGTCCGTCGGCGTCATGCCCTTGGCGAAGCCGGTGTCGAGGATCACGTAGAGGCGCCCGGGAGCACCGCCCTGCGACCACAGGTTCCAGCGGTCGCCGGTGCCGAAGGCCAGGGAGTACTTGCCGCGCTGGGCCACGAAGACCACCGAGGGCGGGAAGAAGATGGGGCCCCGCTTGCCGGTGTCGGATTGCAGCGTGTCGAAGACCCTGAAGGGGTCCCACGCCGTGTCCGTGATGGTCCAGTTGTGGGTGGTGGAGTCCTGCACGATCGTGCCGGCGGCGCGGATGTCGACCTTGTACAGGGAGCCCGCCGTGGTGCCGATGTAAATCGTGTCGATGTAGCCGTCCTGATCGGTGTCGACGGCGGCCGGATCGCTGGGAGTCGAGCCGTCCAACTGGCGCTTGTAGATCGCCTTGCCGGTCTCCATGTCCACCATGTAGAGATAGTTGCCCTGCTGGTTCAGGTTGTTCGGGTCCATGCCGCCGCCGAAGATGGCCACGTACCTGTCCTGGAGCTGCGGCGGCGAGTCCGTCGTCTTCACCAGGATGCGTCCCAGGGCGGGCGAGGACCAGGTCTGGCCGAGGTCTGCGTGACCGTTGCCGTCGGCGTCGCTGGTGTCGGTGAAGGTCCAGAGCACCGAGCCGAAGGAGACCGTGCCGCAGCCGCTGCCGCCGTTCCAGCAGGAGGGCACCCAGGTGCTCGTGGGCTGCGGCACGCGGTTCGAATCGAGGATGTCGGGCTGGGTCACGTCCACGGCCACGTAGCCGCTGCCCCCCTCGCGGAAGCCGCCGACGACGACCGTGCGCCACTCCCGGTCGGACTCCGTGGGCGTGCCGTTGTGGCTGGGATCGATGAAGACGTCGTCCGCCTGGGGAGTGCCGTCCACCCCCCACATCTGGGTGGTGTCCGTGGACAGCGTCTGGAGGTTGGGCAGGAGCGGCCGCGGCACGAGGGAGTAGATCTCGTAGCCGGTGCCGTTGCCGAAGGCCGGAGGAGTCGTGGTGGTGTCGTAGAGTCCGGCGTCGAAGATGTGGAGCTGCTGGTCGTTGTCGCCCACCGCCAGCATCTTGCGGCGGAACTCGTGCTTGAGTGCGAAGCACTTGTAGCCCGGATCGCCGCTCGTGCAGGTCTGGCCCTTGGTGTTCAGGTTCGCGTTGTAATAGATGCTGCGGCTCGGAGAGCTGAGGACCAGCGGGTTCGAGTGGAAGATGTCGTCCAGCAGGAAGGTGATCGTGCTCGTATTGCCGAGCGAGTCGGTGATGGTATCGGTCTTCGTCTTGTAGGTGGCCTTGAGGATGTTGATCACCTTCGCATCGGCGGTCGCATCGCTCGTCACCGGCAAGGGGGAAAGGTTCAACCCGGCGTAGAGGTCCACCTTGTCGGCCGTGGCCGCCTGCGGCAGGAGCAGCTTCGTGACCATGGGCACGGTGGCGGTCGCCTGGGCCTGGGTGTAGTAAACGCGGCGCTGGTGGTTGCCGCCGCCGATCTGGAAATTGGGCGTCGCGGCGCTCAGGTCCGACGTGCTCGGCGCGAGGTCGAGGATCTTCTGCCCGGCGTCCCAGAGATGGCAGCCGCTGGTGAGGGTTGAACTGCAGGCCAGCGTCTTGTTCGGCAGGCCGTTGGAGGTCACCGGCAAGGGCCGCAGGTAGGCGTCGAGGTGCCCGTCCCAGTAGCCCTTCTGGTCGATCGGGGTGAAGTTGCTCAGGTAGATCTTGTCCTCCACGTCGGTTTCTACGGCCGGCACGGCCGCCGATGCGAAGGCGCGGTTGTCTTCCTGGATGGCGCCGAAGATCTTCTGCAGCTCGGTGACCAGGGCGCTCTCGTCCTGCGGATAGACCGGCGCGCCGCTGCCACCTTTGCACGCCATGCAGTTCAAAGCGTTGGTGTTGCTGTTGACGGCGGGGGGGCATTGCGTAGCGCAGTTCACCGAGGTGCTCGCCACGCCGAAGGCAATGACGAAGGTTGTAACCCCGTCGGAGTCGTGCAGAGCCATGGCGGCATCAGAGGCACCTTTGGCATTGTTGCAGGTCTCGTCGCCGTCGGTGAGGATGATCACGTACTTCTTGCGGCAGGCCCAGTTGGGGTCGTTGGCCGCCGCGATCGAGGCCCAACCCGAGGTGCATGGTCCCGTGGAGCAGCCGGAGTACCAGGTGCGGAAAGACTGAAGCGTGTTGCCCAGGGGGGTGAAGCCTTCACCGATCAGCGGATGGACGGTGGTGCTCAGCAACTGCAGGCCGTAAGAGTTTTGTGCGGTGTTGCCGGTGACCGCGTTCTGAAAGTAGCGCGCGACCTTGAAGTCCGGCGTCGTCTCTCCCAGCCGGAGGTTGGGCGCCAGCCGGTCGATCACCTCGTCCCTGTTGTCCTTGGTCCAGTTCAAGGGGAGGAAGTCGCCTTCGTCGAACCTGGCGTTGCCCGTGAAGGAGGGATTGCTCGCCGTCGGGTATTTGAGGTTCACCGGGACGTTGGGCGTCGCCGAGGTGATCGTGTAGCCGTCGGCGGCGGTATCGGTGTTGGGATCGTAGCCGATCAGCGGCGGGGTCGACCCGGAGCCGCAGGTGGCGGCCGCCGTCTTGTCGTTGTTCGGGAGGATCTGGGTGGCCGGGGAGACCGTGTCGTAGAGAGTGTTGAGCACGGCGTCGGTGACGAGAGTGTAGGTAACGACGGAAAACCCTATCGTCTCGTCGAAGGTGGAGGTGGAGGGAGGGGTGGCGCCGCACTTGGTCGCGGTGACGCCGGTGGCGAGGCGCCGCCGCCTCAGGTTGACGGAAATCGTGGCATCGCCCAGCTTGCTGCCGTTCGTGAGCTGGGTCTCGACGTAGTAGGTGCGGCCGGTCTGCTTGAGCCAGATGCCGTGAGTCTGGTCGCCGAGGTCGCCGGTCCGCGGATAGCCGACCAACTGGCGGACCGAGGCCGCCGAGGCCGGCAAGGACAGCGGCGCCGGCGAGGTGTTGCAACCGAACTGGGTGTTGCTGCTGACGCCGCCGCCGAAAACGTAGCTCTGTGCCTTGACCGGATACGCCAGCGTGGCGCTCCACGAAGGGTCCGCATTGGCCTGGTAGATCCAATGCTTGCGGAATACGCGCAGGCCGTCCTGGTTGAAGGTCGCGAAGCCGTACGAGATGTTGGTGAACTGCGTCATCACCTGGTACAGGGCCTGCTTGGCTCCATACAGCTTCGAGGTCGAATCGTCGCCGGCGGCGAGGGCGTCGATGCTGGTCTGCGCCACTTCGTTCATCGATCCCGAGGTGTCCAGGATGACGAAGACATAGGGGTTTCCCGCCGACTGGCGCAGCAGGTCGCGGTCGTCGCTCCAGGCCGGCCGGGACGGGGTCCAAAGCAGCGTCCCCAGGGCGAACGACAGGACCGCTGCCAGCAGGGAACGACGCGAGTGACGAAGGAGTTGGCGTGACATGACGATCTCCTGGAGCGAAAAAATGACGGCTCCTGACAGCCTGCAGAATCCTTACTTGTACGCGCCCTGATCCGGCGCAACGTCCAGCACTTCCCGGAAGGGCTGGAATTCCACCATGAGCTCCAGGTTCTTGGTGGCGAGGACGGTCTCCGTGCCGCCGCCGTCGACGCCAAACCGGGTGGCCGTCACCTGGACGTCGTGGGTGATGGCGCGGTAGTCGCTGCCCTGGTTGACCTCGCACAGGTTGCACCATCCGGAGTTGACCTCCTGCATCGCCGGGATCGCCACGTGGGTTCCCAGGGTGGTCGAGCCCGGGTCCATGAACGTCAGGTTCAGGGCCTTGCGGTCGTTGGCGATGAGCAGGTTGGTCACCGCCACGGTGACGCCGGCCTCCGCGCTGTAGAAGACCCGGTTGACGGTGCGCTCGTTGGCCCCCACCTCGACCTCGCTCTGCGTGATGAAGGCGAGGACGAGGCCGAGGAGCGTCAGGACCAGGAGCACCAGCAGCACCAGGATGTAGGCGCTGCCGCTCTCCCGGGAGGAGCGAGGGGCACGGATGTCTGGCTGGCGGATGTCTGGCTGGCTCATTGGGTCAAATTCCTCAGGTTCACGACGGTCTGCAGCACCCGGCGGCGATACAGCCGCGCCATGCTGCCTTTGAAATTGACGGCGTCGTAGCCGTTGACCGGATCGTTGATGTCGGTGGTGCTGTAGACGTGATCCTCCATGCCGGCGATCAGATGATCCGCCACCGTGGTGGGCACGTACTCCTGGTCGCGGCGGTTGGTCCGCGCCAGGGTGCTGATGCGGATCGCCTTCAGACCGCCGGCGATCGCGGCGTCGCCGGCCGCGTTGCCCAGCCACTCGTCGGCCGTCGGGTTGGCCGGATCCTCCGTCAACTGGCCGTCGCCGTTGGCGTCGATGCCGAAGGCGATCTGCAAGTCCAGGATGCCGTCGGCGATGTCCTGCTGGAGGTTGCTGGTGTCGTCCGCGTAGACCTTGTCGGTCCCGGGGTAGAAGCGGGCGCGGGAGAGGACGGGGGTCAGGTCGCTCGCGGCGTTTCCCGAGATCGCGTGGTCCTCGCGCACGTAGAAGCGGTACTCCTCCAGCAGGCCCACGAACGCCACGTTGGTCATCGCGGTGTTCAGGCTGGCGCCGGCCGGGGCGGGGTAGAGGGCGCGATACTGGGCGACCAGGGGATCGGCCGGATCGCAGTTGAAGACGAGCGTGACGCCGCCGCCGGCACAGGATGCGGCCGCCTTGGTCGAGGCCTGGGGGTCGAGCTGAACCACGGAGTAGATGCCGTCGTCCACCGGGCTGACCAGGATCAGCGCCTCCTTGCGCACCTTGCCGCTCCCAGCCAGGTCGATGAGCGCCGTCAGCGCCGTCAAATCCTGCGTCGTGCCGGCGGGCGACTGGTTGCAGATCGCCACCGAGCCGCCGGTAGCGTTGGTGGCGGTCGGCGTGGCGGGGCCGGTGAGCGTGAAGGTGGTCGGATTGGAGAAGGCGACGTCGTAGATGGGTGTCGAGAAAGCGCCGCGCAAGGTCAGGACGTCGGTTCCTTGCAGGATCTTGGGGGTGGTCGCATCGGCGGCGACGAGATAAGTGTCCACCGGCACGTTGTTTTGCACGCTGATGCCGGAGCCGGCCGGCAGCGCGGCCCCCGCGGTCACCGGCAGGCCCCCCCGGCCGGCCATCCGCGCCATGCGCACCATGTCGTACTGCGCGATGCGCTCCGACTGCTGCATGTCGGCCACGTTGGTCTGCACCCGCGTCAGCTTGTTGTTGAAATCGAACAGCAGGAGGATGCCCAGAACGACGACGACGGTGACCGCCAGGGACACCAGGAGCTCCACCAGCGTGAAGCCTTGCTGGCCGGTTGGGCCGGTCGGTCGCAGGGTACAGGCGCGGCGCGGATTCATCGGCGGCTCCTCAAAAGGACTTGAAAACCGACAGGGTGACCTGCTTGCCGCCGCCCAAGGGGCCGCCGGCACGGCCGCTCTGCACCTTGACCTCGATCTGCTTGGCGTGGATGGAGGCCGCCGGGGCCCCTGCGGGGAGGGCGTCGGTGACGGCGCCGCCGGCGAGCATGCCGCTGATGCTGTACTGGCGGATGGTGACGGTGCGGGTCCAGAGAGCGACGTCCGTGGAGCCGAGCGTGGTGACCCAGGCCTTGGTGTTCAGCGAGTAGTACTGCTGCGTCACCGTCGAGCTTCCCGCCGTGACCTGGAGGTCGGGGCTGCTCATCGGCAGCGCGTAGAGGCGTTCCAGCTCGGACTTGGCATAGTTCGTCGACTGGGTGAAGTCGGCGCCCGCGCGGTTGTTGGCGATCGCCTGGGTGAAGAAGGGCACGAGACCCAGGGCGATGATCAGGAAGATGGCCGCCGCGATCAGCACCTCGATCAGCGAAAACCCCTGCGCTCCGCGCGCCCGCGCCGGGACGGCGCCGCAGGGCTCCAGGCGGGAGGCGCGCTCTAGAAGATCGTGCTGGTGTTCCATTCCCACGCCTTGCCTCCTTGATTGCGGGTGTACCACTGGCTGTCCGTGGTGTTCCATTTCCGCACCTGGACGCGGGCGGTCGCCTGGGGATCGACCCGCACCTCCAGGTAGTTGGCGTTGTTGTCCACGAAGCGGAACGACCCGACCTCCGCCACCGACCCGTCGTTATTGAAGGTGAAGCAGTTGGGAGTGACGGTGAGGGTGATCGCGAGCTGCGGGGACGGCGCCCCGAAGTTGACCGACTTGGGCATCGTGAACCAGGCATTCGCCGTCGCCCCCACGCTGCCCGTGACCTGCTTGAGCGTCGTGTCGGCGCAGACCGTCGCCGTCTGGCCGGTCTTGATGGCCTGGTAGCGGGCCTTCTGCATCATCAGCGCGAGCTGCTGGACCGTGCCCTCGAGCTGGGTGCGGGTGTAGTACTTCGCCAGCTCCGGATAGCTGACGAGGCCGATGATCATGGCGATCGCCAGGATGACCAGCAGCTCGACCAGGGTGAACCCCGTCTTGCCTCGAACCCTCTGGAGCGGATTCATCGAAGCTCCTTGAAAAGTGCCGACGTTTTCCCGGTTTGCAGGCGCGATGCCAGGGGCCAGCCCTGCGCGGTAACGGCTAGAAAACAAACGATGGAAGCGGATCGTCCGGCGCCGAGCGGCGGCTCTCGGACGACGCTGGATCGTTACGATCGGTACCAAGAATGCCTCCGTTCGCCTACTGCCGGTACCTCGGAACTCCCTCCAGGTCGTGCTCCTTCACCTTGCGCAGGAGCACCCGGTAGCTCATCCCCAGGAGGTCCGCCGCCCGCCGCTTGTCGCCCGCCGCGGCGACCAGCGCTTCTTTCAGC
>JBAPYB010000380.1:0-3965 GCA_049284515.1 Thermoanaerobaculia bacterium
GCCGCCGAGCGCCGCCGCACGGGCCGCCACCGCTCGCCGCAGCGGTCGTTCCGTCACCGCCGGGCTCTCCAGCACGGCCCGGCGCAGGTTCTCCACCAGCTCGTCGTAGCGTCCCATCCGTCCTCCCTGGGAGTCACCCGAGAATTACATAGTCGCTAGAGAATATAGTGCGCGAGCCCGGACCCTGCGCGCCGCCCACCAGCCGTGGTAACCTCCCCCGCCGCAGTGTTCCTGTTGATGAAACCCTCGCCGCAGCGCGTCGAGCGATTCCTGGCTCAACAGCGGAGCCGCACCTTCTCGTATCGCGAGGTCGGCCAGTCCCGCCGGGGCGCGCCGGCCGGCTACAAGGCCGATCACCACCGGGTTCGCCTGGGCGAAGGCCGCGCCGCTTTCGCCCGCGCCGTGGAGGCCCTGAAGAGCTGGAAGATGTTCGACCTCGGCTGGGTCGCCACCTTCCCGTCCGCGGCTCCGCTCGAGCCCGGCACGACGGTGGCGGTGCGGGTGCGGCATCTCGGCTTCTGGTCGCTCAACGCCTGCCGGATCGTCTACCGCGTCGACGAGGAGGGGCCGGTCGTCCGCTTCGGCTTCGCCTATGGCACGCTGCCGGATCACGGCGAGCGGGGGGAGGAGCGCTTCACCGTCGAGTGGCATCACGAGGACAACTCGGTGTGGTTCGACCTCTTCGCCTTCTCGCGGCCGAACCTGCCGCTGGCGCGGCTCGGGTTTCCCCTCACCCGCCTGCTGCAGAAGCGTTTCGCCCGCGACTCGAAGCGGGCGATGGCCGTGGCCGCGGCGGCCCACTGGCCGGCGCCGGCCGCCAAGAATTCCGACTGACGCCCGTGTCCTCTATTTCGACGCCGGGCGTCGCATTTGGGAGACGCTCGGCCCTACGTCCTCCGCCGGTCCCCCGTCTCGACCAGTAGCCCGGTTACACCCAGCACCAGCCCCACGACGATCAGCGCCAGGCCCACCAGCGACCGGCCGTGGTCCGCGCCGGCGGCGTTGCCCGCCTGGGCCATGAGCGTGCCGAGCCCGGCGTCGTGAGGGATGGTGAACAGCCCGGAGGCCGTCAGCAGGAAGCCCAGGGAGGCGACTTTGAGCGTCCAGGGCGTCACCTGCGGCCGGCCCAGGTCACGGCCGATGGTGCTGCGGGTGTAGCCATAGGCGCTGTAGATGGCGAAGCCCAGCACCAGCCAACCGACGAACCGCCACCAGGAGGCCGGCGGCAGGTAGTACATCAGGAAGACGCAGGAGGCCGCTCCCAGGAGCGGCAACAGGTACGGCCCGAAGGGCACCCGGAACGGCCGGTGGGCGCCGGGGTTGGTATGGCGCAGTATGGGCACGCCCACGCACACCAGCACGAAGGCGAAGAGGGTGCCGATGTTGGTGAGGTCCACCATCTCGTCGATGCTGGCGAACGCCGCGACACCGCCTACCAGGACGCCGGTGAGGATCGTCGTGACGTGCGGCGTGCGGAACCGCGGGTGGACGCGGGCGAACGACGGGGGGAGCAGGCCGTCGCGGGCCATGGAGAAGAAGATGCGCGGCTGGCCGAGCTGGAAGACCAGCAGCACGGCGGTGTGGGCGATCACCGAGCCGAGAGCGACGAAGCCGATGACCCAGGCTTGATTTCCCCCCATCACGTACTGCAGGGCCATGGTCAGGGGCTCGGCCTGCTCGGTGGCCAGCTTCTGCTTCAGCACCGCATAGGGCAGGATGCCGGAAAAGACCGCCGCCACCCCGATGTAGAGGATGGTGCAGATGATCAGCGAGGCGATGATGCCGATGGGCAGGTTGCGGCCCGGGTTGCGCGTCTCCTCCGACACCGTCGAGACGGCGTCGAAGCCGATGTAGGCGAAGAAGACCACCGCCGCGCCGGCGAACGTCCCCTTCCAGCCGTTGGGCTGGAAAGGGTGCCAGTTGGCCGTCACCGTGGCCGGGGTGACGTATTTCAGGGCCACCGCCACGAAGAACAGCAGGACGACGATCTTGATCATCACCATCACGGCGTTGAAGCGGGCCGACTCGCGAATGCCGACCACCAGCACGATGGTGATGAGGGCCACGATGAGGGCGGCCAGCAGGTTGAACACGATCGGTACGCCAAAGACGTGGGGCGCCTGCGCGAAGAGGCCGGGGATGTGGGCGGCCGTGCGGAAGTCGGTGGCGAGCCACAGCGGAACGTTGATGCCGAGGCTTTCGAGCAGGGTACGGAAGTAGTTGGCCCAACTGATGGCCACCGCCACGTTGCCCACCGCGTACTCGATGATGAGGTCCCAGCCGATGATCCAGGCGATGAGCTCACCCAAGGTGGCGTAGGAATAGGTGTAAGCCGACCCAGAGATGGGCACCAGGGCGGCGAACTCGGCGTAGCACAGGGCGGTGAAGGCGCAGACGACCGCCGTGATCACGAACGAGAGCATGAGCGACGGCCCCGCCCCCAGGCGTTGCGCATCGCCGGCCGCCGCGGTGCCGAGGGTGGCGAAGATGCCGGCGCCGACGATGGCGCCGATCCCCAGCAGCGTGACCTGGAAGGCGCCCAGGTCGCGGCGCAACGTGGGTCCGCTCTCGGCGGACGCCATGATGTCGTCCAGCTTCTTGATCTGGAAGATGCCTCGAAGCAAGCAGGGCCTCCTTCGGGAGCTCCGGGCCGCGCCCGCCAGGCTCCTGGGTTGCGGAAGTGCGGCGGGGAGTCTGACATGGCGAGGGGCGGAGGCGCAATTTACGCCCGACTTCCCCCCCTTGACGGCCACCATTTGGCATCCGGAAGATTTTCCTCTAGGATTCGGCCCCGTTTCATGGCTAGACCGAGCAGACCGCTGCCAACCCGAATCGTTCTCGGACACCCTCGCCCGCAGCGCGCTCGAAGCGGCAGTCGTGCCGAGACCCGGAGCCGGTACAAGTGTTGCATTGATCCCCGGGCGCGGGAGGCGGTGAGCCCTTCCCGACCTTCCTGTCGTTCGGGCCAAGATCTTTCCGGGAACTCTTTTGGAGCTCCCCCCTTCTAAGTGGTGGAGAGGTGACTATGCAGAGAACTGTGATACTCCCGGTCGCAGCCCTTCTGATCCTGTTGCCGGCGCTCGGCTGCGGCAAGATCCAGGCCCGGGCGCAGTTGAAGAAAGGCAACTCGCTCTACCAGCAGGAATCCTACGTAAAGGCGATCAGCGAATACAAAAAGGGGCTCGAGCTCGATCCCGACGCCACGTTCGCCTGGCGCTCGCTGGGCCTGGCTTCGCTCGCCCTCTACCGCCCCGGGGACGACAGCCCCAAGAACGTCGAGTACGCCGACACCGCCATCAACGCCTTCGAGAAGTACCTCGCCGACTACCCGAAGGATGAAAAGGTCGAAGAGTACTTGATGTCGACCCTGGTCAACGCCAAGAAGTACGACGAGTCCCTCGCCTTCATCGACCGCCGGGTGAAGGAGATGCCCCAGGAGGCCCCGAAGCTCGCGAAATACCGGGTCACCATCCTGACCCAGGCCGGGCGGCTGGACCAGGCGAGCCAGCTCGCCACCCAGCTCCAGGGGCAGGACAAGGCCGAAGCGCTCTACTCGATCGGCGTCTCGGCGTGGGACAAAGCCTATCGCGATCCCTCCATCTCCCTGGAGGAGCGCGTGAAGGTGGTCGACATGGGCCTGCTGTCCCTCAAGCAGGCGCTGGACACCAAGCCGGACTATTTCGAGGCGATGGCCTACTACAGCCTCCTGTACCGCGAGAAGGCGAAGGCGGAGCTGGATCCCGCCAAGCGCCTGGAGTACACGGCGACCGCGGATCAGTGGCTGAAGAAGGCGATCGACCTGCGCAAGAAATCGCAGCAGCAGCCGTCCAAGACCCCCGCTAAAACCTGACCAAAGGTGGGAAAAGCCATGTTCGAGAACTCTCTGATCGATCTGGACACGGTTCACAAGCGCGGCGTGCGCTGGTGGCTGATGCCTGTGGCGCTGGCCCTGCACGTCGTCGCGG
>JBAPYB010000381.1:0-6337 GCA_049284515.1 Thermoanaerobaculia bacterium
GGACGTACCCGCCAGCCCTTGCGCGAGGAGCGCGACGACGCGGGCAGCCGCGCCGGCAGGTCGAGCACCAGGTCGGAGAGACCCTCGGCGGCAACCAGCTCGAGCTCGCGCCAGCCGACGCCCAGCAGGTCGCGAACCTGAAGCTCGCGGTCCGCGGCCTTGAGGCCGAGACGCCGCCGGGCGCTGGCGTTGGCGGCGAGCACCCGCCCCTGGGGATCGACGCCCAGCGCCGGCGTCGGGCAGCCCTCCAGGACGGCGAAGAAGGCGGCCAGCGGCAGCGTGGGTCCGGCGGCGCCGGAGTGCGAACGGACTTTCGGAATCACGGTCGTGGAGTGTAGCAGAACGACGCGAGGAACTGTCCATCCCGTCTCGCAGCGTAGCGAAGCGAGACAATCCGGGTGCGATTTCACCCTGTGCAGGGGTAGGCTCCACTGGCCCGCGATTTGCTTCTACATTAGTCAGCTCTATGTTGAATTGGCTTCACCCTCTCGTAGGGGGCGATTATTTTCGTTGCGGCCGGACGCGGCCAGAAAGGACTCTCTGGTGAGCACGAGAAGAAAGGCAGGAGCGTTCGCAGTCCTTCTAACGTTTACGCTGTTGGTGGCCGCGGTGCCCGCCGCGGCGCAGTTGCAGTGGAGCTCGAAAGACGGGAGCCAGTCGTTCAAGGTCGGCATCCTGGGCCAGACGCAGTTGGAAGAGGCGGACGTCGCCGGCACCAACGACACGTCGAAGAACATTTTCCTCCGGCGCCTGCGCCTGATCATGGGCTACACCCTCAACGACAAGCTCTCGATCTTCGTCGAAACCGACAGCCCGAACCTCGGCAAGTCGACGGCCGCCCTCAACCAGCCCGGGGTCAAGGACACGGGCAACGTCTTCATCCAGGACTTCGTCGCCACCTACAAGTTCGCCAAGGAGTTCCAGCTCGACGGCGGCCTGCTGCTGATGGAGCAGGACTACAACCACAACCAGTCCGCGGCGAGCCTGTTGGCCCTCGACTACGGCGCCTACACCTTCAACGAATCGGCCCCCACCCAGTCGCGCACCGGCCGCGACTATGGCCTGCGCGCCCGCGGCTACCTGGCCGAGGACCATCTCGAGTACCGGTTCGGCGTCTACCAGGGCCTGCGGGGAATCAACAACAGCAACGAGTTCCGCTACTCCGGGCGCCTGATGTACACCTTTTTCACGCCGCAGGTCGGCCTGTTCTACCGCGGCACGTCGCTCGGCAAGACGCAGTCGCTCTCCATCGGCGGCAGCTTCGACACGCAGGAGGAGTACCACAACTACGCGGGCGACGTCTTCTGGGACCAGCCGCTGGGCGGCGGCAACTCCTTCGTCGTCCAGGTCGACTACGACCAGATCGACGGCGGCAAGTTCATCGCCGCCCTGCCCAAGCAGGACGACCTGCTGATCGAAACCGGCGTCTATTTCGCGTCGGTCAAGCTGCAGCCGTTCATTCAGTACGCCTCCGAGGATTTCAAGGATCCGCTGCGCGTCGATGAGAAGCGCACGGCCTTCGGCCTCGCCTTCTTCCCTTCCGGCCACAACGACAACATCAAGCTGACCTACACCCGGATCGAGCCGAAAATCGGAGATTCGCGCAAGCAGATCAACCTTCAGTGGCAGGTTTTCCAGTTCTAACCAGGAGGGTACGCCGTTATGACGACCGCCTCGCCTGCCATCGCCGACAACCGGTTGGTCTCTCCGACCGAGGAGCGCAAGGTCATCTTCGCTTCCTCGCTCGGCACCGTTTTCGAATGGTACGACTTCTATCTCTACGCCACGTTGGCGCCGTTCTTCGCCGCCCTGTTCTTCCCCAAGGGCAACGACACGGCGGCGCTGCTCGCGGCGTTCGCCACCTACGCCGCCGGCTTCCTGGTACGGCCTTTCGGCGCCATCGTCTTCGGGCGCCTGGGCGACCTGGTGGGCCGCAAGTACACGTTCATGATCACCATCGCGGTCATGGGTGCCTCGACCTTCGCCGTCGGCCTCATGCCCACGTACGAGTCGATCGGCATCCTCGCGCCGGTCATCCTCGTCACCCTGCGCCTGCTGCAGGGCCTGGCGCTCGGGGGTGAGTACGGCGGCGCCGCGACCTACGTCGCCGAGCATGCGCCCAACGACAAGCGCGGGTACGCGACGAGTTGGATTCAGACCACGGCCACCATCGGCTTCTTCCTGTCGCTGTTGGTGATCCTAATTTGCCGTTCCCAGCAGACGCCCGAGACTTTCAAGGCGTGGGGCTGGCGCGTGCCGTTCCTCGTCTCGATCGTGTTGCTGATCTTCTCCATCTACATCCGGCTCAAACTCGAGGAGTCACCGGTGTTCCTGCGCATGAAGTCGCAGGGCAAGGCCTCGAAGTCGCCGCTTCGCGACAGCTTCCTGCGCTACCCGAACAACAAGCTCGTGCTGCTCGCGTTGCTCGGGGCGACCGCCGGCCAGGGCGTCGTCTGGTATACGGGCCAGTTCTACGCCCTGTTCTTCCTCACCATCACGCTCAAGCTCGACTGGCTTACCGCCTACGTCCTGGTGGGTATTTCACTCATCCTGGGTACGCCGTTCTTCATCGTCTTCGGCAAGCTGTCGGACCGCATCGGCCGCCTCAAGATCATCCTCGGCGGCTGCCTGCTCGCGGCCCTCACCTACTTCCCGCTATTCCATGGCCTGGCTCACAGCGTCAACCCGGCGCTGGAGGAATACACCGCCAAGACTCCGATCACGGTCGCCGCCACCGACTGCAACTTCCACGTTTTCATCGGGCCGAAAACCCACAACTCGGACTGCGACAAGGTCAAGGACTTCCTCACCAAGTCAGGGTTGTCCTTTCAGTCGCAGCCGGAAGTTGCCGGCCAAACGGTGGTCACCCACATCGGCTCGATCGAGCTCAACGGTTGGGACGAAGCCAAGTACAAGGACGCGCTGAAGCAGAGCGGCTACCCCGCGGAGGTCGACAAGAGCCGGATCAACTACGGGATGGCCGTGTTGATCCTGTTCATCATGGTCCTCTACGTGACCATGGTCTACGGACCGATCGCCGCCTTCCTGGTGGAGCTCTTCCCGACCCAGATCCGCTACACCTCGATGTCGCTGCCGTATCACATCGGCAACGGCTGGTTCGGCGGCATGCTGCCGCTGCTCGCCACCGCCATGGTGGCGAAGTCGGGCAACATCTACTACGGGCTTTGGTATCCGATCGTCGTGGCGCTGCTGACCGTGGTGGTCGGCACGATCTTCCTTCGCGAGACGAAGAACAACCCGATCGAAGCCTGAGACGCAGGCCCTGAACGGCGGCCGGGATTTCCCCCGCCGCCGTCTCACCTCACCTTACTTCAACCGCAGCAAGGCCTCTTCCAGCCGCGGCAGCGCAGCCTCGATGTCGGCCTCGGAGACGGCGCCGACGCTGAGGCGGAACCAGCCCTCGTCCGCGATCGAGCCGAAGGCTCCGAACGCCACGACGCCGATGCCGGCGGCTTCCAGCACGTAGCGGCGTATGTCGCGGTTGGTGCGCAGCACCGTGCCGTCGGGCGTCTGGCGGCCGAAGGGGTGAATGCGGGCGGTGAGGTAGATGGCCCCCATGGGCGGGATGCTCTCCACCGGCAGCCCCCGCGCCTTCATCGCCTGGAAGCCCCGGTGGAGAAGGTCGAGCCGCAGCTCGAGCTGCCGCTTGAAATGGGCCTGGTAGCGCTGGATTCCCTCCACGTCGTCGAGCAGGGCCGCGGTGGCGCGCTGCTCGGCGCGCGGCGCCCAGGCGCCGACGTGGCCCAGCACGGCCGACATGCGCGAGATGATGTCCACCGGCCCCACGCCCCAGCCCACTCGCAGGCCGGTGGCGGCGAAGCCCTTGCTGATGCCGTCCACGAACAGGGTGTAGCGCGCCATCTCCGGCAGCAGCTCCGGCGGCGTCACGTGCACCGTGTCGCCGAAGCAGAGCATCCAGTAGATCTGGTCGTAGAGCACGTAGAGGGGGCGCTCGCCGCGCCGCGTGCGCGCCTCGTTTTCCTCCAGCACCGCCTCGCAGATGCCCAGCAGCGCGCCGCGCTCGAACGCCGTGCCCGTGGGGTTGAGCGGCGAGTTGAGGCACAGCAGGCGGGCGCCGGGCAGCGCCGGCAGCAGCTCGTCCCGGGTCGGCAGGAAGCGGTGCTCCGGCCGGCAGACCACGGGCACGCCCACGGCCTCCGCCAGGTGCGTGTAGTGATTGTTGTTCCAGCTCGGCACCGTGTAGACCACGCGGTCGCCTGGATCGACCAGGGTGCGGAAGATGCAGTAGATGACCGGCCGGGCTCCGGCCACGATGAGCACGGAGTCCAGGGGATAGCGCAGCCCCAGCTCGCGCTCGTAGAACCGCATTACCGCCTGCCGCAGCTCGGGCATGCCGTTCGACGGCGGATAGTTGGTCTCCCCCTGCTCCAGAGCGCTGCGCACTCCCTCCATCAGCAAGTCCGGAATGGGGAACTGTCGCGGGTCGAAGTCTCCCACCGAAAGGTTGCAGATGTCCCGGCCGGCAGCCACCAGCGTCCGGATCTCCGCGGCGATGCGCAGGATCTCCGAGCCGATGAGGCCGGCCGCCATGGTGGAGACCCGGGCGGCCGGGTCGGGCCCCGCGTCCCGGGCGAGCTCGGCGAGGTCGAGGCAGGTCTGTTGGGTTTGCATGCGCAGACTATGGCAGGAAACCGGGCCGCGGTGAAAGAGGGGCCCGCCCAAGCCCCTCTACGTGCTCCCCTCCGACGGCCCACCGAGCTTCACCTCGACCTCGGTCTTGCGGCCGTCGCGCAGGAGGCCGACGCGGACGGCCTGGCCGGCCTTCTTGCCTTCCAGGGCCAGGAGGAGGTCGCGTTAGCAGGCCGGCGAGACGCCGGCGCTCCCAGGCAAGCGGCACGGATCGTCATTCCAGATCCGCCCTGCCCTTCTCCAGGATCGAACGGATCATGGCGGCGTGCTTCTCCGCGTCGTCCGCCCGCCGCTGGTAACCCTCGCCGGCCCGCCGGTGGCCGTGCTGGCGCGCCCGCTTCTCCATGCGCCGGGAGAGGGTGGCGTTCTCCTCCAGCGAGCGCAGGGCGGCCCAGAAGGCCGCCTCCAGGTTCTCCGACTGCTTGGCGAGCAGGCTCTCCGGCGAGTAGGCGTGCCCGGTGCGGCAGCGGAAGTGCAGCGGCTTCTCGCCCGGCCGCTCGAACAGGGAGCCGCCGCACTCGGGACAGGTCAGGCCCGAGGGATCGCCGGGGACTTCCAAGGGAGCTCCCGCCGCGTCTGCTTTCTTCGACGTACCCATGGCGTCGGGCTCCTCTTCGACTTCGTCGCAGTCCGCCGCCTCGCCCGGGGGCTGACGCAACAGTTCCTCGAGCCGGGGGCCGATCTCGGCGAGCGGCAGGACGTGGTCGACGGCGACGTTGGCGATGGCGCTCTCGGGCATGCTGGGGTAGTCGGCGTCCTCGGGGTCCTGGACGACGGCGACGCCGCCGCACTTCTTGATCGCCGCGAGGCCGGCGGTGCCGTCGTCCAGGTTGCCGGTGAGCACCACGCCCACGACGCGCGGACCGTAGCTGCGGGCGGCGGTGCGGAACAGCACGTCGATCGCCGGGCGGTGGCCGTTCTCCCTGGCGTTGCGCGAGAGGTGGACGTGGCCGTCCGCGATGGTGAGATGGTGGTCCGGGGGCGCGACGTAGATCCGCCCCGGCCGGATGACTTCTCCGTCCGGGGGGTGAAGGGCGGGCAGGGAGCCCGAGCGTTCGAGGATGGCCGGCAGCATGCTGCGGCCGTGCGGCGTCAGGTGGAGGACGACGAAGACGGCGGCCGGGAGGTCCGGCGGCAGGCGCTCGATCACCCTGCAGAGCGCCTGGACCCCGCCGGCCGAGGCGCCAAGGACGATCACGTCGTGTCCAGCAGTTGCTGGCTCCATCACCTCCTACCCTGCCTTCCGGACCGGAACGATGTCCAGCACCTCGCGCACCTTCTCCAGGAAGCGGCCCGGGGGGAAGGGTTTCTGCAAGAAGTGCTGCTCCGGGTTGAGCACGCCGTGGTGGGCGATCGAGTCCTCGGGATAGCCCGAGATGTAGAGCACCCGCATCTCCGGTCGCAGCGCCGAGAGCCGCCCGGCGAGCTGGCTGCCGCTCAAGCCCGGCATTACCACGTCGGTGACCAGGACGTGGATAGGCCCCGGGTGCTCCTGGGCGAGGCTGAGCGCCTGGGCGGCGTCGCCGGCGGCAAGCACCTGGTAGCCGCGGCCCTCCAGGATCTCGACCGCCGGCTCGCGGATGTTGTCCTCGTCCTCGACCAGCAGCACGACCTCGGAGCCCCCCCGCGAGCGCCGCGCGGACCGGCCGGGCGGCTTGCGCAGGGC
>JBAPYB010000382.1:0-9455 GCA_049284515.1 Thermoanaerobaculia bacterium
CGGACAGTGGATCGCCTTTTCGTCCGACCGCACGAGCGATTTCCCATTTGCGCATGGTCGCTGGGAGCCGCCGCCGCGGAAGCCCTGGACGCGATCCGCCGCACGATTCCGCCCGGCGGCGACTATCTCCTCCTCGACGGCGGCGCCGAATGGCAGGGCGCAACCTACTGGGTGCGCTTCGAGCTGGCGCCCCGGCGGGCCCGCTACGTGGGCCGGCTGAGCGAAATCTCCGCCGCCGCGGACCAATTGCAGCAGTTGCGGCGGTCGCTGAGCCTGCCGGGCGGGCCGCGTTGGGTCGTCATCGCCCTCCCCCACGATCCGGCCATCCTGCTCGATCGCGGCGAGCTTCTCCGCCGGATGGATGCGAATCATGGTTCCCTCTGAGGCCCTCGCGGGACTTGGCGGTGTCGCTCTCTTCGCGGCGCCGGGCGCCGGTCTCGCCGAGATCCTGCCCGCGGTGCGCGAGCTGCCCGCGGGCCGCCGGCTGGCCTACGCCTATCTCTTGGGCGTCGCCTGGACTGCCGGGATGCTCTACGCCCTCTCCCACTGGCTCGCCGTGCCGCTGCGCTCGCCGGCCATCCTGGCGGTGGCCGCCGTGCCGGCGCTGGCGGGCGGCGTCTCCTGGCTGCGACGACGAAACGTTCGGATCTCCCGGCCCTCCCGGGGCCATCGCCTTCCAGGCCGGATCGCACTGGTGGCCGGCGCGCTGGTCTCCCTCGCCCTCTTCTGCGACGCCCTGGACAATCCCTTGACGGATTGGGACGGGCGCATGACCTGGAGCGCCCAGGCCCGGTCCGTGCGCCAGGAGGGAACGGTCCATCCGGCCGTGCTGAGCCAGCGCGGGTGGTACGTCTCCCACCCCTGGTATCCGCTGCTGATGCCGGTGGCGCAGGTGGCCGTGCTGGAGGCGGTGCACGCGGATCTGGACCACCACGCCTTCCGGCCCCTGTACGCCGCCTTCTTCCCCGTCTGGCTGCTGTTGATCTACGGAGGGGCCGAGGCCCTCGCGGGCCGCGCCGCGGCGGCGTGGACGGCTCTCTGCGCCGCCCTGCTCTCCTTCCCGGCCTTCGCGGGGGCGGGCGGCGCGGCGTCCGCCTACAGCGACCTGCCGCTGGCCTGCTTCTTCGGCGCCGGCCTGCTGCTCCTCCTCGCTCCCCGGCTGCGGCTGTCCGCCGGGCTGGCGGCGGGGATTCTGCTGGCGGCCGCGGTGCTCACCAAGGCCGAGGGCGAGATCCTCGCGCCCGTGGCGCTGGGGCTGGCGGTCGTCTTCCCATGGCTTCCGGGGGGCCGGGCCCGGCAGTGGCGCCGGCTCTGGCGCCAGTCGGGGAATCGCCGCCGCGCGCTCGCCCTGGCGGTCCTGCCGGCCGCCCTCGGACTGGTCCTGCTGCTCTCCTGGCGGGCTCGCGTTCCCGAGAGCTTCGAGAGCTTCGAGCAGGCCACTTCCTGGTCCCTGCTCTGGCCGGGGATCTTCACGCGCCTGCCGCGGCTCGCCCGGGACGTGCGGGCCGAGATGGTGAGCTTCCTCAACTGGGGCCTCTTCGGGTCGGCGGCGCCCCTGGTGCTGATCGCCGGCTGGCGGGGCCTCAACCGGCGGCCGGCCTTCCCCCTGCTCTTCGCCGCCGCGGCTCCCCTCGGCGTGGGCTGGCTCTACGCCACCATCAGCCTGCGGATGGACTTCGTCGTCATGTCGACCTGGAACCGCTTCCTGCTCCAGGCCTCGGTGCCGCTGCTCGTGCTCTTCGCGCTGGCATTGCGCGACCTGCTGCGCCGGGCGCGGTGGCTGCCGCGGGCGCTATCCCGCCCGCAACGCCTCGATCGGGTCCACCTTGGAAGCCCGGCGCGCCGGTAGATAGCAGGCGGCAAGCGAGATGGCGAGGATCACGACGACGGCCGCCGCAAAGGTGAGCCGGTCGCTCACCGAGACCCCGAAGAGCAGGCTCGCCATCAGCCGGCAGAGGGCGAAGGCAGCCAGCGCCCCCAGGCCGAGGCCGAGGCCCGCCAGGAGCATCCCCTTGCCCAGCACCAGGCGCTGCACGGTCGCCGGCGAGGCGCCGAGGGAGAGGCGCACGCCGATCTCCTGGCGCCGCTCGCTCACGTCATAGGAGAGAACGCCGTAGATCCCGACCGCCGCCAGCACCAGGGCCAGGAGGGCGAAGCCGCTCAGCAGGGCCATGACGAACCGTGAGCGGGCGGTGGAGGCGGCGAGGATCTGGTCGAAAGTCCTGACATTGGCCAGCGGCAGACCGGCGTCAAGGCTCTTGAGCTCGTCGCGCACCGCGGCGGCGAGGAGCTCCGGCGCGCCCGGGCCTCTCACCACCAGGCTCAGGTTGCGGTAGGGGAACTGCGTCTGGACGAAGTAGAGGGCCGGCTCGGCGTCGTTCTCCAAGGCCTTGTTCTTGACGTCTCCTACGACGCCGATGACCTGATAACTCATCCCCTCCATGAGCGAGTGTCCCAAGGGACCGAATCCGGGGGTTCCGGCGGTGATGATCTTGCCCACCGCCTCACCGTTCGGCCACGTGCGACGCGCCATCTCCCGGTTGATCACCACCACCGCCGGTGAATCGGCGGTGTCGCGGCGGTCGAAGGTCCGGCCGGCCAACAGGGGAATGCGCAGGGTCTCGAAGTAGCCGTCGCTGGCCGTGATGTATTGCGCCCGGAGGTCTTCGCCTGCGGTCTGCGGCGGCCGGTCGGGCATGGTGTAGCCGACGACCCAGGCGGGCTCCAGCGGCAGGAAGCTGGCGGCACCCGCCGCGGTGATGCCCGCGTGGGCGTCGAGCCTCTCCAGCAGGTCGCTGTAGAACCGGCTCACCCGGGGCCAATCCCCATACAACGAGGCAGGGAGCACCAGATTGGCGGTCAACACCCGCTCCGGCACGAATCCGGGCTCTTCCTGCAACAGCCGGACGACGCTGCGGATCAGCAGCCCTGCCCCCACCAGGAGCATCATGGCCAGGGCCACCTCGAAGACGACCAGCAGGCTGGGGGTGCGGCGCGCCGCCGGTCCGGCGCTGGAGCCCCGCCCCGCCTCCTTGAGGGTGCTGTGGAGGTCGGCTCGCGAGAGCTGAAGCGCCGGGATCGCTCCGAAGAGAAGCACGGTGAGCAGAGCGACGGCCAGGCCGAAAACGGCCACCCGGCCGTCGAAGGAGACCTCTGCCAGGCGCGGGATGTCGACGGGCCGCGCCGTGACCAGCAGACGGATCGCCGCCCAGGCGAGGGCGAGCCCGAGGATTGCGCCGCCAGTGCCCAGCACCAGGCTTTCAGTGAAAAGTTGACGCAGCAGGCGGCCGCGGACGGCACCGAGAGCGGCGCGGATCGCCACCTCCCGCTCCCGAGCGCTCGCCCGGGCGAGCAGCAGATTGGCCACGTTGGCGCAGGCGAGCAGCAGCAGCAGGCCCACCGCCCCCATGAGCACCGAGAGGGCGGGCCCGTAAGCGCCGGCGATCTCGGTGTGCAGGGAAACGAGGCGGGCGCGCCAGTCTTGATTGGAGGGGGGATTCTCTTTGCCCAGACGCTCGCTCAAAGCCGCGAGCTCGGCCTGCGCCTTCTGCCGCGAGACTCCGGGCCGCAGGCGCCCCACGGCTTCCATGAAGTGGGCGTAGCGGGTGCGCTCGGAGAAATCCCAGTGCAGCCGCTGCCAGACGTCGGTCTCCCCCGGGAAGTGGAAACCCTCAGCCATCACTCCAACCACCGTGTTGAGGTCGCCGTTGAGCCGCAGGGACTTGCCCAGGATCTGCGAATCGCCGCCGTAGCGCTGCCGCCACAGCCGATCGCTGATCACCACCGCCAAACGCTCGTCGTGCAACCTGCCGGCGGGAAGCTCGAAGCCCGGACCGAGACGCGGCCGCACACCGAGAACGGAAAAGAAGTTGGCGGTGGCCTCGACCGTGGTGACGCGGATCGGATCCCCGGCGGCGTCCGCAAGGTTGACGTCCGGATGCCACCAGGCCGCGGCGTCCTCGAAGGCCGACTTGAGCGTACGGTAGTCGCCGAAATTCGGCGGCGCGATGCGCTCGTGCTCCAGGCCCTCCGAGACCTTGGCCTCCCAGATCGACACGAGCCGGTCCGGCTGCTTATAGGGGAGAGGCGCGAGGACGACCGCGTCGACGATGCTGAAGATCGCCAGATTGGCCCCGATTCCCAGGGCGAGGGTGAGCACGACGAGCAGAGAGAAGCCGGGGTTGCGCAGCAGCAGACGGCGAGCGAACCGAAGATCCTGGAGCAGCGTCCTCATCGTCCGCACTCCCCCCTTCCTGGCCGTCATCAAACCCGCCTCCGAGATCGCTCGCCGCGAGATCGCACGCCGGTTACTGCTTGGGGAAAAACTCCGTCTCCCGGACCTCGACGGACCCTCCGACCAGCAGGATGGGACACTCCTTGGCCATCGCGTGTGCCGCGGCCTCATTGGCGGCCTCGACCAGAAAGAACCCGATCACCGACTCCTTCGAGCCGTTGTAGGGTCCTTCGAGAGTGGTCGCGCCGTTACGGGCCCGCACGGTCGTGCCCTCCGTCGAGGGCTTCAGGCGCTCGACGGCCCGTAGCGCCCCCTTCTCATGGAGGCCTTGAGTAAACTGCTTGAACCGGGCGAACATCTCCTCCTGCGGCAGGCCGAGCTCCTCGGCCTGATTCCGGCGCAGGATCAACAGGTATGAGCTCATGGTCAGAATCCCCCATTTGCCGTTGAACTGAGCACTAAGCTACAGAACTTTTTATGCCATTTCAAGCCCGCAGGGAGCGTACTTCTCGATTTGGCGGATCCTGGTGACCTGAAAGAGGCTGCCCGGTCCTGCGGGCAGCCTCTCGATCGGTCTTTTCTCTTTACGCTTGCAAGCGCCGCTCGCGGATGGAGCTGACCTCGTCGCGAGTGAGGTAGTTGTCGGCTCCGTACCGAAGGCTGGTGAGGAACGCCATCGGCTCGCCATGCGGGTCCTGGACGTTGAACAGCGGGAGTCTGAAGAGGAGGGCGTGCCCGTTGGGGTCATCCACGGGCGGGATTCTGGTGAGGTTCTGGTTCATCAGCAGGATCGGCTCTTTGTTAAAGAGCGAGGCGCCCAGCGAAGGCACGGTGAAGACTGCGCCCACGGCGATTCTGCAAGCCGCTGCCGCCGGGTCCGCCGCCACTGGGTCGGCGCTCGTGGCGGCCTTGGTCTCCGGCCGCATGCTGGTGGGGAAAATCTGCCCCGAAGCGAGAATGTCCGGATTGAGAGTGACGCCGATCTCTCCCAGCTTGTCGTGCTGTCCAAAGAGCCGCAAGTCAATGATGTTCACCCGGATCATCGGAGTGCCCCACTCCAAGGATTTCGGCTGCGCACGAGCAACGCGGAAGTAGCCGTCGAAGTCGACCTCGAATCGCCCTTGGCCCGGAATCTCGAAGACGTCCGTCGAGTGGAGGCCCAGATTGTCGATGCCCCCCGGCGGCACTGTAAAATCCTTGACCTGCTGCGGCGCAAAATTGTCCCTCAAGTTGGTCAAGTCGACCCGTGGCCCCCACTCGATAACGGGATCGCTCGATCTACGGGCCGCCGCCATGACCTCCGCTCCTCCTCCGGAGAGCCCGGCCAGCGCGCCGACCGCAAGCGCGCTGGCAGTGCCGATGAAGCGGCGGCGGTCGACTCCAGCCTGGTCAGGCTGGCTCGCACCTGGGACCTGGTCCTTCTCGTTGTCTTTCATGGGTTTCCTCCTTAAAAGGGCGGTGCTTCATTTCACCGACCCTTTTGAACGCTACCTTAACCACCCAAATAGGCGGCGATGGTGAGCTCACCCAAGAGGTATGCCTGACTACCGTCTTGCCTTGCCCGTCTGTTACGTCTACAGCTAGTTGATCTTCAAAGGCCCGAGGTCCGTCTCGATGTTCTCGAGAGGGCTGAAGACGCCCACAACGCCGAGATTCGGATCGTCCCCTCCCCCCCAAAGGAGCCCTACGAGCCGGGCGTTGTTGCCCGAGAGCGGAACGAAGACGGGCGCGCCGCTGTCGCCGGGGCCGCCGCCGATCTGCACCACGGACTGGCACAGCAGCGTGATGTCCACGTCCTCGTTGACGTCCACGCAGGTGCCGATCACGGGGCCATAGGTCCAGCCGGTCGTCCGACCTATCTTGTGAACGACATCTCCCACCAGGGGCGAGCTCGTCCTGCCCTTGATCGTCAACCGCGCGGTGGGGGTCTTGAGGGTTAGCGGTCCGGACTGGCTGCCGTTCGCGGACGGCCGGGCGATCTTGGCCAGCGCGCCCAGGGTGGGTTTGTCGTATTTCGCGAAGGCGGTGTCGCTGAAACGGCACCGCATACCAGACGGACACGGCGAGTCCGTAAATAAGCTGGGGTCGGCGATCTCGGTGCCGATGGCGTTGGCGGTCCCGGGCAGACTCTGATAGAAGCGCGTGCCCTCCACCTCTCCGAGGATGTCCGTGCAGTGCGAGGCGACCACGAAGCCGAAGTCGCGGCCACGAACGGCGTTGAAGCCAAGGGTGCAGGCGAAGCCGGAGAAGACGACCTGAACGCCTCCCGGCGCGGGCCGTAGCCTGTCCTGCAACCCGACGAACGGCCTGATACGCGCCGTCTCCTGCAGCAGGACCGCTTGCCGCGGCACACCCGAGCTGAGGATCTGCTGCTCCAACCGGTCGCGGTCCAGGCTCTTGCTCGCGGCGTCAAACCCGACGACCACCCGGTTCCGTGTCTCGTCCACGTCGAGGAAGACGACGCCCGGCAAGGCGAGGATCGGCCGCAGCTCCAGCCTCCAGCCCACCAAGCGCTCGAACTCGTAGTCGCCGCGGTGGACGAGAGCTTCGACACCCAGGTTCTTGAGAGCGGTTCTCCCGGCACCGTCCGGGTCGAGGAGGAAGACGTTCGGCCGGCCTTGCTCGTCGTAGTAGAGACCCCCGAAGCCAGGGATCTCGCGTCCCATGCGGACGAATTCGTCGTCGACCGACCGGACTTGGCCGTCGTCGCGGGGCGGCGCGGCGGCCACGCCCGCTGGCGTCAGCGCGAAAACCAGAACTACCATCAATGAAGAGAGCAGACGTTTGCACACGACGCACCTCCCCTTGCCGGAGGCTCACTACTGGATGAGCGATGTCTGAAGAGAGAGTATTCGCTGATCCGAAAATAGCCTTCTCTATAGTACGGTGCACGACTGAAAGAAAACGGGACAAACCTGCGCCGGAAACCCCATACCGCGTTCCTCAGGGTGGCAGAGGATCAACCGATCGCCTCGAAAAACACCTCTTCCATCTCTCGCGCCGCTCGGTCCCACTGAAAGCGGGCCGCCTGGGCGGGACCGCGGGAGCGCAGCTCGGCCTCGCGGCCGGGGTTGTCGAGGACGGAGGCGATCTTCAGCGCCAGGGCTCCGGCGTCGCCCGGCTCGAACAGCAGGCCGGCGTCGCCCACGACCTCGGGGAGGCTGGAGCTGCTGGAGGCGACCACCGGCACACCGCAGGCCAGGGCCTCGGCGGCGGGAAGGCCGAAGCCCTCGTAGAGCGACGGATAGACGAAGACGCGGGCGGCCTGCACCAGCTTGACCAGCCGCGACCGCTCCAGCCGGCCCAGCCACCGGACGCCGAGGGGAGCCAGGGCCTGGATGCGCCGCGCCAGCCGCCCGCTCCCCCAACCCTCGGGACCGGCGAGGACGAGGGGAGGCAGGTGCGGATTGCCTGCCCGCAGCACCTGCCAGGCGTCGAGCAGGGCGCCGACGTTCTTGCGCGGCTCCAGGGTGCCGACGAATAGGACGTAGCCTTCCGGCGCGCCCAGCTCCTCCCGGGTGGCCGCGACGTCCGCCGGCTCTCCCGGCCGGAACTCGGGATCGATTCCAGGGTAGACCACCCGGATCTTCTCCCGGCACTGGGGGAAGTGGAACGCCAGATCGTCCGCCGTGGCCTTGGAGATGGTCACCAGCCGCCGGGCCTGCTCGAAGGAGGTCTGGAGGAACGGCAGCAGGCTCCAGCGTACCTTCAGGGTATGCATCTCGGGCATCAGCAGGGCCGTCAGGTCGTGCACCGTGGCCACGGCCGGCACCGGGCAGCGCAGCGGCAGGGTGATGAGGGGGGACCAGAAGAGATCGATGTCGCCCTGGCCCTTGCCACGAGCAAGCCGGCGCGGCAGCCGGAGCTGCTGCCACAGCACCCCCAGCGGCGCCGGCTGGTGCTCGACGCCGATTCCCGCCGCCGTGAGCTCGCCCGCCTCGCGCGGCGGGCGGTGCGCCATCCCTAAGTACCGCAGGCCGCCGCGGGCCGCCAGCTCCAGGAGGAGCGAGCGGGTGTAGACGCCGATGCCCGTGGCCGCGGGCACCAGGGCCCTCAGATCGACTGCGACGGTGGGACGGTCCGGCATGGCGCGGCATTGTAGAGTACCGCCGTGCTCCCCCGCGCCGGCGATATCTTCCGGGCCCTCCGAGTCCTGGTCCTGGCCCTGTTCGCCGCGTCCCTGATCGTGGCCGTGCAGCAGGCGGCGAAGCGAGCCTGGGTGCGGATCGATCAGGCCGCCTCGCGCCTGGGGGAAAACTCCGGCCAGGCCCGCCGCCGGGTGCTGGGCGCCCGCTGGGTGGATGCCGAGGCGGAGATCGCCCGCGCCATCCCCGCCGGCGGCGAGTATCTGATGGTCGACGGCGGCGAGGAGCGGCAGGGCGCGACGCTCTTCCTGCGTTACCAGCTCGCGCCCCGGCGGGCCCGCTTCGCGGGACGGTTGAGCGAGGTGGCCGAGGTGACCCACCCGGCGCGCTGGGCGGCGCGCCTCCCGTCCGGCGTGCGCTGGGTGGTCGTCGCCTATCCCCGCCGGCCGCCGGTGCTCGTCGGCCGTGCGGATTTCCCGCGCTGGCTGGAGGGGACGCTTGGTCGCCGCTGAGGCCCTCGCCGGCTTCGCCGGGGTGGCGCTCTTCGCCGTCCCGGGAGCCGGCCTCGCCGAGCTTCTTCCCGCCGTGCGCGACTTCCGGCTGGGCCGCCGTCTCGCCTACTCCTGGCTGCTCGGCGTGGCATGGACGGCGGGCGTCCTCTACGCGCTCTCGCACTTCCTCGCCGTACCCCTGCGTGCTCCCGCCGTTCTGGCCGTGGCCGCCGTGCCCGCCCTGGCGGGGACCGTCTCCTGGCTGCGCCGCCGCCGGCAGCGGCCGGCCCGGAGCCCGCGGCGGCTCCGGCCGTGGGAGTGGCTGGTCGTGGCGGTCTGCGCCGTGATCTCCCTTGCCGTGCTCTGCGAGGCCCTCACCAGTCCGGTGCTCGATTGGGATGGCTGGATGACCTGGGCCGCGCAGGCCCGCTACATGCGCCACGAGGGGACCGTCGATCCCACCGTGCTGACGCAGAAGGGCTGGTACGTCAGCCACCCGTGGTATCCGCTGCTGCTGCCGGTGGCGCAGGTGGCCGTCCTCGAAACGACCGGTGCGGATTGGGACGATCCGGCCTTCCGGCCGCTGTATGCCGCCTTCTTCCCCGTCTGGCTGCTGGTGGTCTACGGCGGCGCGCGGGCCCTGGC
>JBAPYB010000383.1:0-15282 GCA_049284515.1 Thermoanaerobaculia bacterium
AACGAGGCATGATTCCGGCTCGTGCCGCAGAAGATGCCTCACACATTGCGATCGCCGCCGTTCACGGTATGGACTACTTGCTGACCTGGAACTGTAAGCATATCGCCAACGCACAGATGCAGAAAACCGTCGCAGAGATATGCCGTGCAGTAGGATACGAACCACCAACCATCTGTACGCCTGAAGAGTTGATGGGAGACTGATCTCATGTGGAAGGACCCGATCGTCGAAGAAGTGCGAAAGGTTCGCGAGGAGCATGCTGCTCGTTTCGACTATGACCTCGTAAGGATCTTCCAAGACCTCAAGGAGCAGGAACGGCAGAGCGGCCGCAAGGTGGTCTCGCTCCCGCCGAAGCGATCACTGGAAATTGCGGAGCGTTCGAAGGAATAGGACTTCCGGCGATGGTAAAGGGCTTGACGCCCGACCTCGGCGAAGAGGTCCGTCGGGAGCACTACGGAACAATCCATATCAACTATCGAGCCATACGAACACTAATACGTGACGCAGAGAACAAGAACAAGATCTGTTGGGGTAAATGGGATGAGCCAAACAACCTATATTTTCCCACCTATGCCTACATTGAGAGCCGAAAAGGTCAGTGGGTTTTTGATTCGTACGCCGATATTGAAAGCTACTCTGCGCCGAGGTGTGATCCGATACCCAAGGTTCTCACGTGTTCAGATCATTAAGCGCCGGGTGCCAACCGATCCACCCGTCACCTTGTCCTCGGCTGCAGCTCGCAGGCCCGCGGCAGACCTCGCCGCGGGCCTGGAGCGCGCTCCTTCGGGGTGGAGATGGGGGGCTTTACGGCTGGCTCACCACCTCGATCGCCTTCTCCAGCAGCTCATCGCGGCCCGCGATCACACCGGCTAAGGTGCGGCGGACCGGGACGGTGGGCTTGATTCCCACTCCGAGGTGGGGCGAGCCGTCCTTCTTGCGGATGTCCATGCCGGTCCAGCGCAGGGTGTGACCGCCGGCCACGTCGAACGGATCCATGCCGCCGTTGGTGCCCGCGGTGGGGCCGCCCACGAGGGCGCCGAGCCGCTCACCCTCGACGACACTGATCAGGCTCTCGGCGGCGCTCAAGACCCGGCCGTCGATCAGGAAGGCGAAGCGGCCGGTGAACCGGGGCGCCACCGGCGTCGGGACCAGGTACAACGAGCGCCAGCCCCAACCCTGGCGGTCGGGCTGGGTGACGACCGGGATGTTGAACCAGTGCGAGGTCACCGGCTTGTCGATCAGGTGGCCGAGCAACAGCTCAGGCGTGAGGAGGAAGGGGTAGCCCCGCATGTCGACATCGCGCAGCCGCTTTGTGGCGATAGAATGCGGTTAACGATCCGGCGCGCTCAGTCCTTTTAAGAACCGATGAAGATCCTCGACAATATCCCGCGCATCGCGAAGCCCTCCGTCGCCCGCTTCAAGGACTATCTCTTTAGGGAAGAGCCCGTCATCATCACGGACCTTTATCGCAGCCAGCCGATCGAGCGGCTGGCGACAAGCGAGGCGGCGGCCGCGGCCATCGGCGGGATGCCGCTTCAGGTTGGCCTCAACCCGTACGGCTCCCACCGGTATCGCCGCGACTCGATCTATCTGACGCGGTTCGACACTACGCTCGGCGAATTCCTCGACCGCATGAAAAAGATCCCGGACCTGCCTTTCCGCTGCGTCGAATTCCCGACCCCCGCGACCTTCCGGAGCCTGTTCAAGCTCCCGGACCTCGCTGACATCAACCGTTATGATCCGCCGGTGTCCAAGATCTATGTGGCCAACCGCGGCCAGTCCACCTCGATGCACTTCGACGGCGACCACCGCCACGTGTTGTTCACCCAGGTTTTCGGCCGAAAGAGGATCGCCTTGATTCCGCCGCGGTACTCCAAGCGGCTTTTCCCCTACGGAGACTTGACGACGATGGCCGTCCACAATTTCCCCGAGGAGGAGAAGCACCGCTTCTTCCGGTTCAACGACGCCCGCGAATGCACTCTCCATCCGGGCGAGACCCTTCTGATGCCGAAGCTGTGGTGGCACTATATCGAGCACATTGACGTCACGATGTCCTTCAACGTGCGTTTCGCTCAGACGCCGTATGACAAGAGGCTGTCCTACCTACCCATCGAATATCACCTGCAGAACATCGCGCCGCGCCTGGTGGACCCCAGGACCGTCACTCTGCGGCACGAAAGGGTTTACCGGCGGCTCTTGTACACCTACTTCGGGAAGCACGCCACGCCCTACCGGCGATTCCTGAGCTACGAAACGGCCCTGAAAGAATCGTATGCCGAGGTGTGCCCGGACGCACTCCAGGGGGAGTTCGTGGGAGACTTCTACAGCAAGGAGCGCGCCGACCTCGTCTCCCTCGCCAAGCGCTGGAAGGGCATCTACTGTCTCCGGCTGGATATGGAAGCGATCCCCTTGACCCCGGACTCCCTCAAGACCGCGGCCGCCTTGCAGAAGATCCCTCTCGAGGCGCTACGGCGCTTCCTCAAAAGCCTCAAGATGAGCTCGGATCTCCGGCGGCTCTCGGAAGTGGACCTGCGCATGCTCCTCAACATCAATCTCGGTTGACCCTCGCGACACGGGCCGGCCTCGGGAAGGATCAGACCGAGACCGGTTCCAAGACCCCCGCCGCGGCCAAAAGCTGGAGCACCGCGACCGTCTGGTCGCTCGAGAGGGTCGCTGCCGCCTGGAACGCGTCCGTCTGATCGAAATCTCGTTTTCGGGAAGAGAGCCAGCGGAACAACGGCGCTTGGTCGGCCGGGACCTCCATCTCCAGTACCGTCCCCGCGCTGTCGACCAGAGCCGCGGCCCAGACGCTCCCTTTCCTCCTCACCGTGATCTGAGAGCGCTTGGCGCGCCGCAGCCGGTATCGGCCTCCGATCCGGCGGCCCACGGGGACGAAGACCGCCCTCCGCGCCTGAAAGGCACGGATCATCTCCTCCGGATCCAAGGGACCGACCTTGTCGGTCCAGCCCACCAGAAGACGCTCGAGCGCCGCTCGCGCATCGGCCTCTCGGGTGCCGCCGCTCCACGCCCCGACGGCCAACGCGCGCCACTGCGGGTCGTAGACAAGGGCGGCCCGGATCCGGTCGAGGAGGACGTCGACCCAACTCGGCGCGCCGAATCCGAAGGAAAGAGAGAATGAATCCTTGGCCTTGTCGGTCGAATGCCAAGTGCCCCGAGGAAGTAAGCAGACGGAGCCGGGCTTCATGTCGATGATCCTTGTCCGAACGGGCGGAGAAGAAGGAACGTAAGGCAAATCGTCGTTCTTGGCGACGCGCCAACGCTTGCTCCCTCGTAGTTGGAGGACGATCACTTCCAGATCGTCCCGGTGCAGGGGCATCGCCTTGCCGCGCGGAGAGGCGAACGCGTTGCAGACGGCGAAGGGCTTCACCGGCGGGACTCCAACCTCGCGCGCCAGTCTCCGAGTCCAGCCGAGGATCTCGGGGATATGATCGTGGATATTGGCGAGCTGGATCGTGACGCCCTTGTCGTACGCCGACAGAGCCTCTTCAACGGAAACCCGGCCTGAGGACGCCGAGAAGATCTGTCCCGGATAGGTCTTGATGAGGGAGCGGATATCACGGAAGAGGCCGACTTTCCCCAGTCTTCCGAACCGACGAAGATCCCCATGGACGGCGACGATCCGATCCGGCCAATAGCGGGCGAGGAATTCCCGCGCTTCGGGAAGGTCGAAGAGCACGGCCGCCAGTGACTTTTCGGGACGCTTTGTTCTCATAGGGTGATGTGCGCAGAGCGCCGGCTACAAAGCCCGCTTCAAGTAGCAAGCGATCTCCCGCGCGATGTCCAGACCGACGAACGGCAGCAGCCAAAAGCTCACGCCCGGCCGGTTGACCTCGAGGAAATAGAATCTCCCGTCTCGCCCCATGATGAGATCGAAGGAGCCCCATTTCAGGTCGAGGCTTTTCATCAACCGGAACATCGAACGCTCCACCGCCTTGGGCAGCGTCATGCGCTGCCAGCGGACGTGGACGTTGTCATGCACCCGCCAATCGAGCCTGGCGGCCAGCAAGGGCGACGCCTGGGAGTCGATCTTCACCGCAAAGACCCGGTCGCCGACGACTACGGCTCGGACTTCGTAGTCCTTCTCGATATATTTTGTGAAGGTGCACGGCGAGCGCCGCAAGCTCCGGGCTGCCAAGCGCACCTCCTCGACGGTGACCTGCTTCGGCGCAAGGGACTCCGGAGGTATCCCGAAATCCCGGAAAAGGGCGCGCCCGCCGTGGTGCTCCAGGAAAGCAACGGCCGCGGCGGGGTCGTTGGTGCAAATCGTGGGAGGCACGGACAGCCCGGCGCGGCGGGCCAGTTGGAACTCCGCGATGCGATTCTGCCAGTCCTGTGATCCGTTGAGAGGGTCGGACGGGAGCCAGATCGCGTTCGGCGGGATGAGGCCGCGCAGGTCGCGCAGGACCTGGCTCCACCGGCGGATGAGGAGGTAATCTTCCAGCGCGCGGCCGCGCGCCGGACGGCTGGTCCCGTTGAAGAGGACCCACCAAGGGGCAGTCCATACAATTGCCGCGACATCTTCCAGCCTCAACCGCGCCTCATCCAGCGTCCATACGGCAGTCTCGCTCTCATCGAAGCGGATGTCGACGGTCCCCCTGCGGGTCAACTCGTCATAATCGATAAAGAAATACTTGAGCCCGGATCGTTCCAGATACTTCAAGAGAGCGGGCGTCGAATGACCTACGTCGAAGACGAGCACGACCTTTTGGAGGACCCGGGAGGGGCGGTAGTTCGTCTCCGCGGCGCTGGACCATTCCCGGGCGAAGCGCGATCCCTTATGACGGGTCAAGAACTTCGGGTCGTGTGGCTTCCACAACCAATGTCTCGGGTCGTGCTGATGAGGTACCTCCGGATCGGTCTTGCCGAAATCCCGCTCCCAGAATTCGGCGCCAAAAACCGGCGGCTCGCTATCTTCAGCCCGCGGGGCTCGAGGCATGGGGGAGCGTCGCCTTCTTTTCATCGCGGCGCGACCTCGCACGAAGGGCTCGCCGGTCTGCCACCGGCATAGAGCCGGCGGGCAAGGCCGGGTATCCCGGGTCCGCGATCCCAAATTCCAGAAGACCTCGGGAATACCAGTAAGAGCCCTTACTTATCCGGTCTTCCCTGGCTCACTCTCTCGTAATCGCCCCAGCTCCAGGAGCTGAACATTGCGGCCTCGGCCGAGGCCGGCTTGGTCTTCTTCCATCCCGCCGCCAGCTTTTTCAGCCGAGCCCGCTCAGCCTTGAGCGCGGCCGCGACTTGGACGTCGCACGGGTTCGCCTCGGCCTCCGCCTGCTTCGGGAGCTTCTTGACGCTGATCTTCGCCATCTCATACCTCCCTTAATTCCTGCGCCCCACGAAGGTTACAGCATGGGGCACGTGCCACTGAACTGCTTAGAGTCGCTAATTCTACCATGGCCGGCCTCGCCCCGTAGCCTGGGCTCCGCGATCAAGGCCATGGAGCAGGCTTTCACCTCACCGGCCTCGTACGGCCCCAGGTCCGCGGCAAACTCCGCCGCGGGCCTGGGAGCGCTGCCGTCGGGGTGGAGGGCCTTACGGCTGGCTCACCACCTCGATCGCATTCTCTAGCAGCTCATCGCGGCCGGCGATCACACCGGCGAGGGTGCGGCGGACCGGGACGGTGGGCTTGATCCCCACTCCGAGGTGGGGCGAGCCGTCCTTCTTCCGGATGTCCATGCCGGTCCAGCGCAGAGTGTAGCCACCGGCCACGTCGAACGGATCCATGCCGCCGTTGGTGCCCGCGGTGGGACCTCCCACGAGGGCGCCGAGATGCTCGTTCTCGACGATCCCCATCAGGCTCTCGGCGGCGCTCAGGACCCGGCCGTCGATCAGGAAGGCGAAGCGGCCGGTGAATCGGGGCGCCACCGGCGTCTCGTAGGTGTACTGCGAGTCCCAACCCCAGCCCTGACGGTCGGGCTGGGTGACGATCGGGATGTTGAACCAGCTCGAGGTCACCGGCTTGTCGATCAGGTGGCCGAGCACCGACGTCGAGAGGAGGAACGGGTAGCCCCGCATGTCGAAGACGATGCCGTCGGCCGCGGCGAGCTGGTCGACGGCGCCATTGAAGTCGTCGTCGTCGATCCGGGAGAGGTCGACGTAGAAGAGCCCCGGCCGCAGCTCGGCGATCTTCTCCGGCCGCGGATCGGTCGGGCTGCCGAAGCCGCCGATGCCGAGGGTGCTGCCGTAGGGCGCCGTGTAGGCGACGGTCACGGTGTGGACCGGCCCGCCGGCGTGCGGCTGGACGGTCAGCGCCGCCGTGCCGCCCGGCTGGCCGCCGGACAGCTCGGTCAGCGAGCGGAGGAGGAGCCACTGCGGAGTGGCCGCCGAGGTCAGGCTTTCGATCTCGGCGAGCGCATCCGTGGCCGGCCGGCCGTTGATGGTGAGAACCCGGTCCCCTGGCAGCATGCCGTGCGTCGCGCCCTCCTCCACCGAGGTGATCACCAACTGGTTTTCGACCACGTCCCAGTTGAAGGCGAAGCGCACCGGCGGGTTGACGTTGACGTTCTTGACCATGGCGTGGCCGTCGTGCAGCTCGGCCAGCATGTGGCGCAGGGTGCGGATGTAGGCGGCCGTGTCGGGACCGACCGCGGCGGAGGTCAAGCCGGTCCGGAGAGCGCCGGGCCAGTCGACCTTGATCTGCTCGAAATACGGGTAGAAATGCTGGAAGACGCTCCAGCTCACCACCACACCGGCGAGCCGGCTGGTGCGGTCCTCGCCGTTCGGCACGAAACCGGCCGGCTTGTCCGGCACCGGCAGCACCAGCGGCTGGGGCAGGTGCGGGAAGGTCCCCTGGTCGTCGGCCGGCAGCGCCACCGGCACCAGAACCGAGACTCCGCCTCCCAAGTCCTCGACGAGCGGCAAACCCACCGGCCGAACGTGCGGTCCGGAGAGCTCGGCGGCCCAATGGCCGGCGGCCGCACCGGTGACCGGGCTCAGGCTGTACTCAGCCCCGAACGGTGTGGCGTTCAACAGCCAACCGCGGGGCGGGAAGCCGGGGATCACCTCTTCCAGGTCCGGATTAATCAGTTGGCCGGTGACGTCGAGGCCGTCGGCGGTCGCCTTGACGTCGTCGAAGGTGAGCCGGCCCGAGCCCATGAGGTCGAAGCTCAACGTCAGGGAGGAGGCGTCGGCGGGCACGTTGGTCTCAAGGGTCACCCGATGCCAGCCAAGGCCTCGGATAATGGGCTGAGTCCAGGCCGCGGAGCCGCTGCCTCCGAGGGTGGAAGCCTGGAGGTTGAGCGACGCGCTGCCCGCGTCTCCAGCGAGGAAACGCACGGCGGCCGAGAACCGGACGCGGTGGCCCCGAAGCCGCTCGACGTCGAGGATTTGGGCAACGTCGGCACTCGCTCCATCCGGCGCCCGGCCGACTTCCACGCGCTTGCTCGCGTAGGAAAGGAAGGGCGCGTGGAGGTCGACGCCCTGATGGCGCCACGCGAGAAAGTGGACCGGGCCGCCGTCGCCCGCATTGCCCGTGTCCTGGGAAAACCCGACCGCCGCCCCGCCAGACCGAGGAAACGGCAGCACCACGACGGTCGGAGCGATCCCGTCGACGAGGTCGGAGAGAGCGGCGGCGAGCTCGCGCGGGTTGCGGGCCGCCTCGACCCGCTCGATGCCAGCCATCGCCAGGGCGTCCCAATCGGTGTTGGCCAGCCCGGCGACCTGGTCGCTGGGGTGGAAGAAGCGGACGTAGCCGATCAGCCGGGTGAGCGCGGTCAGATTGGTGAGGCCCTGGTCCGTCAGAGGGCGGGGAGGCACATCGCCCGCTGCCGCGAACGTGGGGGCGGCGGGGGCAAGCAACAGCCATCCGAGGAGGATGGCGAGAATCATTCGGATCTTCATAACGGTTCCTTTCAAGGCGCCCGGCAGTTTGCCGTGGGCACAAGGGGTCTACTTCTGAGGTCGTGAAGCCGATCGCAAAGACGAGACGCGGCCACGGGGCGATGGAATTCCCCTGGCACCTTCTTGGCCTTTTTGGAATCGGCTGGGACCTTCGCGGCTCCCGCGGCTTGCAGCACGACCGAGGAGAGGAACGAATCTGGGGGGACATTTCCCCTCACCCTTGGGAGATATGCCTGGCCTCTACAAGTGGGAGCCAGGCCTCTGCGGCTCAGCCGCGTAGGCCCCTAGAATTTTCGCTCTTCGGCGCCATCCTGGTTTTCGACCAGCTAGCTCTCCGGTGACCCCATCCATGAGGGAAAATCCCCAGGAGCTTTAAGGAGCTTTGAGGGAATTCCCCGATTCTCCTCGCCCAACCGGGCACGTAGAATGCAACAGTCGGCGGTGCCGGGAGGGCTTGGCCGGAACCGGTCTATTCACCTAAGGAGGGTTTATGAAAGCGTTCCGTACTCGCGGTCGAACCGTAAGAGCGATCGTCTTCGTTTCGTTCCTCGCCACCCCCGCTTTCGCCTCCGGCCCCCCCACCTACGCCAACTACCCCGCCCCCGATCCGCTGGGCACCAGCGCCGGGGAGCCGTCGATCGGCGTTAACTGGACGACCGGCAAGGCGATGTTCCTCGCCGGGCTCCAGACCCTGCAAGTCAGCTTCGATGACTCGCACTCGCCGGCCACCGCCTTCTGGCAGGACGTGAGCTATGTCCTGACCAGCCTCACCACTCTGGACCCGATCCTCTCGACCGACCCCAAGCTCGGGCGCACCTTCGTTGCGCAGCTCGCCGGCAACACCAGCCTCATGGCCTATACCGACAACGACGGCGCGAGCTGGGTGCCGGCGGCAATGACCGGGATCACCTCGGGGGTCGATCACCAGACGGTGGGCGCCGGCTCCTTCGCCGCCGGCCTCCCGGCGCTCCTCTCCCAGCACATCGTCTATTACTGCTCACAGAACATTGCCTACGCGGCCTGCGCGGCGAGCTTGAACGGCGGCCTGACTTTCAACCCGGCGATCCCGATCTACACCGTGCTGCAGTGCGGCGGGCTGCACGGCCACGTCAAGGTGGCGCCGGACGGCACGGCCTACGTCCCCAACAAGAGTTGCAACAGCGGGCAGGGAGTGGCGGTGTCGACCAACAACGGCCTGACCTGGACGGTGCGGACGATTCCCGGCAGCAGCGCCGGGACCGGCAGCGACCCCTCGGTGGGGATCGGCGCCGACGGCACGGTCTACTTCGGCTATGCCGACGGCGACGGCCATGCCCGGATCGCCGTCTCCCACGACCGCGGCGTCACTTGGGCGGCTCCTGCTGATGCGGGCGCTGCCTTCGGCATCCAGAACACCGCCTTCCCGGCGGTGGTGGCGGGCGACGGCAACCGCGCCGCCTACGCCTTCCTGGGCACGCCAACCCCGGGGGCCGACGGGATCGGCGACGTCCCCACCTTCCCCGGCGTCTGGCACCTCTATATAGCGACCACTACCGACGGCGGCGCCACCTGGACGACGGTCGACGCCACCCCCGGCGATCCGGTACAGCGCGGCTCAATCTGCTTAGCCGGCACTACTTGTAGCACGACCCGGAACCTCCTCGACTTCATCGACGTCACGGTCGACGCCAAGGGGCGGGTCCTGGTCGGATACGCCGATGGCTGCACGGGGAGCTGCGTCACCAGCGGCCCCAACAGCGGCACGGCGCTCGCCACCATCGCCCGCCAGACCGCCGGCCCGCGGCTCTTCGCGGCGTTCGATACGCCGTAGGTCCCGGAGCCAGGAGAAGGCCGTCGCCCTCATTCTGGAAGAGGCGACGGCCAGCCGGACACGCAGGCGTTCTGAACGGCGAGTCGCACGATATGGGAGGAGGGATCGGTCGGTATACTGGGAGTCATGCCGATCCCCCACATTGGCTTTTCTGCTCTCCTTGCCAGGATGGGCCGATGAAGGGCGTCCGGCCAGGCATTCCGAGAAGGTGATCCACGTTGTCGTGGCGCTTTGCGACAATCAGTTCCAAGGTATCGTTCCGGTGCCGAAGAGAATCGGCAACGGTGATGATCCGGCGAACAATCTATATTGGGGTGCCGCCTACGGCATCAAGAGCTTCTTTCTGAAGGCCGGCGACTGGGCTCTGGTCTCGGACGTTATGAATCCGAAGCCAACCGTGCTGGAGCGGTGTGTTTTCAAACATCGTTCAGAGCCCGTCTTTCTGGTGGCGGACGCTTTTCGCGGCCGAGAGATCCGGAAGAGCACGTTCGATTTTCTGCGTTTCGCCGCAGGTAGAGACGTGGAGGAGATCGGCCTCGCCTCGGGAGCCGAACGGATTACGCTCCACAGTGGCGGCGCCGCCGACTTGATGGTCTATGTCGGGCACGACGGATTGATGGATTTCAGCCTGCCGGAGCCTCCCAGGAGTTTCGGTGCTCGGAACCGTGACGCCATGATCCTCGCCTGTGCCAGCAAACCGTACTTTGCAGCCCCTCTCCGGCCGACGGGTGCCAGACCGCTGCTGTGGACGACGGGCTTGATGGCGCCCGAGGCGTACGTGTTGAAAGCGGCGGTGGACGGCTGGATGCGCGGCGAGGACGGTGAGCAGGTCAGGAGGCGCGCGGCCGAGGCCTATCAGAGATACCAGAAGTGCGGCCTGAAAGCGGCGCTCAGGCTGTTCGTGAGCGGGTGGTGACGAGGAGGTCGTTGCCTGCCTCGTCACAAAATAACCGTTCCGCTTTCAAAAGACCTTGGCCCCTGTATTGGCACCACAGAGGCGATTCAGGAGCCCAGACTGTAGGCCCGCCTGGCCCGTGGGTGTCCTGCGAGGCGGAGGCACTCTTCGAGTCGGCCGAGCAGTCCGGGCCCGAGAAATTTTCGCACGAGGTCGCGCGTCGCTTCGACGTCCAGGTCCTTGACCTTCGCAGTGAGGCGGATGGCATCCCGCTCGTCTTTCTCGGTGCCGGCCGCCAGTTTCATCGCGACGAGGTGCTCGGGCGGGGCCACGGGAATCCCTTCGACCCGCCGATCCGCGGTTGGGCTCTCAGGCTATTATACGGTAGTAGTTCTGTAGCGTGCGGAACACTCGCTCGGCACAGTCTAAGTACGACCTTGAGGCGGGGCCACCCGTCTGGGAGTCTAGAGGCTTGAAATCCTTGGGATAATATGGGGAAAAATAAGAGAGAGAATAGAAAGGTGTAGCGCCTAATGCTCGAATGCGAAAAGTTTTAATGATATTGAGAGCAGAATAGAAGTGATCGAGCGCCTCGCGTTTCTTCTCGCGGATCAATAAGCTATCAGCACGAGTTAACAAGAGGCGAGTGTAAGTCCACCAACTGTACCCGACTAGATGGCGTTCCGTAGTAGGATGGTCAATCGGCTCGATCATCCCGAGTTTACGTTCAGTTTTCCGAAGAACGTCATCAGCCTCATCGGGCCTCTTCTCAACCACATACGACAGAGCGCGGTGCTGCTGGTTGGTACTCACCCCGAATATGTAGTGGCGATCGAGCATCGACTTGGTGATCAGCTCTAACATGCGCCGAGTGCGCTTACGAGGAAGTTGCTGCGTTGCTTTGGCTAAGTCCGCAAACGCCCTGTGCTGGTCGAGGCGAAGCCGCAGGAGCTCTAGAGTGGGTGGATGATCAACTTGTTGCCGCGCTACAGCGTCGGCTAATCTTACCCAGTGCTCGAAGTGGGAGATCTCGCCGTGATCAAGACAATAAGACGCGATTTCCCGACAAAGCGCGAAGCTGGTTTCGAGTCTGAGTCTCCGGGAACGGGCCATCTCACGGAGCATCGGGGCGATGCTTCGGCGGAGAGCATCAACCGCGAATTCTTCCGCGCAGGGTGTATCTGCCAGAGGGCGCAGGGCGTGCAAAGCCTCGGTAGCAAATTGGACGGCCAGATCGGGGTCACTTTCGTACTTAGCCACAATGAAGGAGGCCAAACGGCTACAGCCGTACGACTCCGCGAACCGCCCTAGCTCATAGTGTGCTCGTGCCGCAGCTCGCAGCTTATCGGAACTAATATCTTCTGATATTGGTGCCCATATACTTTTCCGCAATTGTTCGATGTCGTGATTGATATTCGGCGCGACGGGGACGATGTTGGCTGCATTCCAATTATCGTGATTCTCGTCTAAGTGGTGCCAGTGGTTGTGAGTTGGGCGACCGGTGACTACACAAGTCTTCCCCGAGAAGAACCGATTTGCCTCCCTGATAGCGACCGCTTTACTCATGAGCAGATTCTGAAGACGTTACTGCCCGTCTAAGCTTGGCCGAGGAACTGTGACCGCGTTTCCAAGATCCGCTGATGCCGACCATCAGCATCTGGCGGGCGCAAGGCCGAGCAGCCGTTCTCCGTCCGGACTATGCGCCACCGTGGTCGCCAACTCCCAATCGGCCTGAGTGTCGATATCGATAGCCTGAATGCGGTTGACTTCAAACAAGTACGGGCGGAGGCCGAGGTCGAGTGAATTCTTCTTGGCCACAGCCGTACTCAAGATTGAGACACCGCGTATCCACGAGAAGATGGGTGCTACCTTCTGTGACCCCTTGTACTCAAATCCGAACCCAAAGTTCGCTGGTTGAAGATGATGGTCGAATAACTTCGTTTGCACTCTCGTTACGGCAACGAGACTATCGTAACTGGGCGGCAGCGAGCGATACTGCGAAATCATGCCTCCAATGGCGGATTGATTGAGATAGGGTGTGGTGACGTACGCTACGAGAAGATTGAGCGTCAGGATGGAAGGCAGGACGATCTCGAAGAAGTCACGGAGAGAAACGTTGTCATCGTAGATAGTCGGATCGAGCCTCAAAAACTGCACGCCGTAGCAGCGAGAGAGATCGGCTCTATCGTCATTTTCGCTAACGACGAGGATATTCTCTGCTGGCATGAGCTGCTTGAGTTGCCGGATTTTGATGTCCAACAGGCTGAGATCGCGAAAGAAGGGCTTTCTGTTCTTATTCGGAAGCCTTTGACTGACCGTCTTCGCAGGAACTATGCAAACCAATGAATCAAAGAAACTGTTCATCGTTGTCTCCCGCTGTGAACTGCGCCTAACTTCGGGATGGTCCCCCAAATACGGCGTTTCCGCTAGCGCTTTCGCAACCAGTATACCGCAGAGATGTCCCGCAGACACGCTCCCAATTCCGAACAGTGCAGCGAGAGACTTCCCCGGGCGGGGCAAGAGAGGAAGAAGCCGGCGGGGACACCGGCACTCCCAGGGGACGTGGCCCCCCGCCCCTACCGAGGCCCCAGCTCCTCGATACGCGCGACCACGTCGCGGTAGTTCGTGTCCATGCCGTAGAGGTCGACGAAGGTCTTGTAGGCGGATTCCTTGTCGTCCAGGCCGATGTAGGCGCAGCCGAGGTCGTAGAGGAGGCCGAGGGTGTCTTCCTCGCTGACGCCGGGGGCGTCGAGGCCGCGGCGGTACCAGCGGACGGCCAGCTCGGGCAGCCCCTTGTCGAGGAAGCAGAGGCCCAGCATGGAGCAGCAGAACACCAGGTGGCTCGGCTCCTTGGCGGCGATCTGGAACTCGCCGATGGCCTCGTCCAGCAGGCCCATCTCGCGGTAGGCGATGCCGAGGTTGAAGTGGGTGTCGTAGTCGGTGGGCGAGAGGTGCTCGGCGACCCCCTTCTTGAAGCCCTCCACGATCTCCTCCAGGGACTGTTCCTGCGGCGTGAGCAGGCCGTCGCCGGGCTGGAAGCCATCCTCCTGGGAAAGCTCCTGTTCGAGCTCGCCGGCCAGATCGAAGAAGTCCTCCTCCTCGTCGAACAGGCGCTCGGCGCGCGCCCCCTTGCCGGGCCGCCGCCTGTCCGCCTCGTCGAGCCAGCTCATGCTGCCTGTGTCGTCGAGGCCCGGATACAGGCCGCTCTCGGCTCCGACGGTTGGCTCCGGCGGCTGGAGAGACTGGAAGGGCGAAGGCCCGGCCGACGCCGGCTCGTCCCAATCCAGCTCCTCCCGCTCGATCATCTCGCCGATCTCCAGCGGATTGAACAGGCCAGGCCGCGGCGCCGCGGGCGGCGGAGCCTGCATCGGCGGCGGAGGCGCGCTGGCCAGGGGCGGTGGCACGATCGGAGGGGGAGGAGCGGCGATCACAGGAGGAGGCGCTGGAAGGGGTGGGGCTGGAACTACAGCCGGCGGGGCCGGCGGGACCGGCGGCGGAGCGGCCGGACGGGACCTCTTCGGCGTGTCCAGGATGCCCTTCAGCATCTGATCGATGTTCGCGGCGGGCTTCTTGCGCGCCACCGGCGGAGGCGCCGCGGGAGCGGGCGGAGCGCTCGCCACCGGAGCAGCCGGGACGGGTGGCGGCGGCGCAGGGGCAGGCTCGGGAGCGGCGACTCTCGGCGGCTCCGCCGGCACCGGCTTCGGTTTGGGCTTGGGCGCCGGGGCCGGCTCTTCCATGATGCCGTGCGGACCGGCCTGCACGCGGTCGCCGTCGAGCCGGTAGCCCGCGTCGACAAGGTGCCGCCGCGTCTTCGGCCAGAGATAGCTGTCGCCCGTTTCGGCGGCGATCCGGGCCATGGTCCGGGCCAGCTCCACGACCCGGCCGTGGCGTCCCTTCTCCAGGTGGATCTGGACCATCAGGGCGTGGGCGCCGAGGTTCTGGGGCCGGATGCGCAGCGCGTCGCGCAGGCGCTCCAGGGCCTTTTCCTCCAGGCCGTACTTCGCCAGGACCTCGGCTTCGCTGACCAGGTCCTCGTCGCGCTCGACCGGCCGCGCCTGAAGCTCGGCCGCCGTCCGCTCCAGCAGGTCGGCGTCGATGCGGAGCGTCTCCGGCTCGTCCCGCTGCGACTCCGGCTCGACCGTCCAGGTCGGGCCTTCCAGGGGCGGCAACTCCTCGTCCAGCTCGAAAACGAACTGTCCGCCGAGGCTGGGGAGCGAGTCGAACGGGCTTGGCGCCGCGGCCGGAGCGGGCTGCGGTGGCGGTGCCGCCTCCATTTCGAGCTCGAGCTCGATGTCGGGGAGGACTTCGACCTCCTCCTCGACAGCCTCCGGCTCGTCCTGCACGGGCGCGGCGGCGGCCTCCTTGCCGGTCCCGGACCAGGCGGAGCCGAGGCGCAGACCCGCGCCGGCGGCCAGGTCCGGCGGCGGCTTCACGAGGCTCGTCGGCTCGTCGTCGCTCTCCATGTCGAGCACGAAGACTTCGTCGAGATCGAGCTCGATCTCCTCTTCTTGGACTGCAGCGGCGGGCTCGCTGGCGAGAGGCGAAGAGGCCGGCCCGGGCACGATCGTGGCGGCTGCGGCCAGCATCGTGGCCGCGAGGTCGTCCTCCTCTTCAACTTCGATCTCCGGGAAGGCGCCGCCATAGATCTGCGGCTCCTCGCCCAGCGGCTCGTCAACCGGGGGAGGCGGCGGTGGCGGAACGAACCGCGGCTCCGGAG
>JBAPYB010000384.1:0-6812 GCA_049284515.1 Thermoanaerobaculia bacterium
ACTCCGGGTCCCTGCTCCGGCAGGCCGCCCAGGCCGCGGCCATCACCGCGCTGCCCGCCGGCGCCTTGATCACCGCGCTGGCCGGCACCTCCCCCTCCCGCCCCGGCTCGCTGGCGAAGACGTGCTCGCCCGGGAGGTCGAACGGAGCCATGCAGACGACGTCGGCGTCCACCCACCAGCCCCCCCGCTCGAGCAGCAGCTTGTAGCGGAAGAAATTCGCGAACCCCGCGTAGCTCGGCAGGTCGCGATAGCGGAAGACCGCCGCGGCGGGGAGGATCTCCGCGGCGTCGCGCACCGCGACCCCCGCCGGCACCCCGCGCACCTCGCCGTAGGTGTAGAGGCACACCTCATGGCCATGCGCCAGGAACGAGCGCAGGGAGAGCCGCTCCAGGGTGGACAGCTCGGGACCGATCCAGAGGGTCTGGACCACCTCTCCTCTCGTCGCGACCACCTCTTTCGCAATCCCCTTGGCGGCGTCTCCGGTCCTGCCCAGCGAGATCCGAGCAAAGTCGTTTCAGGTCTGTTCAAGGACGCGGGCTTGAGGTATATTCGCGCACCACTGCTCCAGTTGACAGGATACATGAGTGGAGAGCGCAGGCCTTGCGTGCTGCGGGCTATCCGGAGTTCTTCTACTGTCCCGTGGCCGCCGGTAACGACCGGCGGTCCGGCCTGGCTTCGAGGGAGGTTTTCGATGAACCCTGAGCGCGTCCTGCATCGCATCCTCTTGACCGTTTCCCTGGCCCTGCTCGGAGCCGCCGCCGCGCGGGCCGAGCCCGCGGTCCCCCAGCGGCCCCGGAGCGCCCACCCCACGCAGAGGGCCCATCCGGTGCCGTTGACCCTCACCCGGCTGGCCGGCGAGCCCGTGTGCCCCAACAACGGGTCCATCGTCACCGCCTACGTGGTGGCGATCAACCAGTCGCTGACCCTCAACCGGCTGGGCGCCCAGTTGCCGGACGGATTGATGTTCGCCCTGGCGCGCGACGTCTTTCCGAATTCCGTCACGAAGGAGAAGGAGTCCGAGCAGAACAGTTGCCGCGCCCTGTGGAACAGCGGGCAGAAGTGCCAGGCCGGCAACGTCCACCTGCGCAGCGCCAAACGGCCGCGGCCGCTGGCGCTGCGGGTCAACGAAGGGCAGTGCCTGCAGGTCGTCTTCGGCAACCTGCTGTCGCCGGACGCCAACAGCGCGGTGACTTCCGATGCCTCGGTCCACGTCCAGGGTGTGCAGTGGGTGAAGGATTCCCAGGACGACGGCTCCTGGGTAGGGAACAACCCCACCAGCCTGGTGAAGTCCGGCGGCACCCACACCTACACCCTCTACGCCGCGCACGAGGGCTCCTTTCTGCTCTACAGCACGGCCGACACCTTCACCAATGCCAATAATGCGAGCGACGGCGGCCAGCTCGCCCTCGGGCTGTTCGGCGCGGTGACCATCCAGCCGGCGGGCGCCGAGTGGTACCGCAGCGAGGTCACCGAGCAGGACCTCTGCCGCGCCAGCCACGACGGCCAGGTGAGCCAGGGGACCTGCCTCCGCAAGGACCCCAGCGACCTGCCGGTCGTCAACTACCGCGCGGTCTACAAGGACACCGCCCAGGCCGGCGTGCCGGTGCTCAACCTGCTGAACTGCCCGAATCAGGCGACGGCGGGCTGCCCCCATGGCGGCGAGCTCGTGCACGGCGACCTGACCGCCCTCATCACCGGCCGCACCAAGGACGGGAAGCCCGGGAGCTTCCCGGCGTCCGGCCTCGTGCGCCCGGTGTTCAACCCGGCCTACGCGCTGCCGGACCGGCTCCAGCCCTGGCGCGAGTTCGTCATCCTCTACCACGAGATGTTCAGCGCCACGCAGGCCTTCCCCAACGTCTATTCCCAAGTGCTCAAGAGCGACGGCAACGGCGCCGACTTCTTCGGCTTCAACTACGGCATGGGGGGGATCGGCTCCGAGATCCTCGCCAACCGCTTCGGCGTCGGCCCCGAGGCGGGCTGCACGAGCTGCAAGTACGAGGAGTTCTTCCTCGCCTCCTGGGCAGTGGGCGATCCGGCCATGGTGGTGGACAAGCCGGCCTACTCGGACACCAACTGCACCTGGAGCTCCAGCCAGTTGACCTACGACTGCAGCGCCGGGGCCCGCAACCGCGCCACCAAGGCCTTCTACCCCGACGATCCGTCGAACGTCTACCACAGCTACATGTCGGACCACACCAAGTTCCAGATCCTGCACGCCGGCGTGGACCTCCACCACATGCACCACCAGCACGCCCACCAGTGGCTGCACTCGCCCGATTCGCCCAACGGCGACTACACGGACAGCCAGACGTTCGGGCCCGGCTCCTCGTTCACCCTGGAGATGGTCTACAACGGCAGCGGCAACGTGAACCAGACGGTGGGCGACTCGATCTTCCACTGCCACTTCTACCCCCACTTCGCGGCCGGCATGTGGGCGCTCTGGCGGGTGCACGACACGTTCGAGCCGGGGACCGAGCTCGACGACAAGGAGCGGCCCGTCACCGGCGCCATCCCCGAGGTCGGCAGGGTGACCACCGCCCGCGCCCTGCCGGACGGCGAGATCCAGGCGGGCACGCCCATCCCCGCCCTCGTGCCCCTGCCGACCCTGCCCATGGCGCCCATGCCGGCCAAGACCTTGCTGGTCAAGGGCGGCACCGAGGTCTGGGCCTGCCGCACGCTGCCCGGCGGCACCACCGAATGCAAGTCCAACCTTTTGCCCGGCGAGCTGGGGCCGGGGGACGAGTCGTGGAAGAACCCGGGCTACCCCTTCTTCATCCCCGGCGTCGGCGGCCAGCGGGTGGCGCACCCGCCCATGGACTTCGCCTACGCCTGCTCGGACAACGGCGAGCGGTGCACGCCCAAATATGGCAACACCCCGCCCGACCTCTCCGCCTGCGGCTCGCCCACGGCGCAGTGCAACCCGCTCGACGGCGGCCTGCCGCGGCACATCATCCTGGGCGGCGGCACGGTGGACGTGGCGCCGCTCAACCCCCAGGACTTCAGCAAGACGCTGGAGAAGGTCTCCGCCATCAAGGTCGCCGAGGACGGCACGCTGATCGAGAAGGTGGCCATGCGCGCCCACTCCCTGCGCTACCACCCCACCAGGACGCCGGAGGGCAAGCCCGCCCGCTTCATCCTCAACGGCCTGCCGCCCAAGCAGGGCGCGCCCTACGCCGACCCCTGCATCCGCTACTGCCCGGACGGCGGCGTGCCGCCGGACCTCAAGACCCGGCGCTACAAGGCGGCCGACATCCAGCTCGACGCCATCTTCAACAAAGAGGGATGGCACCTGCCGCAGGAGCGGCTGCTCACCCTGTGGGGCGACGTCAAGCCGACGCTCAACGGCACCCGGCCGCCGGAGCCGTTCTTCTTCCGCGCCGACTCGGGCGAGTGCATCGAGTACACGCAGGCCAACCTGGTGCCCAACGTCTACGAGCTCGACGACTTCGAGGTGCGCACGCCGACCGACATCCTGGGCCAGCACATCCACCTGGTGAAGTTCGACGTCACCTCCTCCGACGGCGCCACCAACGGCTTCAACTACGAGGACGGCACCTTCGCCCCCAACGAGGTGGTGGAGCGCATCAAGGCCATCCGCGCCGGCAACGGCTGCACGGAGGGCGACAAGCGCGACGGCACCTTCGACTGCCCGGTGGCGCGCGAGATCCCGTTCTTCGGGCCGGGGCCTGGCGGCGAGTGGGTGGGCGCCCAGGCCACCATCCAGCGCTGGTACGCCGATCCGCTCTTCGACGGCCCCTCCCCCTCCCCTCCGCCCTCCTGCCAGCCTGCGCCGGGCGCCCGTGACCGCACCCTGCGCACCGTCTTCACCCACGACCACTTCGGCCCCTCCACCCACCAGCAGGCGGGCCTCTACGCCGGCCTGGTGATCGAGCCCAAGGGCTCGAACTGGTTCTCCAACGAAAACAACAAGGTCACCGACACGTCCAGCCAGTTGGGCGGCGTGGACGCGAACGGCAATCCGCTGGTGATGCGCACGGTCAAGGGGTACAACGGCGTCAATGGCGTCGTCACCGTGGCCGACGGCGGCCCCACCTCCTGGCAGGCGGTGATCGAGACCGCGAAGCCGGCGGAGAGCTTCCGCGAGTTCCTCATGGAGATGCAGGACTCGACCCTGGCCTACAATCCGTTCATCAATCTCAAGACGCTCCCTGCCAGCGGCTTCTGCGCCGACGATCCGAAGCAGTCGTGCACTCCGCCCACCGACTACGACCAGCCGGTCAAAGAGTGCAAGTCGGGCCGCTGCATCGCCTACGGCTTCTGCTCGACGAGCCTGACGACGAAGTGCATGCCGGCGCCCTGGGCCACGCCGCAGGAGATCAACGCGCAGTGCGGCAATGCCAACGTCATGGCGACCTGCAACCTGGCCCCCGGCATCCCCGGCGTGTGCAGCAGTTGCAAGGCGGTCACCGCCGCGACGCCGCAGGTGCCCGTGCCGCAGATCTGGGGCACGGTGCCGCAAGACGCCCCGAAAGGCCCCGAGGTCATCACCTTCAGCAACGCCTCCAACAACTTCTCGGTGAACTACCGCAACGAGCCGCTGCCGCAGCGCCTGGCCGCCAACAGCAAGGACCCCAACTCCGGCGACTACTCCTACGCCTACGTCTCGATCGACCGCGGCGACCTGCGCGGCTACTGCTCCGACACGACGGCGGCCGCCTGTGTCAATGACTCGCAGTGCACCTCGCCGGCGACCTGCGTCCTGGGCGGCTTCTGCTCGAACAACAACGCCTTCTGCAACGCCACGATCCCCTGCAAGGGCGCCGGCGTCTCCTGCCAGGGTTACCCGTATCCGCCGCTCAACGTGCAGCCTGCGCAGCCGGGCGATCCGTTCACGCCCATCATGCGCACTTACGCCGGGGACGACGTGCAGGTGCGCGCCCTGGTCGGCGCCCACACCAACCCCCACAACTTCACCATGCAGGGGCTGAAGTGGCTCTTCGAGGCGTCGATGACCGACTCCGGCTGGCGCAACAGCATGACCGTCGGCATCTCGGAGCACACCGAGCAGATCGTCCGCATCCCCAACTGGGTGTCGGCCACGACCCCCGTCACCCCCTGGGCCGACTACCTCTACATGCCCGGCGCCGCCGTGCCCGAGCAGAATGGCGGCAACTGGGGGCTGATCCGCGCCTACAGCCAGCCGCAGACCAATCTGCGGTCGCTGCCGCAGAACAAGCCGCCGGTCGATACTTCGATCGATGTCTGCGGGGAGATCAGGCCGCCGCACAAGCTGCGCGAGTACAGGGTGGTCGCCATCACCGCCCAGCAGGCGCTGAGCTCGAAGGCGCTGGTCTACAACCAGCTCGAAGGGCTGAGCGACCCGAACGGCATCCTGTTCTACAACTTCGACGACCTCACCTGCCCGAACAACAGGCCGGGGCCCTCCTGCACGGCGAGCTCGCAGACGCCGCAGCCGCTGGTGCTGCGCGCCAGCGCCGGCGACTGCATCCAGGTCAGGCTGTACAACGTCATCGATCCGAAGTACCTCGCGGCCGGCACCTCCACGGCGGTCGGCCTGCACCCGCAGCTCGTCACCTTCGACGGCTCCACGAGCAACGGCTTCAACGCCGGCTCGAACCCCATCCAGACCATGAAACCGATGCAGCCGAACGATCCGCCGCTCACCTACAGGTGGTACGCCGGCAACGTCGACGCCAAGCTCAAGCCGGCGCGGCACATCCCCATCGAGTTCGGCGCCGCCAACCTGGTGTCGTCCGACGTGGTCAACCACTTCAACCATGGCCTGTTCGGGGCCCTGGTGATCGAGCCCGAGGGTGCGGACTGGCCAGCGGGCGAGAGCTCGCGGATCACCACGGTGATCACCGCTCCCGCGAGCCCGGGTCTGCCCGCTCAGAAGTTCCGGGAGTTCGTCCTGATCACCCGCGACCTGTTGAGCGTGCAGAACGGAGGCGTGGCTCAGGAGATCAATACCGCCAACTACGGCACCGAGCCGCTGTTCAACCCGAATTTGGGTCCGGGGTTCAACGTCCGCTACTGCGACAACAAGTGCACCATCCCGAGCAGCGGCCCGACCGCCACGGACGTGGGTTGCGTGCTGGTGGCAAACAAGGCGGTAAACCTGCCCTATTGCTGTACGGCTTTCGACGCCAAGAACAAGACCTGCACGGCCTGCAGCGCCTGCAGCATCCCGCCGGCGACGCCGACGTTCGCGGCCTGCCGCGGCGAGCAGGTGCGCTTCCGGGTGCTGAGCGCCGGCGGCAACAGCGACACCAACCAGGTGTTCGAGCTCTACGGCCACCTGTGGGCGGAGACGCCGTACATGAGCTACGGCCCGGGCTGCGTGCCGCCCACCACCCACACCAACCTCTACTCCTCGTCGCTCCTCGGCGACGCCCACCGCTGTGTCCCCGCTGTCGCGGAGAAGCTGAGGCAGGTGGCGAGCCCCGAGGCCATCGGCAGGACGGCCAAGCGGGCGAGCCTCGAGGCCTTCAGCAGGCAGGTGGACGTCGGAGCCGTCCTCGAGCTGGTGGAGGAGGCCGGTGCCCCCCTGGCCGAGTTCGGCCAGGAGCTGCCCGACTCGCTCACCGACTGGCAGGGCTCGCGCATGGGCCACGGCCCCACCAACCACTACGACGTGCTGATCGAGAGCGCCGGCGGCATCAACAAGGTCCACGGCGACTACCTCTTCCGCACCTATCCGTCCATGCACTTCCGGCTCGGCCTGTGGGGGATCTTCAGCGTCCTCAACTCTCAGGAGGCCGCGCAGCAGCACCTGCAATGCATCAAGTAATTCTGTTGCTGCTCCTGGCGGTGGCGCCGGCCTGGGGGGC
>JBAPYB010000385.1:0-1700 GCA_049284515.1 Thermoanaerobaculia bacterium
GGCTGCGGCATGGCTCGGGCTCGGCGCCGCCGGCGTGCGCGCCGCCGAAAGCAAGGATTTCTCCCGTCGTGAACCGTACCTTTCCCCGTCCGGGGAGACAACTGACAAGGAGGATGTGATGTCCGAAATCACGCAGCTCGAAGAGTCGACGGCAGTCGACGAGGCGTTCGAAGAGGACGGCCTGGACTCCGAGGAATCCGACGCGCCGGTGCTGGTCGCTCCCAGCGAGCTCCAGCCCTCCTGCGCGTGCGGCGGCAAGGGCGCTTCGTGCGGTTGCGGCGGCGCGAAGCACGACAAGGCGCACCTCGTGTACGCGCTGGGCACGGTGGGCTACGACTTCGGCTCGGAGGCACGGCGCGACGCGCTCGTCCAGCAGACCGGAAAAAACGTTGCCAATCCCAGGGACTTCCTCGAGGTCCTCCAGGGCGATCCGTCGCTGGCCGCGGCCGTCACCTGGACGCTGAGCCTCGAGGCCACCGTCGTCTACGCCATCCAGCCGGCGGGAGCCTTCGCCGAGACGGTCTACGACCGGCTGCGGCAATTCCTCCAGGCACAGCTCTCGGAAGGCGTCGAACGGGCCGCGATCCCCGGCCGGATCCGGGGCACCGCCAGGCTGCTGAACGGGCAGGCGGTGCCGCGCATCTTCCCCGAGCTGCGGGGCCTGCACGACTGGTCCACGCCCGCGCTGGTGCAGGCGGTCCTCGGCCCGGCGCCCACGGACTCGGACGCCGGTGCGGAGCACGCCCAGCGGGCCTCGGCGATCGGCAACTTCCTCGAGCGGATCTACTACGAGCTGCGCAACCTGGGCACCTCGCCGCAGGACCGCGCGCTCAACTTCGCCGCTACCAATGCGTTCCAGGCGGGGGTGGTGTTCAGCTCGGCGGCGCAGTCCGGCCTGCAGCTCGACAAGATCGACGTCGAGCGCAGCCCGGCCTGCCGCCCGGGCGCCGACTGCTGGGACGTCAAGCTGGTCTTCTTCAATCCGGCGCGCCGCCTGGAGCAGGCACGCCGGGTCTATCGCTATACCGTCGACGTGAGCGACGTGGTGCCGGTCACCGTCGGCTCGCTGCGCTCCTGGGACGTCTATTGATCGGTTTTTCGCCGCTGGGACCGTGTGCTCGCAGGCGCCCGCGGGAGGCGGGCCACGGGACCGGTTTCTCACCTGTCGCTCCGCCGTCCCGGGGCGGAGCGAAAACCGTTTGGAAGGAGGAGATCGTGATGACACTACCCCGTCAAGCTGCGCCGGTCCTGCGAGGGATGGACAGGGTCCGGCGCGCCCCCGCCCTGGTGATGCCGGCGTCCTGCTGGGGCTCCTGCATGGTCAGCGCCCTGGAGAGCCAGTTGAACGTCAACGGCCTCGGCGGCTGTGCCAGCATCACCAGCCTCACGTCCTTCGTCAATTGTGTCGCGGCGATCGTGGGAGACCTGGGGATCGGTCCTACCACCATCGTAGGGTACGCGGCGGAGGACGCCATCTCCTGCGGCATCGATTGTGCGTTCTGAGCAAGTCTGAGAGAAGAAGGCGCCGGCCGTCGCCGGCGCCCGTTTTCGACCGGAGGTCGCCCATGAGCCTCAAACCCATGCAAGCCAGGGAACCCTCGGCCTTTCGCGAGGCGCGGTCGCTGTTGGGCTGGCTCGATCCGGCGGAAGCCCGGCGGGCGCTGGCCCGCGGCCGGCAGGCGCCGGACGCCGGCGCGATC
>JBAPYB010000386.1:0-2083 GCA_049284515.1 Thermoanaerobaculia bacterium
GCCCCGGGCCGTCGCCGCCATCCCGGGGCTGCCGCTCGCGAGGCACGAGCCGTGGCTCCAGGGGTTGGGGGCGTTTCGCGTCAGCCAGATCGCCGTCGACCATTTCCCGCTCCAGGTCTGGTCGGGCCTGGTCGCCCGCCACGGGCGCAATCCGCGCGCCAGCCAGTTGCAGTACGGCCACCCGCTGGGGGACCTCCGCTTCCGCGAGACGCTGGCCGCCTACTTGCGGACCTCCCGCGGCGTCCGCTGCACGCCTGAGCAGATCCTGGTGACGAGCGGCTCCCAACACGCCCTGGCGATCGCGGCCCGCGTCCTGCTGGACCCCGGCGACGAGGTTTGGGTCGAGGAGCCGGGCTATCCGGGAGCGCGCGACGCGCTGGCGATCTCCGGCGCCCGTCTGGTCCCCGTGCCGGTCGACGAGGAAGGCCTGGACGTGGCGGCCGGCGTCGCCCGCAGCCCGCAGGCACGGGCCGCCTACGTCACTCCGTCGCACCAATACCCGCTGGGAGCGACCCTGACGGCGTCGCGACGGTTGCAGCTCCTCGACTGGGCACAACACAGCGGCGCCTGGATCCTGGAGGACGACTACGACAGCGAGTACCGCTACGAGAGCCAGCCGATCGCGGCTCTCCAGGGTCTCGACCGGGACTCCCGCGTCGTCTACATCGGCACCTTCAGCAAGGTTTTGTTCCCGGCGCTGCGCACCGGCTATCTGGTCGCCCCCGCCGACCTCGTGAGCCGCTTCGCCGCCGTGCGCGCGGCGATCGACGATTTTCCACCCGCCTTGTATCAGGCCGTGCTCACCGACTTCCTGGCCGAGGGGCACTTCGCCCGCCACCTGCGGCGGATGCGGCTGCTCTATCGCGAGCGGCGCGGCGCCCTGGTCGAGGCGCTGCGGAGCGAGCCCGGCACGTCGCTCCAGGTGCTCGGCGAGCGGGCGGGAATGCACCTGACGGCGATCCTGGAATCAGGTGCCTGCGACCGCCGGATCTCCGAGCAAGCCGCCAGCCAGGGACTGTGGGCGATGCCGCTCTCGGCTTGCTACCTCGCCGAGCCCTCCCGCTCCGGCCTGGTCCTCGGCTACGGCGGCACCGGCATCCCGGAGATCCTCGACGGCGTCCGCCGGCTGGGCCGCCTGCTCCGGGAGGGCTGAAGCCGCCGCGGGGAATCGTCACTTCTCGACGCGAACCTGGGCCGTGATCCAGTTGGGCTCCCAGGTCTCGATTACGACCGCTGCACCCGGCGCCCGTCCGCGGCGAGCGGGCTCACGGCCTGGAGCAGCTCTGCGACGCGGCGATCCCAGCTCTCGCTCTCGGCGGCGCGGCGGCGCTCGCGGGCGAGCTCCGGGGTGTGCTCGGCCACGGCGCGGCGCAACTGGCGGACGAAGTCGTGGGGATCGTCGTAGAGGTAGACGAGGGGCTCGCTCCAGCGCTCGGTCTCGGGCAGCCGGCGGGCCACCACGGGCAGGCCGGTGGCGAGCGCCTCGTAGAGCTTCACCGGGTCCACCGCGCGGGTGAGGGGGAGGTCGCGGAAGGGCACCAGGGCCACGTCGAGGCCGGCGAGGAAGCCGGGCACCTCGGCGAAGGGGATCTCCCCGAGCGTCTCCAGGTTGGGTAGCGCGCGCAGGGCGGCGACCTCCGGGTCCTCCACCCGGCCGGCGAGGCGGAAGTGCCAGCCGGAGAGCTCGCGGGCGGCCTCCTGCACGGCGTCGACGTCGAACCAGGGCCCGAGAGCGCCGACGTAGCCCACGCGCACTGGGGCCGCAGCGTCGCGAACGCTCTCGCCGTGACTGGCCGGTGGCGGGAAGGCTTCGAGGTCGACGCCGTTGGGCAGCCGCAGGACCTGGGGGCCAGCCTCCCGCGGGCGCTCCGCAAGCAGGCCGGCGGTGGCGCACACCAGGTCCGCCATGCGGATGAGGCGCGCCTCCACGGCCTCGATGCCGGACGGCACGCCGGGGAAGCCGGCGTGCAGGTCGATGCGGTCGTAGACCAGGGGTGCGCCGAGCCGGCGGGCCAGCTCGCCGCCGAGCTCGGCCCAGAAGGGGAGCTGCACCAGCACCATCAACGGCCGCTCGTGGCGCAGC
>JBAPYB010000387.1:0-8373 GCA_049284515.1 Thermoanaerobaculia bacterium
AGCCAGCGCCGCCGGGGCCGCGGCATCGCTGGAGCCCGCCGCCAGCAGCAATTGGTCGAGGGCGCCGGCGAAGCCGAGCACCACCTGGAGAGCGCCCCCTCCCGCGGCCGTGGCCAGCTCCAGGAAAAGCCTCAAAACCTCCTGCTCCGCCGCCTCGCCGGGCAGGCCCAGCAGCTCGGCGCCAAGCTGGTAGAACTCACGCGCCCGGCCCGCCCGTTCCTCCTGATAGCGCACCACGTCGCCGCGGTAATAGAGACGAAGGGGGAGCGACAGGGAGGCGAGGCGGGGCGCCAGCAGCCGGGCCAGCATGGGTGTGAAGTCGGCGCGCAAGGCGAGCAGCTCGCCGTCCCGGTCGACGAAGCGGTACAGCTCGCCCCGGGAGGCCGGCGTCAGCAGCGAATCGTAGGGCTCCAGGTAATCGAGGATGGGGAGGATGACTTCCGAGTACCCGGCCTGCCGCAGGTGCGCCACCAGCCGGTCCTCCGCATCGCGCCGGCGGCGGGCGCTCTCGAACAGCAGGGCGGCGACGCCGGTGGGCAAGGCGGCGGAGACTCTCACAGGTCCTCCAGCCCGACGGCCCGGCGGGCGAGATCCAGGGGGAGCTCCCGCCCCGTCATCAGGCGGAACTGGCCGCGGGCCTGGTCCATCAGCACCTCCCGCCCGTCGATGACCGCCGCGCCCCGCGCCGCCGCCTCAGTCAGCAGGCGCGTCGGCCGGTCGAGCAGGTAGACGAGATCGATCACCACCGTTCCGGGCCGCAGACGGTCGACGTCGAAGGGCAGCGGATCGTCGGCGCCACGCCCCAGAGACGTGGAATTCACCAGCAGGCCGAACTGTCCGGGGTCCAGCTCGGCGAGAGGGAGGAACGGAATCTTCAGACGCTCGCCGGCGGCCTGGCCGCGCTCCGGACCGCGGTTGAAGATCGTCACCTGCGCTCCCGCCTTCTTGAGGCCTTCCGCCGCGCTCCGCCCCGCGCCGCCGGCCCCCACCACCGCGGCCTTGAGACCGTCGAAAGCGATACCGCGGTCCTGCAGAGGAAGGACGACGCCGTCCGTATCCGTGGCCTCGGCCTCCCACACGCCCTGATTCCACAACAGCGTGTTGGCGGCGCCGATCAGTCCCGCCAGCGGGCTCTCCGCTCCGGCCAAAGCGAGAGCGGCCTCCTTGAACGGCGTGGTCACCGACAAGCCGCGGAGCGGGAAGCCCAGAGCCTCCAGCATGCCGTTTTCCACCACCTCCAGCCAGAAGTCGCCGAAGGTCTCGGTATCAAAGGCGAGATACAGAGCCGGGATCCCCAGAGAGCGATAGGCGCCGTTGTGAATGCGGGGCGACAGGGACCGGGCCACGAGATGGCCGACGATGCCGAACAGCACCTCGACCGGCGGCAGCTCCGGCAGGCCATAGTCGGTCCGCAGGCGTTCGATCGAGATCTGGCCCGGCGCGCCCGCCACCTCTCCCAAGGCGCCGTAGACCACCGGCGCGCCCAGCCGGGGGGCCAGGAACCGCGTCCAGGCGCCGGAAGCGCCGGTGGAGAAGGCAATGACGTCCCGGCGCCCCAGCGACTGCAGAAGCTGCAAGGGCGGCAGCTCCTCGCCCGGCTGGGTGGCCGTGGGCACCAGCTTGTACAGCCGGGCAGGAATGCTCGCCATGCGCTCGAAGGTGGCCTTGAGCGCCTCGAGATCGGCCGCCGGGCCGTGCCAGGAAAGGACCCGGCTCTCGGCCGGCACCGCCGCGAGCACCTCGGGCGACAGGTCGCGCGCCGCCTCGAGGTCCACCAGGTCGTAGCGGGCCGCCGCGTCGATCAGCCGCCGTTGGCGCCGCTCGGGCGGGCCCTCGAAGGAGCCCCCCTCGGCGCGGCTGCGCAGGGTATAGAGGAGCTTGCCGGGAAAGAAACGGAGAGCCGCGGGATCGAGGTCTCCCACCAGGTCGCCCCGCACCTCCAGCCATTCCACCCCGGCCAGGGCGGAGGCGGCGAGGCTCGCCAGCCCTCCCTCCGGCAGGGCCGTGACCGTCGCGACCAGCGTGGCGCGGTTCGAGGCTGAAGAAGATGTCCCCAAAACAAAACCTCCTTCCGGAGCCGGAAGGAGGTTGACCAATGCGTCTGGCGGCTTCTCGTCCCGGGTCCATGCGACCGGGACGGCGCCCGGCTCAGCTCACGGAGCAGTGATGATGCGTACGCCAAGCCCAGGGGGCGGAGGTTGCGGTGTGGAGCTGGGCGTTATCGTGCATCGTCAGGTTTCCGTTCGCGGCGAGCTTACCGCAGGACCACGGCAAGCTGTCAAGGGCGGAAAGGAATACTATGGCCCTCCCATGGAGTCGCTGATCGCCGATCTCGTCCGCTACGGCCTGTACATCGTCTTCGCCAACGTCTTTCTGGAGCAGATCGGCGCGCCCATCCCCGCCCTGCCGACGCTCATCGTGTCCGGGGCCCTGGCGGCCCAGGGGCAAATGAGCCTGCCCGCTCTGCTGGGAGTGGCGCTCCTGGCCTCGGTCCTGGCGGACACCGTATGGTTCCTGCTCGGCCGCTGGCAGGGACGCCGGGTGCTGAAGACGCTCTGCCGGCTCTCCCTCTCTCCCGATACCTGCGTGCGGGGCACCGAGGACCTGTTCGAGCGCGCCGGCATGCCGTCCCTGCTCTATGCCAAGTTCATCCCCGGCTACAGCACCGTGGCGCCGCCTCTCGCCGGGGCCACCGGCCGCAAGCTGGGCGACTTTCTTCTCTGGGACGCTTTCGGCAGCCTGCTCTGGCTCGGCTCGGGCGTGCTGCTGGGCGGCATCTTCCATCGCGCCATCGACCGGGTGGTGGACTTCCTGGAGACGATGGGCTTCTGGGCGCTGGTGGTGCTCGCCGTGGGGCTGCTGCTGGTGATCGCCGCCAAGTGGTGGCAGCGCAAGCGTTTCAGCAAGCTTCTTCGCCTGGCCCGCATCTCCGTGGCCGACCTCAAGCGAATGATCGACGCCGGCGAGGCGCCGGCGATCGTCGACGTGCGCAACCGCTCCGCCCCTCTCTACGATCCGCGGCGCATTCCGGGGGCCTTGCTTGTCACCTTCGAGGAAATCGATGAGAAACTGGCCGGGCTGGCGCGGAACCGGGAGGTGATCCTCTACTGTACGTGACCGAACGAAGCCTCCGCGGCCCGTGTGGCTCGCGCCCTGATGGACCGAGGCTTCACCCGCGTCCGGCCCCTGGAAGGAGGGCTGGATGCCTGGATGGAGCACGGACAGATGGTAGAAGATGAGACGATCGTCGCCATTGGGCGGCGGTAAACATCACAGGGCTTTGTGCTAATTCTTGTTTTTAGCCCCGAAGGGGCGTCAGCATAAAGCCTGGGGCGTAAGCCCCAGGATAGGGTCCAGTTGATATTGAAAGCCCTGAAAGGGCGACAGCAGGCCTCCGCGATTCGGACTGCTGCCGCCCCTTCGGGGCTTGAGGATGTGGGACGACCGGTTACCTGGGGCTGACGCCCCAGGCTTTATGCTGTCGCCCCTTCGGGGCTGAAGGAGGTGCTCGTGGTTTCGCTGACGATCAACTTGCCCGAGGAGGCCTTCTCAGCCTTGCGGGTTGACCCCGGTCAGTTCGCGACAGAGCTGCGGTTCGCTGCCGCGGTTCAGTGGTATCACCAAGGGCTCATCAGTGGAAGCAAGGCCGCCGAGATCGCAGGAATGACCCGTCTGGCCTTTCTCGACGAGCTTGCCCGCCGTCGCCTGGATACCGTCAAGATCGACTTGAACAACCTCGAAGCGGAGCTCCACGCATGAACCCCCGGAACAACACCATCGCCCGCGTCGTCAATCTGATCCCCGACGAGGACCAGCACATCCTCAATCTGACCGTGGACGAGGCCCGCCGGCTGCTGCTGTCGGACGACCCGCGGGACGTGCTCCAGATCCAGGGCTCTTTCGCCCTGATTGCCCGGGATGGACAGAAAGTCTGCCTGGCCCGCAGCCTCGATCGGCCATTGCGCTATTTCCTGGCGAAAGAAAAGGACGGCCCCATGCTGGTGGTGGCGGACCGCATCGACGCCATCCGCGACGCGCTGGAGCGGGAGGGGCACGGAAACCAATTCCACCCCTCCTACACCCGCATGGTGCCGGCCCACCACGTCACCGAGATCCAGCTCGTGGGCTGCCCCGATCCCAACCCGGCCTACCGGCGCTTCTTCGATCCGCCGCGGGGCGTCCTGCCGCCGGACCTCGACGCGATCGGCGAGGCCTACATACGCGCCCTTTGCGAGGAGATCCGTCTGTGGCTCACGGCCGTGCCCAAGACGGAGCCCCTCGGCGTCCTCTTCTCCGGCGGCGCCGACAGCGGTGCGCTGCTTCTCTGTCTCTACCACGAGCTTCTGGCCTCCGGACAGAGCCCGGCCCGCCTCAAGGCGTTCACGCTGGCCGTGGACGGCGGCGGCGAGGATCTGGAGCAGGCCCGGGAGTTCCTCCGGCGCACCGGCCTCCAGATGCTCGGCGAAGCGATCGAAGTCGCCGGTTCCCGGCTCGATCCCTATGCCGCCGTGGAGGCCATCGAGGACTACAAGCCCCTGGACGTGGAGTGCGCGGCCATGAGCCTCGCCCTGCTCCAGGGCATCCGCGAGCGCTATCCCGACTGGCGATACCTCGCCGACGGCGACGGCGGCGACGAGAACCTCAAGGACTATCCCATCGAGGAGAACCCGGAGCTCACCATCCGCAGCGTCGTCAACAACCGGATGCTCTACCAGGAGGGCTGGGGAGTCGAGGCCATCAAACACTCCCTGACCTACAGCGGCGGCCTGAGCCGCGGGTGCGTCCGGGGCTATGCCCCCGCCCGGCGCCACGGTTTCTCGCTCTTCAGCCCCAACAACCGCCCGCGGGTCATTGCCGTGGCCGAGGCCATTCCCTTCGCGGAGCTGACCCGCGGCTCCCACGAGGCGCTCTATGAATTGAAAGGCGAGGTGCTGGGTCGCGGCATCCGGAGAGTGACGGGCCTGGAGCTGCCGGTCTTCCCCAAACGGCGCTTCCAGCACGGCGCCATGACTCGGGAGACCTTTCACAGCCGTTTCGACATCCACCCCGCCGGGTACCGGAGCCACCTGCTGAGCCTTTATCACCGGACGTAGGGGAGCGCTGCTCAACCGCAGTGGATGGTTGGAAAGCTCGGTCGTGACGTCGCCCCCGCCCGGGCATAAATACCCGGGCTACGAGCGACGCCGGATGAATCCGGCTTAAAAGCCCCCTTCAGAGGGCGCAGTTCATAGCCCTGGCATTTATGCCCGGGCGGAGGTCGACGGAGCATCGGGGGATGCGAACTATCCAAACACCCTTGCAGACGCAGTGGATCCGCTCGCTGCGCTCCCCCAAGCGGCCGGTCGATCCTCAGGAGCCTCTGGGCCACGTCTGGGAGGAGGAGCGCGAGCCGGACGGCCGCCTCCTGCCAGCCCTCACCGTCTTCCTTGCCGGAGCTGAATGTCCCTTCACCTGCGTGTTTTGCGATCTCTGGCGAGAGACCCTGGAGGGGGCAACGCCGCACGGGTCTCTGCCTATACAGATAAGGAAGGCCTTGAGCGCGGCCGGACCGCCACGCGATCCCTCCGCCCTGAAGCTCTACAACGCCAGCAACTTCTTCGAGACCCGGGCGGTGCCTCCGGCCGACGAGGAAGAGATCCTGGGCCTGGTCGCTCCCTTTTCCCGGGTCACCGTCGAATGCCACCCCCGGCTCGTCGGCGACCGCTGCCTGCGCTTCGCCGAGCGCCTCGCCGGCTCCCTGGAAGTGGCCATGGGACTGGAGACGATCCACCCACAGTCTCTCGTCCGCCTCAACAAGGAGATGACGCTGGCGGACTTCGACCGCGCCGCCGCGACTCTGCGGGACGCCGGAATCGGGCTGCGTGCCTTCGTGCTCGTGGCGCCACCGTTCACGCCGCCGGCCGAGGCGGTCGATTGGGCCGTACGCTCCGCCCAGCATGCTTTCGCGCAGGGAGCGGCGCGGGTGTCGCTGATTCCGGTCCGCGGCGGGAATGGGGCCATGGAGGCCCTGCGGGACGCCGGCGATTTCACTCCGCCCGGTCTGGAACAGCTCGAAGAGGCACTGGAGCGCTGCCTCGCTCTGGATCAAGGCATCGTCACCGCCGATACCTGGGATGCGCGCCGCTTCGCCGACTGTCCGGACTGCGCGGACGCCCGCATCGCCCGCCTGGGCCGCATGAATCGTTCGGGCCGCTTGGAGCCCAGGGTCGTCTGTCGCCTGGAGCGATGATGCGGATCGCCATCGTCGGCTCCGGCTTCGCGGGCTCCATCCTCGCCCGCATTCTGGCGATCCAGGGGCATCGGGTGCTCCTGCTCGACCGCCAGCGGCACCCCCGCTTCGCCCTCGGCGAATCTTCCACCCCGTTGGCTGCAATCTGCCTGGAGAGGCTCGCCGCGCGGTACGGGCTCGCCGACCTCCACGCCCTCGCCGCCTGGGGCCGCTGGCGGAAAACGCTCCCCCACCTCCGACGCGGCCTCAAGCGGGGGTTCACTTTCTACGGCCACACGCCGGGCCGTCCCTATGCCAACGGTCCGGCCAACGAGCGCCGGCTCCTGGTGGCGGCCAGCCCCGACGACGCCATCGCGGACTGCCACTGGCTGCGGGAGGATGTGGACCATCACCTCATCCTAGCGGCCGGACGTGCCGGCGTCGAGGTCCTGGAAGAGGTGGACCTGCACGGCGTGGAGGCGCGAAACGGCTGGCACCTCGCCGGAAGGCATCACGGGCTATCCGTCCGCTTCGACGCCGACCTCCTGATCGACGCCTCCGGCCCGGGTGGATTCCTGGCCCGGCATCTCCCAATTTCAAGGGTCGAGACGGAGCCGCGCACCACTCTCGTCTTCGGGCACTTCGAGGGGATGGCCGACTTCTCCGAGGTGGCCGGCGGCGCGGCTCTCCCTGAAGGCCCCTATCCCGACGAGCAGGCTGCCGTCCATCACATCCTGGAGGAGGGGTGGATGTACGTCCTCCCCTTCGACCACGGCACGGTGAGCGCCGGTTTCGTGATCGCGGACGGCCGCGCCCGAGAGGAGCTGGCGCCGCTGTCTCCGGACCGGGCCTGGACGCACCTCCTCGCACGCTATCCCACCCTGCAGGACCAGTTCGCCGAAGCTCGTCCCTCAAGGGCGATCGGCAAGATTCCTCGCCTCCAGCACCGCCTCGCGCAGGCTGCCGGAGACGGCTGGGCGCTCCTCCCGCACGCCTACTGCTTCCTCTCCCCCCTCTTCTCGACGGGGATCGCCTGGAGTCTGCTCGCCGTCGAGCGGCTGGCCCTCCTCCTGGAACGGGGTCCCGAAGGGCTCGAGCGCTACGGCGACCTCCTGAGCCTGGAAGCGGACCACATCCAGAAGCTCGTCGCCGGGGCCTACGCCACGATGGGGGACTTCGACCGCTTCGCCGCCGGCTCCCTCCTTTACTTCGCCGCCGCCAGCTTCGCCGAAGCCGGCCAGCGCCTCCTCCCGGGACCCGCGGACGGCTGGGCCTGGAGCGGCTTCCTGGGCAGCACCGATCCGGTGACGCGGGAAATGCTCGATCGCGTCCTCGCCGCCCTCCCAAAGCCCGACTTCGAGGAGGAGATCCGGCGGATCATCGCGCCGCGCAACCTGGCCGGCCTGGCCGATCCGGCGCGAAACCGGCTCTATCCGGTGGATCTCGATCCATTGATCGAAGGAGCCGGATTGCTGGGGCTGACGGCTGAGGAGATCCGGCGGGAGCTCCCTCGGCTGCGAGGAACTCGATAGAGGACTCCAATTTCCGAGACACTTCTCGGCGCCAGCTCGAGCGGATCTGAGGCGCGCTGCCGTGTGCCGCAAAGCGCCCGGAATCGGCCGCCAATCTCAGAAAATCTGCCACAGATCTCAAGGTCTGAGCTGCAAGACCCATGGGTCGAGCCGCAAGACCCGAGGGTCGAGCCGCAAATTCCTCAAGATATGGAGCCGGTTCGGAGATCTGAAGCACCTGACCCCAGAAATCTGCCGCAAAATCACCCTGAAGCGCCGCATACGAGCCCTCGTTTGCTGCAAATTAGATGGGTCTGGCGTAAGAAATCCAGGTCGCGGTCTCGGAAGAGCCGGGTCGGGCCTCTTCAGAGAGGGCATCTGCGGCTCACAGACCGTTCCGCCTTCTGGATTTCGGGTCCCGGCCGGCCGGCTGGCTGGAATTGGCAGCAGAATTCTTCTAGTATGCAGCAGTTGAGCCGAGATTTGCGGCAGATGCCATGAAAGGGGAAGACGATGACGGCGGACGTTTCCCTCGCGGCGGTGGTCGCGAGCCTGGAGGAGCAGATCGCGGCCCACCGGGAGCGCGAGGCCTTCCACGCGGGGCAGGAGGCGCAGCACCGGCAGCAGAGGGAGAGGCACGCGGCCGAGTTGGAG